>CAJOIF010000018.1 GCA_905234765.1 uncultured Bacteroidales bacterium
CGCCGCGGCGATGATACTGCGGGAGACCGTGGGAAAGTAGCGCGCCGCCCACCCACAACGGAAAGCCTGCACCCAGAAAGGTGCGGGCTTCTCTGTTTTATGAGGCCTGGCGTTCATCGTTCAAGAAAATTCACTATCTTTGCTAGTCGCTATTTATTGTCATGGAAAAGAAACCTTCATTGGGAAAGATTGGAGAAGATTTGGCCGCCCAATTTCTTACGGATAAAGGCTATCAAATCCTTGAAAGAAATTGGCGCGCATATCGCAAGGAAATCGATATTATTGCCCTAGATGGGAAAGACATTGTATTTGTTGAGGTGAAGACGCGTCAGGAGGATGATTATGGTACACCCGAAATGGCCGTCAATCGTCAAAAACGTGCTCATATCTTTGCCGCCGCGACTTCCTATTATTATGAACATAAAATCGATTTGGATGTGAGATTTGATGTCATCTCCATCCTATATCATCATGGGAAGCCTAAAATCAACCACATCGTGGATGCTTTTCACTCGATTAAATGATTCATTTGACTTTTGCCAATACTTTCAGGATTTGCTCTCCCAACCCGATCGTATAGCCTTGTTTCATAAATACTACCTCACTGTTAGCGTTAACGATGAGGAAGATAGGGCGAATCTCGGTGTTAAGGTGCAGACAGTCAAAGATTTCGTCACGGATAGCTCCGTCGTCGAGGCCATATACGATGCCGTCTGGTAACTCGTTGAAGTTCCTGATTTTGAACTTGTCGTATTCCTCTTTGCTGCCAAAGATAAAAATCATGGGCAGATTACTGGTCTCGAATTCTTTTCGGAAAGCGGCGATGTCTTGCATGGCGTGGGTGGTCGGCTCACTGCCTTGGTCCAAATAACCGAGGATGAAATAGTCACCACCCATCAACAGTTTCGGGTTGTTCACTTCTCCGTTTTCAGGGTCGGTGAAGTGGCTGTCGGAATAGAAACAACCGATGACATGAAGTTCATCATCGGGTTGGCGCAGGATGAGGTTCACGTTCGTGGTCTCACCTGTCTTGATGGTGAAGAACTCGCTGTGAGTCAGCGCGGTGCCATCCTCTAAACGGGTGCCTGAAGTGAGGATGTAGTAGCCGGCTTCCAAGGGCGTTGGGTGCTCAAAACTCGACAGCGTCATGCCATCGTCAATGCCGGGGTCTTGGGCATCGTAGGCGAGGAGACGGAAGCTGTTGCCGTCAAACTTCTTGATGCTGAAATGCGTGTAGTATTTTGGATTGGGCATGGCTGCAATAGGGTAGTACTGGATGTCCAAATAACCCACTGCGGTGTTGGCAGGCTCTGCGGCTTCAAAGTCCACATTGGTCCAGTCCTTGCCAAAGTACTGTACATTGCCGTTCACAGGATTGATTTGTGCAGCAATGCCCAAACTTCTTGCCATACTGACGAAGAAAATGTCGCGGGAATGGTGGTCGGCCTTGAGGACTTTCAAAACGCCCAAAGGAGAAATTGGGATGCGCTGCAGGGCTAATTCGTCGTCAACGAAGATGTTATGCTTCACCCAGTCGACGAGCAGGGTAGGGTTGTCGTGGTATTGCTGTCGCTCCGCTTCTGGGAAAAACTCGGTGAGGGTCTTGCGGTAAGGCACGAGCATCTCGTTGCTCACGCGAGGGCTGAGGATATATTCACCGTACAACTCGGTCGGCATGGAGATGATGGACGAGGAGATGTCGGGTGTATGGTCGAAGTGGTCTTTTAAGACTTCAAGGCTGATATCGCGCAAATCCTTATCGGAGATGTTTTGTAGTAGGTTCACCGCTTTGACTTCTTGGTTCTTGCCTTGAGCGTATTTCACGAAGTCGGCGAGGGTTTGGTAGTTGCCCCACGACTTCTCCATAATGCGGCACAAGGTCTTGTTGCCCGTGTTGGCGATGATTTCGTTCTGTGCGTCTTTGCAGGCTTTGATGTAGGTGTTGCGCAAAGAGTCATCAACGGCGTTGCGGCGGTCGTTCTCGGCTCGCATTTCAGGGGTCACTTCGGGTAAGACACTGGTCGGTGGGGGAGGCACCATGTCGAACTCAAAGACCTCTTCCGTGCCTTCCTCGTGGTTGAGGGTGATGGTGACGTTGTCTTGTTCGCCCGACTTGAACACTTGGTAGCCGAACTTGCCGTCTTTGGCGGCGTAGGCCATCATGCAGCCCATGCCCGCCGTGAGCCAAGTCTGACCATTCTCGTCGGTGGTCTTAGTGACCACAGTACAGAACTCAGCATAGTTGTAGATCTTGAACTCCACAGGTAGGTTGGCTTGGGGCTTACCCTCGGTATCCACTACGGTGAAGGTGGTCTTGGCGGTCTTGCCATAGTTGTCCACCACGTTGATTTCAGTGTAGTTGCGGTTGCGGCTGATGACTTCCTCGGGACCGTCGTAGTCGCCGAAGACGCGTGTGTGTAATAATAAGGTGCGCGAGGCAGGCTCATTGAACCATCCCAAATCGAGCACAGGCTCAGGCTCGCAGGCGCCGAGGAAATGCCATTGGCCATCCACCCAGGCCTCCACCCAGGCGTGGTTGTCGTCGCAGTGGGCCCAGCGGGGCGTGTAGACCTGTCTGGCTGGAATGCCCACCGTGCGTAAGGCGGTCACCAATAGTGTCGACTCCTCACCGCAGCGTCCCCACGAGGTCTTGATGGTCGCCATCGGCGCGCTTGTACGGCTGTCAGAGCCCTTGTAGTTCACATGCTTATGGCACCAGTGGTTCACTTCGAGGACGGCATCATACAGCGAGAGGTCTTTCACGCGGTCTTTCAGCTCCTCATAATAAGTGGCTCTGAAGCGGTCGAGGTTCTCGTTGTTGACGCGCACCGGCACCACGAAATGCTTGAACTCGCGCTCGGGGATACTTTCTCCCCAAGGCAGCTCTTCCTTGGCGAGGAAGGCGTAATGGATGCACTCGCGGTAATAGTCTTCGGTATAGTCCACGCTGTCGCCGAGGGGCATATAAGCGTAAAGGAATTCCAGGGCTTCTTTTTCGGTGAAGGCAGTTTCCTTTTCCGAAGAGCAAGCGGAGAAGAATAGGGCGGAAGCTGTGATGAGTATTAATAAGGTGTTTTTCATGATAAGGTGATTTAACTTCGTTGATTCTACGAATTGCTGCAAAAATAGTGATTTTTGAATTAAGGTTTGGAGTATTCAATGAGAATGAATGTAAAACATTATGAATAAATGATATACACAAGTTATCCCGCAACTTTTTGCTAATTTATTCCGTAACTTTTTGATTTTTTCTTGAAAAGCCCCTTGTTCCAGCTGACTACAGGGGTTTTACGAAGCCCTGCTTTATCCCAACCCTTCCATCAAAAACTTCCGCAAATGCAAGTGGATAATGCCGTTGTCGTCGTTTCGGGTGACAAGCGGTGTCATTGAAATGACATATTTCGGATAGTTGTCCTTGATGGCGCGAAGGTTGTCAAATTCGCGTTGGCGTGTGGTCTCGTCGGCAATGATGAACGAGGCTTGGATATATTTCCGTTGTCCGCCCTTTGTAGTACACACAAAATCGATCTCACCTGCTTGTAACTGGCCGACAGTCACCGTGTAGCCTAAGTAAATAAGGTGTTGGTAAATGATGTTTTCTATTACTTTCTCAATGTCGCCTTCACGACTTCCACCTGCCAATGCGTTGCGGATGCCGTGGTCCTCGAAATAGAACTTGTCGTTATTTTCGAACAGGCGTTTACCATGAATATCGTATCGGTTCACTTGATGGATCATGTATGCCTCGGTCAGGTACTTGATGTAGTTGGAGACGACGGTGGAGGTCACATTTTCACCTTGTGACTTCATGAACTTGGCAATGCTGTTGGCGGAAATGAGTTTGCCAGCATTGTCGGCGAGGAAACGCACGAGGTTTTCCAAGAATGTCACGTTACGGATTTGGTTGCGCAGGATGACATCTTTCAAAAGCACGGTATGGTAAATGTCCATCTGGTATTCGCGTGCATCTTCTTCGTCGAGGCCAATTTTCACTAAGCCTGGCAAGCCTCCAAATTGAATGTATAGTGCCAAGGCATCATCGCTGTCGGTCAGATGGTGGAAGGTTAGGAACTCTTGGTAAGTGAGCGATTGGATGTAAATCTCTTTGTAGCGGCCTCCGATGAGTGTGCTCAATTCGTTGCTCAACATCTTAGCGTTGCTTCCCGTGATAACGATTTCTGCGTCAGGCTCTGTGTGATAGCTCCTTACGCTGCGCTCAAATTCCTCAATGTCCTGAATTTCATCAATGAGGATATAGTTTTTCTTCCCTTTTTGGTATAGGCTCTCGATGTGGTCATTCAGTCCTCGATAGGTTTGGATGGAATCGAATTCTCGTTTTTCCTTGTCGATGTATATCACATTGGAATTGGGCTCGTTCTGCTTTTGGTCGCGCACTTGCTTCAACAAATAGCTTTTTCCAACCCTTCTTTGGCCTGTCAGGACGATAATCGTATTCTTTCCGAAATACTTTTCTATTTTGTTCAGGTAGTGTTGCCGAATGATATTGTCCATGATTTTTTCCTTTATAGAAGAAATTTTCTGCAAAAATAGGAAATATTTCTTTTATAGAAGAAATTTCTATCAAAAAGTTAAAATTCTTCTTTTATGGAAGACATTTGTGCTAGCATTCGAATTACCGCCAAAAAAAGTGGTAAGTTTACCACCATATTTAGGAAAAAATTGCATAAAAAACTTCAGATTCAACAAAAATGTGTAATTTTGTCGGCGAAATGGTGGTAATGTTACCACCAAAATAGGTGGTAAATTAAAAACAAATACTAAAATGGAGTTGAAGAAATTGCAAGTCGCGATGGAAAAATGGAACGCTATTCAACCTTTGTCGGAAAAAGATCGAGAGAGGTTGAGCCGCAAGTTCTCCGTTGATTTTAACTACAACAGCAACCATATCGAAGGCAACACCTTGACCTACGGTCAGACCGAACTATTGTTGCTGTTTGGTAAGGTGATTGGCGAAGCGGAGTTCCGCGAATATGAAGAAATGAAGGCGAGTAATGTTGGATTGAAAATGATGTCCGTTGAGGCTGTTGACAAGGACAAACCGCTCACCCAGAACTTCATACGGACTTTGCATAGAACACTGCTCCGTGAGGATTACACTGTGTATAGGATGCTTCCCGGAGGAGTGCAAACCAGTTATGTCATTCATGCGGGCCAATACAAGACCCGCCCTAATAGCGTCATCACACGCTATGGCGACCGTTTTGAATACGCATCCCCCGAAGAAACACCTGCCTTGATGACCGACTTGGTGGATTGGTATAACCAAACGGAGCAAGACGGCTCGCTTTCGCCCGCTGATTTGGCCATCCTTTTTTATTACCGCTATATCCGCATTCACCCGTTTGAGGATGGCAATGGCCGTATCGCCCGACTGCTGATGAATTACATCCTTTCGCGTCATGGCTACCCGATGATAGTGGTGCGCAGTAGGCAGAAAAGCGACTACCTTGAGGCATTGCACAAGTCTGATTTGAAAGTGGGTAGCAAACCTTCCGAAGGTGCCAAGGCTATGTTGAAGCAAATCAAGCCTTTCCAAAAATACATGACAGACCTAATGGCTCACGAGATTGAGATGGATGCACTTTTCGTGACCGAGAAATCGAAGGATGTGTGGTGGTATGACGGACAAAGAATCAAGTTCCGCACGCCCACATACGGAAAGGTTTTGTATGAACTGCAAACGGATGCTCATCCGACTTACGCTTCGTTGCAAAAGGCGACTGGAGTAAACCGATCGGCACTTCAGAAGATGATTCAAAACATGACCAAAAAGGGATATATTGAGCGTGACGATGAGGGAGGCTGGCGCGTGTTTATCACCCCATCAATGTAAAAATGTTGGCAAAATGGTGGTAACCTTACCACTTTTTGGCCAACATTTTGTCTGGATTGCTTCGTCGTTCCTCCTCGCAATGACGCGAAGCGACGACAAGTCTCGCGTCCCGCAGTCCCGCGTCTACTAAACCATAAACTCCTCCAAAGTGGAGAACAGAATCTCCTGCAATTCCTCTTTGTGCTCGGGTGCGGTCTGCGTGAAGAGGAAGCCCCAGATGCTCATGGCAGGGTTCATGATGTCGCGGGTCTCGAGTACGCCGTGGAAATGCCGCTTGATGCGTTCGAAGTCGAGCTTTCGGTTGGTGTCGTAGGGCTTGTCCAAGACGACAAAACTGAATACATCGTTTTCGAATCCGTTCCACATGGTGGCGTAGTCGGGACGAGTGCCTTCGAAATAGGCCTGCACGGGCAGCAGGTGGCAGGTGTGGCGCGTGATGTCGTTGAGGCACATGCCAGCAAAACGCAACGGATTGACCTCAATCGGGATGGCGCGACCTGTGTTTTTATCCACGCGGAACTCCACATGCATCGGGAAGTTGCGTAGTCCCAACGCACCGTTCAGGTCGATGCAGAATTGGTTGAAAGCGGGGTAGTTGCTCTCGAAAATCTGCTTGCTCATGCAATAAAGACGGTCGCTCACGTCGGTCTCGCTCTTGAAGATGTGGTGGAAGATGTTGATGATGTTGGGCTTGCCCTCGGCATCATAGTAGGCATCCACGGCATATTCCTCGCCTTCGATGAACTGCTCTAAAACGAACATCTCGCTGCGCACGACGGTGTCAGGGAAGACGGCGCATTGCTTGGCAAAATTCTTGTCGATGTCGTCCAAGGCGGCTTGCCATTCGGCTTTGTTGCGGACGATATACACGCCCACGCTCAAAAAGCCCACCGAAGGCTTCAACACGAGCGGCAAGGGCAACTCGTCAGGATTGAGGCTGCGCAAGGCCTTCATTTCCACTTCTTTGTAATAGAAGTCGGGATAGATCTGCTGGCAGATGCGGCGGAAGGCAGCTTTGTCCTTCAGAATCTTGACTTTTTTTACCAACTCCGATTCGGGCAGTTGGGCATAGAGCCACACCAAGGCGTTTTCCGAAACAGCATAAAGCTGTCCTTTTTGCTGGTATTGTTCCACGAACTGCTTGTCGTCCAACAAATTGAGGTGATGCCCTTCGGCGGTGAGTTGTGCCGCCATGTCGTTGTGCAGCACGGGAATCTGTTTGTCTTCCAAATAGGCGACCAGAGGTGCCGAGACGTATGGTTTTTCAAGAATGATCATAGTTGTTAGAATGAAAGTGTCAGGCCGAGTGTCGGCATGATGGGCAGTTGATAGACGTTTTCGCCCGTAATCATGTTGACGTAGAAGATGTTTTTGCGGTTATATACATTGGTGACGCTGAAATCAATCTCAAGATTGACATTCTCGCTAAAGAAGAACTTGCGCTTCACGTCAACGTCTAAACGGTGGTATGAGGGAAGACGGCCCGCGTTGAGGTCGCCGTAAAGCACGCCGATTTCGCCGTTGGTAGTGGTGTAGTCGAAGTTGATGCCTTGGTTGAATGAGAAATACTCGTAGTAGCCTTGAACTTGCGTAAAGGGGAATCCACTTCCGTAGTTCCATCGTCCACTGAACTCCCATTGGCGCTTGGCACCAGCTGTGTAGGTCAATATGAGGTTGATATTGTGGCGGCGGTCGAAGTGGGGCATGTAGGTGGTCAGTACGGGCTGATTGTCAACGACCTTCTCATAATCTCTGGTCACGAAACCAAGGGCGTAGACGGCCCATAGATACCAGTGCTTGTCCTCGTATTTAAGGGAGACGTCAAAGCCGTAAGCATCGCCAGTCTCCACGGTGAAGTCTTTCTTCAGGAGGTCGGGAATGTCATGGTTGCTTTCTGTGTCGGTGTAGATTTTGTTTCGGTTGATATTGGTCAGTTGCGTGAAGTCTTTCCAGTAGCCTTCAAAGTTCATGGTCATGTTGTCCAAGATGTCGAATTCGGCGCCTCCGATGACATGATAAGCTGTTTGCAGGTAGCTTTTGACGGGTTGTTCGTTAAAGGTGGCGGGCAGATTGTCTATACCAGACAGGAATCCATAGAAAAGGTTGACCACGTCACGGTCGCTGGTGGCGGCGACAAAGTTTTGGGAGTATCTTCCTCCAGCGGTTTTGAGACGCAGACGGTCGGTGATGTTGTATTTCATGGCCAGGCGCGGCTCCAAAGACAAGTCGGGCAGAGAGGCGTACCATTGCAGGCGCATGCTGGGCTCAAGCAAGAATTTACCCAAGACGGCCTTGTATTTTACATAGGCGCCTATTTCTGTCGAGTTCTCGGGGTCACCGCCGATTTTTGTATTGCCATATACACTATAGGTGGTGTAATTTGTCGTATAGCCCAACATCTCGATACCGTATTTCAAGGTGTTTTTGCCGAAGAACTGGCTGAAATCGAAGCCGGCGTTGAATCCGTTGATGGTTGAGGTGCGTTTGGGGCTGTTTTTGTCTTCCATTTCAGAGGTGTAGCTTGAATAGGCAACGTTACCTTCAATCATCACGGGAGATTTGCCAGGGATGATGAGGAAGTTGGTGCCTCCACCGAACGACTTCCAGCGGAAGTCGGAAAGGGATAGGTAATTCTTCACCTGGTCATTGAATGAAAAGCCGAAGAAGTTGATTTTGCTGCCGTTTGGAGCGTTGAGAGAGACTTTTCCATAGGCATCTTGGAAATCAAAGGGCAGGACTTGGAAATTGTTTTTGATGCCCATGTCGGCAAAGCGATCAATTTGCCATTGGCTTGCCTGTTCAAGATAGGAGGTCTTGGCCGAGAGGATAAACGAAGCGGAGGCATCGTCGGGTGTTTTGGCTTTTTTGATAGGGCCTTCCACCATCAGTTTGGCGCCAAAGACACTGGCTCCTACTTTGCCTGAGACACGTTTTTTGTTGCCGTCACGGGTCGAGATATCCATGATGGAAGAGATACGTCCGCTGTATTCGGCTCCGAAACCACCGGTGAAGATATCGGCGTTGCGGATGATGTCGGTATCAAACACCGAGAACAGGCCGATGGAATGGAAGGGATTGTAAACCACCATGCCGTCAAGCAGCACTTTGTTCTGGATGGGCGAGCCGCCACGGATGTAGAGTTGGCCACCTTGGTCGCCGGTGAAGATGACACCAGGAACCACTTGCAGGTATTGTGCGAAGTCGGCCTGACCGCCTACCGTCGGAATCTTGGTGATGGTCTTGGGTGTCACGCTGATGACTGAGGTTTTGGTCTCGGTGCGGGCCTCAATCTTGTCGGCTGTAATGGTGACCGACTCCAGTTTTTGGCTCGTTTCCTTGAGATAATACTTGCGGCTAATGGTTTGCCCTTTTGCTAGATTGATGTTTTCTGAAACGGTGTCATATCCCACACAGGTAATCAATAAAGTATAGTGACCGTCAGGGATGCGGTTGATGTTGAAAAAGCCATTTTCGCTGGTCGATCCGCCAAAGGTCGTGCCTTTGAGGTAAACGTTGGTGAACATCACCGGCTCACCTGTGGATTCCTCATAAACAAAGCCTTTGATGCTGTTGTCTTGCGCCTGGACTCCTATTGCAGCCAATAAAAGGAGTGAAATGGTAAAAAATGCGTTTGAAAGTATATTTCTTCTCATTGTAGTGGGATATTATCAATTTAAGTTGCAAAGAAAAGAAAAAAAATTGAATCGTGACATGTATTTCAAAAAAAATCGTTTCTTTGCGAAAAAAAAGTCATTATGGATGATAAATTCACTATGGACGAGAAACAGGCCGTTGCCAGTGTGTTGTACAATTTGGCTCATGCAGATTTTCAGAGCCACGAGGCTGAAAAGAAATGCCTCGAATCTTGTATGAAAGAGCTGGAATTTGATGCTGCGGGCTTTGTTCCGATTCCAAGGAACGAACTGCCCAAGATGTTATATGAGACCTTGAAACGCATGACAAAAGAGAAGAAACATGTCTTCTCGCGCATGATGACACGTCTTTCTCGGTCCGATGACCATTTTGGTCCCAGTGAACGGGCTTTTGTCAAAGAGGTATTGGAGATGTGCGACATCCCCTTTGTCCATAAATAAATGTAGAGACGCAAAATTTTGCGTCTCTACAGATTCATATTTGTTTTATCGGTTTATTTAATGTTCGGCTCTTCAAGTCCGAGGTGCTTCTTGGCATCGACGCGCTTCAGGATGATGCCGATAACCAAAGCGGCAACACCGAGGCAAGCCAACATGACCAAAGCCCATGTGTAGTTGAGCTGGTCGGGAGCGGTGCCGGGAGCATTGGTGCTGGTCAGCACGTTACCGATGAGGATGGGGAACAGCCACAAGCCAATGTTCTGAATCCAGAAAATCAGTGCATAGGCCGAACCGATGATCTTTTCGTCCACCAGCTTCGGCACGCTCGGCCACAAAGCAGCAGGCACCAACGAGAATGAGGCACCTAACACCAGGATGGTCACGTAGGCCACGACAACACCGCCCACGGCGCTACCCTTGGTCAAAGGCAGGATGAAAGCGAAGGTGAGGTGGCAGATGATGAGCAGCAGTGAGCCAATCATCAGCATGGAAGCGGCCTTGCCTTTGGTGTCGACATAACTGCCGAGGATGGGTGTGATGGCTACAGCCAACAGCGGGAACACGGCGAAGATGGTCTCGGCAGTGCCACGCATGTAACCCATGTAGCAGTAAACAACCAAGGCGACGACGGCAATAGCCATCAGGCCGAACTTCTGTCCTTTCTTCTTTGAGAAGTTGCTGGCGAAAGAGCAGATGGCCACTACGAGCATGATAATGTATTGCACGATGGTGACGGTGTCGCCAGCCCAGAACGAACCAGCGGCGGGTTCTGTCAGCGTGAGGTTGCACTGCAGCATGTTGACGGCATATTTCTGGAAGGGGAAGATGGCCGAATAATACAACACGCATAGCAAGGCGACCAGCCAGAAACCGAGGCTCGACAAAATCTTGCCGATGTCGGAAATCTTGAACGGATCGTCTTTCTCTTCGGCTTCACCCGTCTGGGCGTCGAGTTTCTTGTCCATGAAGAAGTAGACGACAAACATGATGAGGGCGATGCAGAGCAGCACCACGCCAAAGGCCACCGAACGGCTCACGTTGACGCTGCCGCCGAGCTTGGCGAAGAAGGGCGAGAAAATCATGCAGGTGGCCACACCCAAACGGGCGAGTGCCATTTCAGAACCCATGGCCAAAGCCGTTTCACGACCCTTGAACCATTTCACGATACCACGGCTCACGGTGATACCAGCCATCTCGGTGCCGCAGCCGAAAATCATGAAGCCAATGGCGGCCAGCTTGGCCGAAGCGGGCATACCGCGATAGAATGGCAGGATGTCGTCGATGAAACCGACGCCCGTGTGCCAGTTGAGGTTGTTGGTGAACCAGGTCTCAAGTCCCGAGCCGAAGAATGACTCACTGATGGCGTAATACTTGATGATACCACCGACGAGCATCACGGCACCCGAAAGGACAGCGGTGAAGCGTACGCCCATCTTGTCGAGGATGATACCGGCGAAGATGAGGAAGAACACGAAGACGTTAAGGAACGTCTCAGAACCTTCCATCGTGCCGAAGGCTTTCGAGTCCCAGCCACGGGTCGACTCCATAAGGTCTTTGATAGGGGACAAGATGTCCATGAAAATGTAGCTGCAAAACATGGCCAAGGCCAAAAGCAGCAAGGCAATCCACCGCATGGTGGCACTGTCTCTTAATGTCGTTTTTTCTGTCATGTTTTTAGATTTAAAGATTTAAGATTTCAAATTTCATATTCTCATTCAGGGATTTGGACGATTTCTTTCTTGAAGCCTTTCAGCACGGCCTTGGCCATATTGGTTACATCTTCGCTGGTGATGTCGTTGATGAGTTCGTTGTAGTTCTCCATCGGGTTGTAGCCGTATTGTTCCTTAGTCACAATGCTGTTCAACCAATAGCGGTTGTTCTCCAAGTCCTCCGCGTGTTTCTTGATGAGGAATTCCTTCACTTTCTTAAGGTCTTCGGGGCGCGGACCGTTGTTGGCCACGTTTTGCAACTCGGCCATGGCGATGCCCATCAGTTTCTCATACATGTCCTTGTTGGTCTCGAAGCCGATGAGGAACATGAATGATTCTTTCGGGCGGAGGATTAAGCTGCCATTCACGCCAACGCCATAAGTGCCGCCTTCGTCTTCACGGATTTTCTCTGTGTAGACGATGTTCATGACGTCGTTTAAGGCTTGCATGGCCAATTGGTTCTTGCGGTCGAATAGCATGTCGCCGTTATAGATTATGTAGCAGGTTACCTTAGGATTCTCCATCGCTTTGGTATAGTGGCAATTCACGTCCTTGTCGGTAATGGTGGGAATCTTGTTGGTCCAAGTCTCGTTGTTCTTCTTGGTCTTCAGTGCGCCGATGTATTGCTCGATCATCGGTTCAAAGGTCTCGGGGTCGATGTTGCCCACGAAAGTGAACACGAAATTATTGGCGTCCTTAAAGCGGTCGGCGTAAAGTTTCAAGGCCTTGGCGTAATCCACCTTGTCGTAGTCCTCGGCTTTCATGCGCTTGACGAGTGGGTGATTGTCGTACAGGGCAAACATGAGGTTGTCGCGGAAGGCGGTGTTCGGGTCTGACTCAATGTTGGCAATCATCGACTTGGTGCGGGTGATGTAAGACTGGAAGGCCTCTTCGTCGCTGCGGGGTGAGTTGAAATACAGATAGGTAAGTTGCAGCATGGTCTCCAAGTCGCGGGCAGAGCAGTTGCCGCTCATGCCTTCGGTGATATTGCTGATGAAGGGATTGACCGAGGCTTTCTTGCCGGCCAATACCTTGGGCAAGTCGATGGCGCTGAAGTTGCCCACGCCACCAAGTGTTGCCAATGAGTTGATTTCCTGCAAGGTGTAGGGGTCGCTCTGGTCCATGACGGAATAGCCGCCGAAGCTGTAGGCCGACATCAAAATTTCGTCGTCCTTAAAGGTGGTGGGTTTGTAGATGACCTTCACGCCGTTCTTCAGGGTGAGAATGGTGGCGTCAAAGGTGTCGTCGTGTTTCTTTGAGGCGATGGCGCCTTTCACGGGCAGGGTGGCGATGAGCGGCTCGTTGCTGACGGTCTCCTTGTATGCCTCAACCTCTTGCTTGTTGGATTTTTGGAACATGGCCAACACTTCTTCCTTGGTGGGCAACACTTCGCCTTCCTTCTCGGGGCCAGTCAGGGTGATGACGATGTTGTCTTCACGGATGAGTTCTTTTGTGTAGGCGTTGATGGCTTCCACGGGCAAGGCTGGCAGAATCTGGCTGAGCAGCCTATACTCGTTCTCAATGCCCATCAGCGGCTCGTTGGTGAGGAAGTGGCTAAGAATGGGGCGGAAGTAGCGGTCTGTTTCCTGCTTGTCTCGCTCATCGTACTGGTTTTCAATGCGTTTCATAAGGTCGGCTTTGGCACGCTCAAACTCTGAAGCGGTGAAGCCGTATTGTTGCATGCGCTTGTTCTCGGCGACAATGGCGTTCAAGGCCTCGTCAATGCCGTCCTTGTCCTTGGCCACGGCGTAGCTCGTCCAAGCATCCTTGGTGTCGCTGATAAAGAAGGTGCCGTAGTAGCCGTAACCGTAAATGAAAGGCGGATTGGCTTTTTGGGTGAGTTCTCTCAGGCGGTTGTTGTACATCGTGCTGACCAATTCGTCAATGTAACCCTTGATCCAATACTGCACGTCGCCTCTTTCTTCGAAAGGTACGATGTCGTGCTTGTAGGACACCATGATATCGTATGAGGTTTCTTCCACATCGGAGGCGACACTTACGATAGGCTCGGCATTGTCGGCCACGGGGAAGTAGACGCGTTCGGCAGGATCCAGGGGAGCTGGGATGTCGGCAAACATCTCCTTCAGGCGGCTCTCGATTTGGTTCACGTCGATGTCGCCGATGATAATGATGCCCTGAAGGTCGGGACGATACCATTTGTTATAATAGGCGCGCAGGAACTGATGGTCGAAGTTGGCCACCACTTCCTCAGTGCCGATGATGGGCATGGGGACACCATAAGGGCTGTTGGGATAGATCTCAGGGAGGATTTTGCCATAGATACGCATCTGGGCATCGAGTCCTTGGCGCATCTCTTCCAAAATGACGCCTCGTTCGTTCTCGATTTCATCGTCTTCAAGGGAGATGAAGCTCGACCAGTCGTGGAGCACGAGGAGGCACGAGTCGACGAGGCCTGGGTTGGTGGTGGGGACGTTGTTGAGCATGTAAACGGTCTGCTCAAAGCTCGTCCAGGCATTCACGTTGGTGCCGAATTTCACGCCATTGCGTTCCATATAGTCCAGCATGGCTTTCTTGGGGAAGTGCTCCAGACCGTTGAAGGCCATGTGTTCCAGGAAGTGGGCCAGGCCACGCTGGTTCTCTTCTTCGAGGATGGAGCCGACCTTTTGCGCGATGTAGAAGTTGGCGCGTTGGGCAGGCTTTTCGTTGTGTCGGATGTAATAAGTCAGTCCGTTTTCCAGTTTACCGCGTCTCACGTTCGGGTCGAAGGGTACGGGCATGGCTTGCTGGGCGAGCATCGTTGCGCTCAAGGCAAGCGTTGCAATAAGGGTTAATGTCAGTTTTTTCATTGTTTTAATATAAATGCACTACATATTTTTCCTCAAAATATTCTTCCTTGAACCACTTGCTGATGATGGCTTTCCTGTGACGCCAGTAACGGTTGAGTTTGCTGAATTCTTCATTCAGGTCGCCTCCTTTTAGGTAAAGGATGCCGCCAGCTTCCGCGTCGCCTCTGATCCTCAGCTTGTTGCCAGCCAAATTGGCAATCTCGGGCAAGGTCATTACTGCACGGCCAGTCACTACATCGAACTTCTCCTTCACTTCCTCCGCACGCTTGTGTTCGGCCACCACATTTTCCAAACCAATGGCATCTTTCACGGCGTTCACCACCTTGATTTTCTTGCCTGTCCCGTCAATGAGGTAAAACTCGGTTTGCGGAAATAAGATGGCCAAAGGGATGCCGGGGAAACCGCCACCGGTGCCCAAGTCCATGACCTTCATGCCAGGCAGCAACTCGAAGTATTTGGCGATGGCCAACGAATGCAACACATGGTGCTCATAGAAATGCTCCATGTCCTTGCGCGAAATCACATTGATTTTGCTGTTCCAGTCCAAATACAAGTCTTTCAGTTGGTTATATTGTTCCTTTTGCTTTCCGGAAAGTTCGGGGAAATAACGGAATATGCTCGTTGTGTCCATAATGGATGGCTTGAAATGGGCTTCAAAATTAGTCAAAATTTCTATGCAAAACGTTAGAGTTTTGGAAAAAGTTGTACTTTTACACTTTAATTCTAGTTTTGTCGAATGAAGAAACTATTGTTGTTATTGGCACTTATGCCGTTTTCGCTATTTGCGCAGCGCATCACACCCGAAGAATACATCCAGACCTATAAGGACATCGCCATACGCGAGATGAAGACCAACAAGATTCCCGCGTCCATTACTCTGGCGCAGGGGTTGTTGGAGTCGGGGGCGGGCAATAGCGCTTTGGCACGCGAGGCCAAGAACCATTTTGGTATCAAGTGCCACAAGGAATGGACTGGTGATACCTACATTATGGACGACGATGAGAAAAACGAGTGCTTCCGCAAGTATAAAAACGCAGAAGAATCGTTCCGCGACCATTCGGAATTTCTGACCACACGAGCGCGTTATTCTGCCCTTTTCGATCTTGACATCACTGACTACGAGGGCTGGGCCAAGGGTTTGAAGGCGGCGGGTTATGCCACCAACCCGAAATACGCCCAGCTGCTCATCGACCGTATCAAGCTTTACGACTTGTCGCAATACGACCAAATCGCGCTTGGCTTGCTTGCGGAGAGTAAGGTGGAACCAGTTGATCCAGCGGCTGACGATTACTTCGAGTTGGCTTATTCTCCTACCGAAACATCGGTGTTTCCTTTGGCCGACATGACCTCTGATGGTCGTTTCATTTATGAAAACAACAAGGTACGTTTTGTCTTTGCCAAGGAAGGGGAGACACCTGAACAGATGTCCCGCGACTTGGGCATCAAATTCACGAAATTCTGCGATTACAACCTGCTGAAACATCCTGAGGAGGTGGTCTTCCACAGCGGTGATGTGGTGTATCTGGCGAAACTCCGCAATTGTAATTGGAAAGCCAAGAAATATACCGTCCAAGAGGGTGAGACCCTTCGCGATGTGGCCTTGCGCTTCGCTGTGAAGCCGAACAAGATTCTGAAAAAGAATGGTTTGAAGGAAGGCACCCGTATTTCCAAAGGTCAAGTGCTTTGGTTGCGGTAAATGCCTATTCTATTTCTTTATTCCTTTCTACGTTTTCCTACAAGATACGCCGTGCCAAGCCCAACGAGTACGGCTACACCGCTACCCAAGGGTGAGTTTTGGTCGGTGTCTTGACCGTGGCTGCCAGGCAGCATGAGCGACTCCGCACCCGTGCGAGAGCTCGTGGCGTTGTCGCATGACTCGGCACCGCGCTTAAACAAGCCGCCATTGTTGTTGTCGCCATCGGCAAAGGCTGTCATGCCCAGTCCGAGGATGATTGTCATTGTGATTATTGTCTTTTTCATTGTTTATGTGTTTTGTTTTGTTTTGTTTTGTTTTCTGTTTGACGCAGGGACTTACGTCGCCTGCTTATTATCCTGTCGCCCCTACGGGGCTAGCCTGCCGGGGTGTTGCCCGAAGCTGCGCTGCGTTTGCATCGGGTTAATGTCGCCCCGCCCCTTCGGGGCTTTGCTCCCGCGCCGCTTTGCGTCATTGCGAGGAGGAACGACGAAGCAATCTAGGCCACCAGTTTCCATCGAAGTGATGGCCTGGATTGACTCCGTCGAATCTTCGATTTGCCACGCTTCGCTCGCAGTGACGCTAAGCGCGTCCTTATCTCACCACCATCTTCTGCGTCTTGACATTATCACCATTGATGAGTCGTATCACATACACCCCAGGTGCCATTCCCGTCGTAGAGACGCAATGCTTTGCGTCTCCTTGATACACAATTCGTCCCATCATATCAACCACCTGAACCGTTCCCTCGCCGTTGATGATGATGTTGCCATTATTAATGAACGCGAACGTCTCATTGTCACCATTTGCGTCCTCGCAAATGGAAAACACCAACCTGAACCGTGATTCATAGTCTGTCGTCTTGGCGGTAAAGGTGTATTCAGGCGTTTGCAGCAAATCCACATCTGCGCCCGTCATATTATCAATCAGGTGCAAATAAGCCATTTCCACGTTTTCGGGATTGACCGTGATGGTGTATTGTCCGTTTTCGTTCGCACGGAAGTTGATGGGCATTTCGCCGTGGCCGTCGCTATAGGCGATTGCATATTCCTCATGGCTTTTCGGGATGTAGATGTTGGCGCGCGGCTTGCCGAAATAGAACTTGCCCAAAAGGCTGCCTTCATTGAAGCTCACGATGGCGTTGTCTTCTATGGCATTGTCACGTGTGTTAGCTTGTGCCACAGCGATTTGCAAATTGCCTTGGTTGGGGGCTGTGCTTTGTCGTGTCGCTTTGGTGAAGGTGACCGTTTGGTTCTCATCGGTGGCCTGGACGATAACGCCGGTGAAAGGCGGGATGGGTTCTGAGGAGTTCACCTCTTCGGCCACGATACCACTGCCTTGTGCGTTCATTGTGTAATAGTTCTTATTGATAACGGCTTCGGTGAGGAACGGGTTGCCCACGAGGTTGTAGCCTGCGAAAGTAGCACTGACGTCGTAATCGAGATCCACGTCCATGCTGCTGTCAGTGTTGATGGTGCCAGCGAAGGCCAAAGTGACATTTTTCTTATTGGCATAAAGGTAGCCCTTGCCGTTTTCGAGGGTGAAGCCTGTCGTGTGTGTTGGATTCTTGTAGTTCTCCCATTCCATGCTTGCGCTTTGGTTGAAGCGATAAAGGTCGTATTCCGCTATGGGGTCTGCAATAAGGTTGCCGACTGCCGTAGGTGCAATACCTCCTTCGGTGGTAACGGGCGAGGCGATGAACGCCCAATGGTCGCTTTCGGTGCTGTTGCCGTAGCCCGTCACGTTATGCAAATAGCCTGGTACTGCGCCATTGTTGTCATATAGGTCGAATGGATCATCAGGGGATTGGCCGCCGCCGCAGCCAACATTGGTGGCGTTGGGAACACCTGCAACAGTACAGTTGTAGTAGTAGTTGTTCAGAATATTGTTTTCTTGTCCGTAGTCCCAGCCTAAGATGGCACCGTAACTTTTGGTGCTGTATTGGTAGTTGTTGCTGCAGATGATGGCTGGAATGGTTGCATTGATAACGAGATTGTTGGCTAGGGTGGAAAAGGGATTGTTGGTCAAATCGGGACCTGCATTTGTTCCCACCAAACCGCCAAAATAATTGGCGTTGCTGGAGGCATCTTCGGTGATAGTGATGGTGACAGCACTGGAACAGTGGGTGACGTTGCCATTAGTATAGCCTGCAATTCCCCCAACATGTTTAGAACCCGGTTGTATGACATGTAGGACAACATTGTCGGCCACATGGCAGTTTTCTATGGTAGCATGCCAACTATTAAGACCGACGATACCTCCAATGTACTCGAAACCTGTAATTTCAGTGTCGGCGACCGTAAGATTGCAGATGGAGGGGAAGATAGTGTCGTTATAGGAAGTGCTAGTTATTCTGCCGAAGACACCTTGATTACAATCGCGATCGGATTGGTAGGGTCTGTAGATGCGGATGCCGCTAATGGTGTGGCCATTACCATCGAAGTAGCCATTGAAAGAAGGGTGGGGGTAGTATTCAATTCCATTGTAGTACAAATCGGTACCTATAGGAGTGTAGTTGCTGTCGTTGACACCATCGCCATCGTTGTCGATGGTCAGGACGTTGGGGTCATACGCAATGTCAGCACCTAATTTGAAGTATTTGCCATAGAAATGCATAACATTGTTCGTCAGATATGCCAGCATGTCAAGCTCTGCTGTTGTAGAGATGATGAAGGGATTATCCTCGCTGCCATTCCCGTTGAAAGCATCAGTGTAGATAAACAGTACCAACATAGGCTCGTTTATTCTCGGGTCATGCACCCAAACGAGTTCTTCACGAGCATACTGTAAAGATTGGGCTACTGTTCCATGATTGAGGCCATATCCAGGAGCCCAGGTACCAGGATTATTTCCGGCATACGAGTTATAACAATAAAAGTTACCGTCTCCGTAATATGAGCCGTTTCCATAAAACATTGGGTTGAACGAGCTGCAATTGGTGTAACTGCCATGCTCAAAGCTATGGGAGATATAGGCTTTGGCATTATTATCACTCCAGCCCCAAATAGCCCCAACTTTACTGCCGGCACTGCAACCGTTGATGGTACCTGAGAACAGGCAGTCACTGATGGTCGTAGTCGATGTTTGACCATGACCTATGACACCCCCGCAATGGGACCCCGTAGTAGTAATCGTAGCTGTCATTAAGATGTTGCTAATGCTATTCGTGCCCCAACCAATCCTGCGCAATGTATGTCACCATTGATAGTCCCGCTGACCTTCAAATTCTTGATGGTGGCGTTTTCGATGTAGCTAAAAGGTGCCACATGGGCAGCTTGGCTAGTGATGTTGGCAACGAGAGTGTGACCTTGGCCATCGAAGGTGCCAGCATATCTGTTGCTGTTAGTGCCAATCATCGTCTGGTCATCCCCAAGGTCAATATCCGCTGTCATTCGGGCATTGGCATCGTTTTCGCCTTCGTCAACAAGCATCGCTAAAAGCTGCCAGTGTGCTACGCTACTTATCAGATAGTAGCCTTCCTCATCTTGTGCTAAAACACCGGCATCAGGATTGTTGCTGTAGCCATCAATGGAGCGATACACGCGCAGCGCCGTATTGTCAAACACCACCAAGACAGGTTGGGGATGGGTGCCAATAGTCTGTCCCCAAACGAGTTCATCTCTTCTGTTCTGTAGTTTGTATGCCGTATAGCCGCTGGCCAGCTGCTCGGCATTGGCCAATGTGCCTTGTACGGTGCCAAGTTGCTGCGTGTAATAGCAGTTGTTGATGGTAGTGGTTCCTGCTCCTTGTCGCATGATGCAATAGCTATTGTTGGCACCTAAGCTAAGTGCCGATGGGGCAAATAAGCAGTTCTCGATGGTCGCAGTGCCGTTTTTGTAGCCCATGATGCCGCCATTGCCCCATGCATTGGCTGCATCGAAGCTACCGTCGAACCGACAGTCACGGATAATGACCGTTTGATTGTTAGTCAAGTGGCTGACGACACCACCCATGCAACCTTCGCCGTTCACCGATGAGGTGATATTGACGCTGCTGCGGCACTTTTCAATAAGGCTTTGGGTGCCTTGCACGTCGCCAACTACACCAGCCGCAAACTTGGTGCTGGTATGGATGCTTCCGTCCACATGAAGATTCTTTATGGTGGCATTTCGAATAAATAGGAACGGTGCGGCCCCATAATCCATGCTTTGAGAATAGGCGAGGCCAGTCCTGTCATAGTTAATGGTGAGCGTGTGGCCTTGTCCGTCAAAGATGCCGGAGTATGGGGTTGTGACGTCGCCTATCATGGTGTTATCCACCACGGTTACGTCATTCGTCATGCGTGCGTTGCTCAGCGGGAATTCTTCGACAACAATGCAGAATTCCTCCCAATCGGCTGTGCCACCTATGAGATAATAACCATCTTCGTCTTGCAGCAAGCCTGTATATGCCGTAGGCTCGTTAGTGTAGGTTTGTCCACGATAAATCCGTGTGCCTTCCTCGTCGGTAAGGCGTGGAAACAAGTCGGTGCCAAGCAGTTGCCCCCAATGCTGCTCAGGACGTGTGCCTTGCAGACGGAAGGTCACATACCCTGATTCCAGCTGAGCGTCCGAGACGGATTGTGCAAGACTCTCATTGTTGGTAACGTTATTACTTCTGTAATAACAATTGACAGCCGTGCTTTGTCCGTTGTTTTGTGTCGCGCCAAGAGCATATGTGTAGTTTTTATCCAGATTCACGAAATCGCCGTTGTTTAAGCAGTAATTATATGTGATAGTTCCCGAATTCTCTTTCCATCCGAGGAACGGGGCTGCATAACGGAAACTGGAGACGCCTGTGATAGTGCCGTTGTATAGGCAATCGGTGAGGGTGATGGTAGATGTTTTGCCTTGTCCGATGAAGCCGGCAATATGCATGTTTGTCGTGGATGGCGTAACGGTAAAGTTTACATTTGACTCGCAATCTTGCATGGTCAAAGTTGAGGCGGGCTTCACAAATCCGACAAAACCGCCCACAAGCCTATGGTTTGCGGTGATGGTTCCGTTTACTTTAAGGTTTTGGATAGTGGCATTTTCCACGTAGGCGAACAGTCCGCCTTCAACATCTTGTGCCGTGCGGTATTGTATCGTCAAGGTGTGTCCTTGGCCGTCAATCGTTCCTTGGTAGGTGATGTAGTTGCTTTCGTTGGAACCCACGCCGAGTTTTCCTACATGGCTTGTCAAGTCGATGTCAGTAGTAATACGTCCGTTCACAGTAGGATTGGCACGTGAATAGACCACGAATTTATCCCAATCGTCAGCTGTGTTGATAAGATAGTAGCCTTCGCTGTCGGCGGTGAGGTCGAAAGCAAGGGTGGCAATCTCGTCGTTTGCTCCGAGTGTAGCCTGTGCGTATGGTGGCAGTATAATCTTGGTGGCTGTTGGCACGCCATAGAAAATGGTGTAGTAGCCACGTAACGAAGTATAATAATAGAGTTCCCAAACATTCACGCATTTAGAGACATCTAAAGTCTGAAGCTGGTTGCAATTATAGAACAAATTAATGCCGATAGCTCCCAATGTTGATGGCAGCACCACGTTCTTCATGCCGCTATACTGGAACACATCGCGGTTGATGCTGGTCACGCCCTCTTCGATGGTGAGGTTCTCCATCGCTGTGCAGTTGGCAAACGACCAGTCCTGAATGGAAGTTAACCCGCCGTGAAGAACCACGTTGTTCAAGCTCGTGCAATAGCGGAAGGCTGAATTGCCAATGGTCTTAACCGACGATGGAATGGTGATGCCTGTCAATGAGCTACATTGATAGAATGTATTATTAGGAATACTGGTCAACTGACAACCATCCTCAAACGAAACTTCCGCTAATAACCCGCACGATTGGAATACACTTGTTCCTATGGTGGTCACACTGTTAGGAATAGTGATGGATGTCAATGCATCACAATCGTAGAATGCATTGTTATTTATGGTAGTGACACTTGAAGGAATGGTCACATTGTTAAGATGTGTGCAGTTGCGGAACGCTTCAAAGGGTAATGTGGTCACTTGATTTGAGATGGTTACCGATTCCAGATTGGTGCAACCTTTAAACACATAATCGCCAAGAGTGGTCACGCTGTTTGGTATTACCATATTATTCAGCAAGGTGCAATTCTCAAAAGCACATTGGCCAATAGTTGTCACCGAGGTTGGAATGGTAAAAGATGTCAAATGGGAGTCGCCGGAGAACAGATATTGGGGCAGTGAGGTGATATTAATGCCGTCTGCCATTGTGACATTTGCCAGCAAAGTGCAACCGGCAAAAGCGGCACTATTAATAGTGGTCACCGATGACGGTATGCTTATGGAAGTCAATTTGCTACAATTTTGGAATGCATTATCGGAAATGGTTTCTATACCATCGGATATAGTAATGTTTTCCAATTCGGTACAATTGTAAAACATATGTGCTCCAATAGTATGGCAATAGACATTGGCACTTTCCAGACCGCAACTTTGGAAAGCATAGCTTTCCACTGTAGTTATCGTAGAAGGTATGGTTACTTCGGTTAAGTTGGCGCAACTTGCAAAAGCTGAGTTGTTTATCCTCGTTACGTTGGATGGGAATGTGATAGAAGTTAGAGCTGAACCGTTGAAAGCAGAACTACCAATGGTTGTAATTGATAATGGAATAGTTATACCTGTCAAGGAACTACATTCGCGGAAAACCTCATTAGGGATAGTAGTCAACTGGCAACCTTCTTCAAAAGTAACCGAAGACAGCTCACCACACGATCGAAATACGTTTGTGCCTAATGCAGTCACACTGTTGGGAATAGTGATGGAAGTCAGCGCGTCGCAGTCCCAAAACACATTATTATTAATAGTAGTCACGCTGGAAGGAATCACCACATTGTTCAAATGGGTGCAGTTGCGGAACGTTTCGTTGGGTATTGTAGCCAATTGGTTCGAGATGGTTACCGAAGTCAGATTGGTACAGCTTTTCAACACATTAACACCAAGTGTTTTCACAGTGTTGGGAAGGACAATTGAAACCAGATTGCTACAGTTTTCAAACGCACATTGGTTGATGGTCTCCAAAGCGCCGTCAGCTGGCAGGCTGATGCTTGTCATTGCAGTGCAATTGGTGAACGCATACAAGCCTATGGTTTTTACATTTCTGCCAATGGTAAGCGAGGTAAAATTGGTCTTGCTATTGAAAGCGTTATCGGCTATATATACAACTAGATTGCCGTCAATCTCGTCAGGAATGACAAGAGTATAGTTCGCAGGAGGGGTGAAGCCAGGGTCGAAACCTGTGATAGTCAGTTCGTTGTTTGCATTACAAGTATAGGAAAACGGCTGAAGGCTCTGGTCGGGGATAGCCTGAGTCGGGTCGTTGGTGTAGCCTGTGGCGGAGCGATACACGCGCTTGCTCTCGTCGCTGGTAAGTACTGGCAGCGGGTCAACACCGATTTCCTGTCCCCAAACCAATTCTGTACGTCCGTTTTGCAGGTAGAATGCGGTACGGCCGTTGGCAAGCTCGTCTGCTGTGGCTTGATTGCCCTGTATGGTGCCGAGTGCCGTCTTGAAATGGCTGTTGCTGATATAGCCACTGCCAAAATTGTTTCGCACAAACGTGGCGCAGTCACCGCTTCCAAGCCCGTTGGCAAAGGTGGCAGCCAAAAGAGAATTTTTGATATAGACATTGCCAGACGCGCGAACCACCACAAATCCAGCAGCACCTGTTTTAGTGGTGCCTGCCGTGAGAATACCATCGTAAATGCAGTCTTGTATGGTCAGATTGTGGTTGTCGTGGTAGTTGTTGTAAGTAATGCCGGCCATTCCGCGTGCGCCATTTGTGTAAGTGATATCCACTGAGCTGTGGCAATTCTCAATGAGAACGACTCCGTTGGTCCAGCCCACGATGCCGGCAACGCCTTCATGGGTGGATGTTATCGTGCCTGCGGTATGAAGATTGCGGATGGTACCGTTCCACACATAGCCAAAGGGGGCGCAGCCGAGATAGCCTGGTACGGCGAGACCCGCATCGGTATAACCTGCTGCAATGCTTTCAGTAACATAGTGGATGGTGAGTGTGTGTCCTTGACCATCGAAGATACCCCTAAACGGTCTCCGATATTGGGCGTTAGGATAGTATCCGTCGCCAACCATCACCTGTGCATCACCGAGGTCAATGTCGGCAGTCATCTTGGCGTTTACTCCTTGTTCCATTTCATCAACCAACATGGCAAGAGCTCTCCAATCATCCGAAGTGCCAATCAAGAAATATCCATCTGAGTCTTGGCTAAGAAGAGCCTCTTCTGGATTATTGGAATAGCCGTCTATAGTGCGATAAACACGCAGGGCTGTATTATCGAACAGATGCAACTTGGGTAGGTTTTGGGTGGCTATAGTCTGTCCCCATACAAGGTCGCCTCTATTGCTTTGAAGCTTGTAAGTGATTTCTCCGCTGGCAAGTTGCTCGCTTGTTGCCAGCAAACCATAAGCATTTCCGCCAGTCTTGGCATTTACATAATAGGTAGCGCTTATGTTTCTCGTTCCGTTCCCTTGACTGATGGGGTTAAACGAACTACAATTGGTGTAACTGCCATTCTCAAGGCAACTGTAGATGTTGGCTGTGGCATTATCACTCCAGCCCCAGATGGCACCAACTGTACTGCCGGCACTGCGACCGTTAATGGTGCCTGAGAATAGGCAGTCCCTGAGGGTCATGGTCGATGTTTGACCATGACCTATGACACCCCCGCAATGGGACCCCGTAGTAGTAATCGTAGCTGTCATTAAGATGTTGCTAATGCTATTCGTGCCCCAAGCACAATGTATGGCACCATTGACAGTTCCGCTGACCGTCAAATTCTTGATGGTGGCATTTTGGATATAACCAAAAGGAGCCTCAAAGCCAGCGGTTCCACTGATGTTGGCGGTGATGGTCTTATAGTTTCCATCAAACGTTCCTGCATATATCTTGCTGCTGGTGCCAATCATCGTAGAGACGGTGATATTGTCTGCCGTAAGTCGGGCGTTGGCGTTAGTGGCAATAGTTCCATCGCTGATACCAGTGGCGAAATCCTGCCAGTCCTGCGAAGAGCCGATGAGATAATACCCGTCGTCAGGGTCTTGTTGAATGGCCCACGCCGAAGTTGTGAGCACCGCGAGGAGCAGCGTCAGGGCTGTCCTTGCGAGGTTGTTTTTCAGATTTGTAATGAATTTCATTGTGTTAAAGGATTATTTGTTTGTTAAGTAATTGTTCAAAATTAAACTGCATATTGTTTTGACACGGGACTTCGGGACACGGGACACGGGACAAACCAAATGTCTCGCGTCCCGCAGTCTCGTGTCTCGCGTCTATTATGTAAACTAATTATGCTCATCTACTTATTGGATTGACAAAAAACAGTAACAGGCCTCCATCCGAAGCCGAAAGCCAGTGTGTTGCAAGTGATTTGTAACCAATTGGTTATCAGATGTATATGGGGGGGGTAAAACTCAAAACCACATTTGCATTAAGCGGCAAACGGAAGATTGTCGAGCTATATTTTTGAATGTAATTTTGCATGTGGATTTTTGAGGGCGCAAAAGTACAAAAAAACTGGTTATCAAGGAGAAAAAAGTTGAGTATTAAAGAAAAGTGTTGCGGTAAGCAGGAAAGTTTGTAATTTTGCAGACAAGAAAAAGATAAAAACGATGACAGCTTTAGAATTGAATGCGGAATTGTACCGTGCGATGGGTGAAATCGCCGATGACGAAACCTTGATGACCAAGGTCTTAAAATACGTAAAGAAATTGGCGTGCTAGTCCTTACCGCCTACGGGCATTACGACGACAAATAATTTGGATGGTTTATTCCGCCCCGACTTTCATTCGTCCCATCAAACGGAACAAAGGTGAGAGGAATGCGAACAGAAAGTCGTATGCGATGAGGCCGGGCAACAGGCCTTTTTCACCCAAACGCTTGGAGGCTTTGTGGTAGATGAAAAGCTGTGTGCCGAAACGCAAAAGGAAGAAAAACACCAGAATAGGAATGTAGAACACCTCGCCGCCAGTGATGGCGAAAGCGGGCTTGGTGCAGAGGGCAATCAAGGCGATGAACGAAGCGTAGAACAAAAACTGCGAGATGTAGAACAGACTTAACAAAAGCCGAGCCCCCACGCTGTATTGTCTCACGGTGGAGTAACGACTGCTCTTTTGTCTCGTCCACTGGCGGAAGTTGCCTGTCGGGGTGGTGAGGATGGCGTTGTCGGGGTCAATCAGTACCTCGGTATTCTTTTTAGTAGCCACTTGGCTGATGAAGAGGTCGTCGTCGCCGACGGAGGTGGTATAGTGCGAAGTAAATCCTTTGTTTCTGTAAAACAATTCCTTACGATACGAAAGGTTTTTCCCGATGCCCATGTAGGGATGTCCATTCAAAGCCGCAGAGAGATAGAGCAGAGCGTTTTGCACAGCGTCGAAGCGCATCAGATAATTAAGGAGTCCTTTTTTGCGGACGTATGGACTGTAGCCGATGACGACTTCCGTGTTTTTGCCATAACAACTCACCACGCTACGTAACCATTGGTCGTTGGTGGGCATACAGTTGCAGTCGGTCAGGATAATGAGGTCGTTTTGCGCCGATTTGATGCCCATCGAGAGCGGGAACTTCTTGCCGTTGAAGAAGTTAAGGTGCTGTTTCAATTGTACGGGCTTGATGCGCGGCTCCTTGCGTTCCAGGTCTTTCAAATATTCCTCGGTTTCATCGTCGGAACAGTCATTGACAATGACCACTTCAAAGTCAGGATAATCCTGACCTAAGAGCACGGGCACCAACTCTGTGAGATACTCGTAAGCGTCTCTTGCACAAAGCACTATGGAGACGGGTTCCAGCTCGCCATCCGTTTTGGGATGATGTTTGTTCTTGTAGAACGCGACCTTTGAGAATATGCCCCAATGGTAGAGCAGTTGGATGACCAAGCTGAGGACAAAAACAAGTAAAACAATGAAACTTAAGCTGTTGTATGAAAAAATGATATGCACGGCGATAGGGTTGTTTGAAAGTGCAAAGGTATGAAAAAGGTTGTTTCAGATGCTTCAAATTGTTGAACCAATCACTCCAAGCTGTCGCCCGTCGCGGAGTCGCCTTCTTTGGCTCCCTTCTCGAGTTCCAACTTGCCGAAACGCAAGGTAAAGCCTGCCGAGATGTAGCGGCTGTTGAGCATCTTGCGGGTGCTGTCGCTGAGGTAGTATGGGTTGGAGGTAGAGGAACCGGAACCATATCTTGCGCCCCAGTTGAAGATGTCCTGCACGTTGACGAACACCGAAAGACGGCGTTTGAAGAAGTCGCTGCGGAGACCCATGTTAAGGAAATAACGCGCCTTCCGTTCGCTCATCAGGCTGATGGTCGGCGAGTTGTAGACGCCAGATGCTGTGACTTGGAGCCTGTCGAAGAGTTTGGCCCATGCGTTGAGACGCACGCTCCACGACAACTTTTGGTTTTCATCCGTAACGGTTTTGATTTGGCCGTTCTCATCAACACGGTCGTACTCCATGCGATAACCGTAATCGTAAACATTTCCGAAAAGTCGCACATTGACGAAGGCAGAAGGTCGGTAGGTCATATTGACGGATGTGCCGTAGCGCCATGAGGTGCCCATGTTGTAAGGCATGGAATAGCTTACGATGCGGTCAAGGAATTCGTCGTATTCCGAATCGGGCAATGAGCTGATTTCGTTGGTGCTCAAGCGGCCGTAGGCTTCCCATCCGATGTTACCGAAACGTTCGAAGAACTTCTGCCAGCCAGCCTCCATGTTGTGGGTGTAGCTGTTCTTGATGTTAGGGTTACCCGTCGAATAGTTGTCCTCGCCGTATCTACGGAATGAACTGATTTCTTCTTCATCAGGATGCGACATGCGCAGCGAGTAGTTGAGTTTGAAGTTATGCATGTCTTTCGTGCGATAAGTCAAGTGAATGGAAGGACGCATAGTCCAAAAATAGCACATATCGGTATCGCCAAACGACATTCCGCTCTCATATTTGTAATAGATTCGGTCTTGTCCTCCGCCCAGTCCGGTGCTCAGGGTGAAACCGCCCCAACGATGGGTCCAGTTGATGTCGGCATTGACTCCCGTCTCATCCCCATCGAAATGGTAGGTGCGAAGCACGTCGATGCTGTCATAGTTGACACCGCCATCATTGGAATAAAAACGCTTATAATCGTTGTTGTGTTGCTGATGGTCAGCTCGCAAACCGTAGCTGAGTTCGCCATTCTCACTGTAGGGACGGTTGTAACGCACATCCACGCTGGTGTTGAAACCAAACATATCGGTAAGCAGGTAACGATTCTCGTCGCGGTCGGTGTAAACGTCGTAGAAACGGTTGTAGTATTGGTCTGAGGCGTTCTTGTGGAGTCGGGCGTTGAAGCCGATGCGGAGATTGTGGCCGTTTTCGTCAAACTTTTTGGTGTAGTCGACTCCCAGATGGCCGAAACCGGATTGCGATAGGGTGGTGTCGCCAATGCTGTACGCCAACGTGTCGAAGGGTTGCACGTAGAAAGTCTGGTTGTCGCTACGGCTGCTGAAACTGTGATTGTTGTTGTAGAATCCTCCGCCATCAATGGAGATGTTGCTGGAGGAGTCAATCTCGTAATCGATGTTCATGAAGAGGTTGCCGCTGATGCTGCGATTGTCTTGCGTCTGCGAGGTGGTCTTGTACCATACAGTGTCATATTCACCCTCCGTGGCGGCATCCTTGCGTTTGAGTTCCCAGCTGTCGGTGGTGTTGATTCGGTCGCTGTAACGGCCCGATGCAAACAGGTTGAGGCTCAGCTTGTCTTTTTTCCACATGTAGCTGATCCAAGGCGAGACGAAAGGCTGGCTGGAACCGTTTGCGCCGAAACTCACAAATTGGTTGCTCTTGATGTGCGCCGAGGTGACGATATTGATGACGGCCTCGGCATCGGTGGCGTATTTGGCCGAGGGGTTTGTGATGGTCTCGATGCGGGCGATGGCGTTGGCGGGCAGGGTTTGGAGATAGGTCTTCAGGTTCTCCTCGGTGAGTTTTGAGGGCTTGTCGTTGATCCAAATCTCCACGCTTGAAACGCCACGCAAGGTGATGTTGCCTTCCACGTCGACTTCCACGCCAGGCGCGTTTTGTAAGGCATCTTCGGTGGTACCCGTCTGGATGGACGGGTCCTCGCTGACGTTATAAACGAGTTTCTCGCCTTCCATGGCATAGATGGGCCTCTCGGCGGTGACGGTCACTTCGCTCAAGGCGGTTGAGCTTTCAATCATTCGGATGATTCCGAGGTTGGTGTTGTTGGTCACGCGGAAAGGAATGGCACGATTGCCGTAGCCGATGGCCGACACACGCAGCACCATGCCGCCTTTTGGGATGCTGTTGATTTCGAAACAACCACCAGCGTTGGTGGCCGTGCCTTTCAACAACTCGTTGCTGATGGAATCGAGGACGGCCACGTTGACGTAGGGTAATGGCTCGCCTGTGACCGAGTCGCGCAAACAGCCTGTAACAGTGAAAGTGTCGCCTTCACGTACTTTCTTCTTTGGCTTGACGGCAGGCATGTTGTTTTGTCCTTGATTCCAATTGTTTTGCCCCTGATTCCAATCGGGACGACCCATCGGCGGTCTGCCCCCAGGAGGCCGTCCGCCAGGACCGCCAGGCTGGGCTTCGCAGTAAATTGTTGTATACAAAAGGATAGATAAAAGTGCTAGTGCTCTGAATAATGTTTTCATGAAAGGAAAAATTAGGTTGCAAAAATACAAAATTTTGGCAAAAAAACGATGATAGCTTATTTTTTCCTATATTTGCCCCTTATTCATTTACGCATCAATAGTAAACTCTAAATCATATGAAAAACCTGAAAATGATGATGATCCTAGCAACCGTGATGCTTGCCGCCGTTTCATGCGGACCGAAGAAAGAAACACAAAAAGAAGAAACCTCAAAGAAAGAAACCCCTAAGGCTTTAGTGCTCTATTACTCACAGACTTCCAACACAAAGGCCGTGGCACAGGAAATCGCCTCACGACTGGATGCCGATTTGGAAGAAATCGTTCCTGTCCAACTCTATGATGGCGACTTTCAAACCACGATTGAACGCGGAAAAAAAGAACTTGACGAGGGTGCCTATCCCGAGATTCAACCTCTTAAAGCAGATGTAGCCAACTACGATGTGGTTTTCCTCGGCTATCCGATATGGTTCGGCACCTACGCGCCGCCTGTCTTTACTTTCTTGAATCAAGTGGACTTGAGCGGTAAGAAGGTCGTGCCGTTCTGCACCTTTGGCAGTGGTGGACTGGAGTCAAGCATTGTGGATTTGGCAGCGGCTGAACCTGATGCCGAGATACTTCCTGGTTATGGTGTCCGTGCCGCTCGTCTTGAAGCTATGCCCAAAGAGATTGACAATTTCTTGAAAGCCAACGGTTTTTTGGAAGGCGAATTTGTCGAGTTGGAAGACTTCCCCGAGCAGCATCCTGTGAGTGATGAGGAAGCAGCCGTCTTCGATGCCGCTGTCGACGGTTATCCTATGCTTCATGCCAAAGCCACGACCGTTGCTTCCCGCACCCTTCCCGATGGTATTGAATACCTGTTCACTGCCGCTGATCTTCCTCGCGAGGAAAATCCTAACATGCCTCCTGCGGGCGAGATGAAGGTTTATGTGACTGTGATTGAAGGCGAAACGCCTGTCTTTACAAAGGTGGTCAGATGATTTTTGAGTGGCATCAGACGGATTCCGCCACAATAAATTTGTTATTTTTGTGTTTTGCATTCAAAGATGTAGAATTATGTATGCGATGAAGAGAGTTTTGACCGCAGTTTTGGTGCTTTTGTTGTTGCTACCTGCCATGGCTCAAGAAAGTCATTCCTACCGATTTTCGTTGGAAGAGTGTTTGCGTTTTGCTCAAGCCAACAGTTTTGAACGCAAGTCGATGGAACTGACAGGCAAATCGTTAAAAACGACCTATGAACAATCGAAACAGCAGAGATTGCCTAACCTAAGCGCCTCGGTGGGACAGAATTTCAATAATAGTGAAAACGGCTGGTCTACATCAGGCAATGTGGGCGTGGGTTCTTCAGTGACGATTTACCAAGGCGGCAACATCAACAATACCATTGAGCAAAACAGACTCAATATGGAGCGTAATGAGATGCAGCTGCAGCGTTATGACAACCAACTCACGACCCAGATTTTGCAGAGTTTCCTCACCATCCTTGGCAATCAGGAGCTGCTGAAGTACCAGCTCGAAGTGCTCAACACCAGTCGTGAGCAGGTGAAACAGGGGAGGGCGCGTTACCGTGCGGGCTCCATTCTCGAAAGTGACCTGTTGTTGCTGGAAGCCCAGTACTACAGCGATTCGAATAACGTGGTCGATACCCGTATCGGTATCGAAAACAATTTGCTGGACTTGAAGGTGCTGCTCTCGATGAATCCCAGCGACGATTTGGAAATCGTCTCTCCGAATACCGACAATCTTGACGATTTGAAGGAAACACTTCCTACCGAAGAAGAAGCCGTCAGTATGGCAATGGAATATATGCCCGACTTGCGCATGAGCGACTACGATGTCCGTCTTGCCGAAAAGAGCGTAGATATGGCTCGTGGCAACTATTTCCCGTCTATCTCGGCCAACGCCAACGTAGGCATGGGTGTGCTCTCCTTTGATGGTTATGGCAATTCAAAATGGTATAGTACACCAACCGAGTCGGCGGGCATCTCGGTGAGCATCCCGATCTATAGCAGAGGTTCCACCAAAGCCAATGTGAAGAAGAGTCGTATCGCTTTGGAGCAAGCCCAGTTGGATTATGAGCAGTCGGCTCTTTCGGTGCGCCAGACCGTGGTGCAGGCCTATCGTAATGTGGTGTCCGCCTATAACGCCTACAAGGTATCGCAACTGAAAGAGGATGCCTATAGCAAAAGCTTTAATGCATATAATATTCAGTATCAATATGGCACAATCACTACAGTGGAGTTGCTGCAACAGCAAAACAACTATCTGAATACGCTCAATTCGTACATACAGAACAAGTATTCCTTGTTGATGAAGCGCAAAATCTTGGATGTTTATATGGGCAAACCAATCACTTTATAAATTATGAAAAAGAAGAGAAAAATTTGGCTGATCATCCTCGGCATTATCGTTTTGGTCATTGCCGCGATATTGATTGTGAAGGCCACGAAATCGGCCAATAAGGAGTTGGTCATCCGTACCCATGTGGTGGAAGAGTATACCGTGGAGAACACGGTCACTGCTACGGGCACCATTGAGCCGGTGGAGACAGTTGAGGTCGGTACCCAGGTGTCGGGCAAGGTGGAGAAGATCTATGTCGATTTCAACGATGTGGTGAAAAAAGGCCAGCTGATGGCTGAACTCGACAAGCAGACCCTTAATCAGAGCTTGAGTCGTGCCAAGGCCAGTCTCACTTCGGCCGAAAGCCAACTCAACTATGCGAAACTCACTTATGAGCGAACCAAGCAGTTGTATGAGTCGAATGCAGCTACGCTGGCTGCCTATCAAGAGGCACAAAACACCTACACGCAGGCGCAGATGAGCAAGAGGAATGCCCAGGCTTCCTACGATCAGGCTCTAGTGGACTTGGCCTATGCGGAAATCTATTCGCCCATTGACGGCATCGTCCTTGACCGTGCCGTGGAAGTGGGTCAAACCGTGGCAGCTTCGTTCAGTACGCCTACGCTGTTCACTTTGGCTAACGACTTGACCAAGATGCAGGTGGAGGCCGATGTGGACGAAGCCGACATCGGACAGGTAAAGGTGGGACAGCGGGTGACTTTTACTGTCGATGCCTATATGGACGATGTGTTTGACGGCACCGTGAACCAAATCCGCATGAAACCGACCACCACGAGCAATGTGGTGACCTATACCGTTATCATTGACGCACCCAATCCCGACCAAAAGCTTTTTCCTGGCATGACGGCTAGCGTGACCATCGTCACGGAAGAGCAAAAAGGTCTGGCGGCGCCCGCCGAGGCATTCAACTTCACTCCCGATGAGCAGGTGTTGAAAGCCATGCGCAAGCCTGAGAAGCCTGAGGGTCAGATGGCAGAGCCTCCGCAAGGCGAGCGCCCGCAGATGGGAGAAAAAGCAATGTCAGGTCGCAGTATGGTGTGGGTGAAGAAAGGCGACAACATAATGCCGTGTCCGGTCAAAGTGGGTATGAGCGATGGCGCCTACAAAATCATCGAACAAGGCGTGCAGGCAGGTGATTCGGTGGTGCTTTCAGCGCAGTATGTTGTCAAGGAAAAAGCCAAGAAGACGGGCGACAATCCCTTTATGCCTGGCCCTCCCGGAAAGAATAAGAACAACGGCAACAACAAGGGAAATAAAGCCCCCAGCGGCCCGCCGATGTAATTCTTTGAGTCATGAGTGCACAGAATTCCATCATCAAGGTTGAGAACCTTAAGCGGACGTTCGTTGTAGGCAGCGAGGAAGTGCATGCCCTCAAAGGCGTGTCGTTCGAAATCTGTCAAGGTGAGTTCGTGAGCATCATGGGCTCGTCGGGTAGCGGCAAGTCCACGTTGCTGAACATCCTTGGCTGTCTCGACCAACCGACGTCTGGTGAATATCTCATTGACGGCATCTCAGTGCGCGAACGGACGAAAAACGAGTTGTCCGAAATCCGCAACCGCAAGATTGGCTTTGTGTTTCAGTCTTACAACCTCTTGCCGCGTACCTCGGCTCTTGAAAACGTGGAGTTGCCTTTGGTGTATAACCCCGATGTGTCGCATCGTGAGCGTCATGAGCGGGCACAACATGCCTTGGAGCTTGTAGGTCTGAAAGACCGCATGGGACACATGCCCAACCAGCTTTCAGGTGGTCAGCAACAACGTGTGGCCATTGCCCGTGCTTTGGTGAATGACCCGGTCATTGTGTTGGCCGATGAAGCCACGGGTAATTTGGATACGCGTACGTCCTATGAAATCATGAGCCTGTTCCAGAGCCTTCATGAGCAGGGTAAGACGATTGCCTTTGTGACGCATGAGTCTGATATTGCCGTGTTTACAAGTAGAACTATTTTTCTTCGTGACGGTCACATTCTTCGCGATGAACCTGTGACAACCAAATCGGCGGCGGCGGCTCTTGCAGCCTTGCCAGTAGAAAACGACTATTGAAATGGATATATTAAACCTCATACGAATTTCGGCGAAAGCCTTGCTGCGCAACAAGACACGCTCAGCCCTTTCCATGCTCGGCATCGTGATAGGCATAGCTGCCGTCATTGCGGTGGTTAATTTGGGTGAAGGACTGAAGCAAAGCACCGCCAACCAGCTTTCCGACATGGGTACCAACCTCATCATGGTGATGCGTGCCAACCAAAGGCGTGGTGGTGTCAGCATGGGCTCGGGTAACGTGCAGTCGCTGAAAGTCCATGACTGCGAATTGATTGCCAAGAATGCCAAAAATGTCACTATGGTCAGCCCAGTGGTCAATAGTGGCGGACAGTTGGTAAATGGTTCCAAGAACTGGTCGGGAACGGTGTATGGAGGCTCGCCGGATTATCTTGAAATTCGCAAATACGAAATCGCGACGGGTGTCAACTTCACTGAAGATGACGTGAAGAAATACGCCAAGGTCGGGTTGATTGGACAGACCATCGTAAAAGAACTTTTCGATGACGGCGAAGACCCCATCGGTAAGACCATCCGTGTGGGCAATATGCCGTTTAAGGTCATCGGCACCTTGAAAGAAAAGGGACAGAACGGTATGGGTATGGACCAGGACGACCTCGTGGTGATGCCATATTCGACGGTGCAGAAGCGTATGTTGGGTGTGGACTACATCCAGCAAATCGTGTGTTCTGCCGCTTCCGAGGATGTGGCTGAGGCCGCTGTGGAAGAGATTGAGAACATCCTTCGAGCTTCGCATAAGATTTCTGAGAGTGGTTCCGACGATTTTGAAGTGCGCACCCAACAAGAGATGTTGGAGATGATGTCATCCATGACGAGCATGATTACTACTGTATTGGTTGCTATCGCCTTGATTTCCTTGTTGGTAGGCTGTATCGGCATTATGAACATCATGTATGTCACCGTGACGGAGCGTACCAAGGAAATCGGTTTGCGTATGTCCATCGGCGCCAAGAATGCGGCCATTCTGATGCAATTTCTCACCGAGAGTATCATCTTGAGTCTTATCGGTGGAGTGATTGGCTTGATGTTAGGCCTGCTGCTTTCCTATGTGGTTTCGCTGGCTATGTCGTTGCCTTATGTGATCAATGGGGTATGGATGGTCATTTCCTTTGTCTCTTGCGCCATCCTCGGTCTTATTTCGGGGTTCTTCCCCGCCTTGAAGGCTTCGCGTACCGACCCGATCAATGCTCTAAGGTACGAATAAGGTCGAAGGACATTTTTGTCACAAGAATCTCTCAAAAATTGGTGGGAGAAAGCAGGAAAAGCCTATTTTTGCAACAAATTGTAAAAATAGAGCAATGACTAAAAGAACATTTTTCGGAATCCTTATCGCCGTGGCTTTTGCTACGGCGCAGGTAGATGCACAGGATTTGACGCATTACAAACAGATTGTCAAGGAGTTGAGCTCTTCAAAGTACCAAGGCCGTGGCTATGCCAAGAATGGCGCCAACAAGGCTGGCAAGTATTTGGAAAAGGAATTCACCAAGGTGGGTGTTGATGAGGTTATATGCCAGCCTTTCAAACTGGATATCAACACTTTCTCAGGAAAGATGAAGATGTGGGTGGATGGAAAAAAGCAGGTTCCAGGCGTGGACTTCACTGTTCGTGAGTTTAACCCGAGCATCAAGGGCGAGTTCGGACTGTATTACATCGACACGGCCAAGTATGACTCTGAGAAGATTTTTGCTGATTTGGCAAAACCCGAAAACAAGGGCGTGTTTGTGGTCTGTGATTTCTTGTTCAGCTACAAACATGGGAAGGATTTCAAGCGTATGCAAAGCAAGGATTTCGATGCTGTGGCTGGAATGCTGTTCACTTGGGAAGAGCCGATGAAATTCTACAAGGCCTACGGCGAGAAAGTTCACGATAAGCCTGTCATCTGGGTGCCTTACCGTTTCCCGATGGATGCCAAGACTGTCAAAGTCAACATGGACAACAAGTTTTTGGAGCGTTATGAGTGCTTCAATGTCATTGCCAAGGTGACTGGCCGCCGACACGACAGTTGCTATGTTTTCACGGCGCATTACGACCATCTGGGCAACCTCGGCAAGAAAGTGTATTATGCTGGAGCCAACGACAATGCCTCGGGTACTGCCGCCATTGTCACATTAGCCGCCTATTACGCCAAGAACCGGCCCGAATATGACATGTATTTCATCGCTTTTTCAGGCGAGGATGCCAATCTTCGCGGATCGGAGTATTTCGCCAAGAATCCCATCGTACCATTGGAGCAGATTAAATATTTGTTCAATATTGACATGATTGGCGACAACAACCCTGTGCAGTATTGCGAGGCCAGTGACGAGGGCTTGCGCGGATTCGCCTTGTTTGAGAAAATCAACGGTGAAAAGCACTATTTCAAGGCGTTGAACCGTGGCAAGTTGGCGGCCAACAGCGACCATTATCCGTTTGCAAGCCGCCATGTGCCGTGCATCTTTTTCGAAAATGAGCAGGGTGATGCGTTCAAGTATTACCACACCATTTACGACACTTATGAGAACGCGATTTTCGATACTTACGCGCCGATTTTCAAGATTGTGACGGATTTTGTGGAGAGGTATTAATCGACGTAGACCAGAAAACAAGATCCAAGATTTTGGAGCATAAAACATTAAAACTAGAGAACTTATGGAACAAAAATTTTGTCAGAGCTGCGGCATGCCACTTACTGATGAAGTCCTTGGCACCAATGCCGATGGGAGCAAGAACGAAGACTACTGCATTTATTGCTACAAAGACGGCAAGTTCACGAACGACTGTACCATGGACGAGATGATTGAGTTTTGTGCTCAGTTTGTGGACGAGGTCAACAAGAATATGCCCAATCCCATGACAAAGGACGAGTATAAGGGAATGATGCGGCAGTATTTTCCGATGCTAAAGAGGTGGAAGCAATGAGTAAAACGATTGCTTTTTGCGGCTTGGACTGCGAAAAATGTAATGCCTACATCGCTACAAAAAACAACGACCAAGCCTTGCGGGAAAAAACCGCAAGGCTGTGGTCTGAGTTGAACAACGCCACAATCTTGCCTGAGCATATCAATTGTGAGGGTTGCCGTGTGGATGGTGTGAAAACTGTTTTCTGTCAAAGTATGTGCGCAATACGTCAGTGTGCGCTGAAAAAAGGTATGACGACTTGTGGCGACTGCCCAGAACTGGTGAAATGCCCGACGCTTGGAACGGTGATTGCCCATAATCCTGAAGCGTTGAAGAACTTGAAGGAGAAGTGAAAAACCTTCCAAATGTCATAACAATCCTAAGAGTTTTAGGTGCGGTTTGCCTCTTGTTTTTCGATGTTGGGGGCTTTGCCTTTTGGGCCATTTATTTCGCTTGCGGTGTAAGCGATATAATGGACGGTTATTTGGCCCGAAGATTTAGATACGAAAGCAAAACAGGAGCCATGCTAGATAGTCTGGCAGACTTGGTTTTTGTGGCTTGTTGCTGCTATCGATTGATTCTTGTCTTGGCATTCCCCAAATGGCTGTGGATCTGGGGAGGAGTGATTGTCATAACCAAAGTCATCAACCAAATATCCGCGTTTGTGATGTACAAGAAGTGTCTTTTCCCTCACACTATGGCAAATAAAGTGACAGGAGTCCTGCTTTTTGTCGGAATTCCTTTGACAGTATTTCTGGAATCAATTGTTCCGATGGTCATTGTGGCTGCCATTGCGACATTTGCCGCCGTTCATGAAGGACATTTCATCAGGACAAGATTGGAGAAACCATGAATTTGACGTATTTTTGCAGCAAAATACTTTGGTAAAACGATGGAAACAGAGAGAATCCTACTGCGTCCTTGGCGCGAGACCGATGCTGAAGCCTTGTTCAAATACGCCAGTGACCCTGATGTTGGCCCTCGCGCTGGCTGGCCGCCGCATAAATCGGTGGAAGAAAGTCTGGAGATTATCCGAACCGTGTTTCATAACGATACCAACTGGGCCATCGAACTTAAGGCGACAGGCGAGGCCATCGGCGCGATAGGATATGGACCTTCATGCGACTGCAAGATTCCTGCCCGCGAGAACGAACCTCTTTGCGGCTATTGGATAGCAAAACCTTATTGGAATCAAGGCATTTGCACAGAGGCTCTGCGACTGATGATAGACCATATTCGCAAAACGACAGACATCCTTTCTTTAATCAGCGGTCACTTTATCGACAATCCCGCTTCGGGTCGGGTTATGGAGAAATGCGGTTTTGTGCCCACGGGTGAGACCTGCATCGACGAAAATCAGTATCAAGGCAAGGACAGGCCCATAAGGGTACTGCGACTTGCAATGAGCCGATAAAGCGCGTAGGGCTTCAAAAACGAGTGGAAACAAACCAAAAAAGCCAAGGCGTTCACCTTGGCTTTTTTGCGTTTCTGATGTTTTTGCGTATTATTCGGCAGGAGTCTCTGCGGCTGGAGCTTCTGAAGCCGGCATTTCGGCTGCAGGTGCCTCGGCAGCGGGTGCAGCAGGCATCACATTCTCGATTTGCTGACGCATCTCAGTGTCGAAAACATCGCCTGTCTTGACTTTCTTGGGGATGGTAATGCTCGAAATGAGGCACAACACCACCAAGATGCCGCCCATTGTCCATGTGGCTTTTTCAAGGAAGTCGGTCGTCTGACGAACGCCCATCATTTGGTTGGCACCTCCGAAATTGGAGACCAAACCGCCACCTTTTGAGTTCTGAACCAGAACGATCAATCCTAATAACACGCTGACAATCAGGATTAAAATGACTACTAATGTGTACATGTTTATTGGTTTAATGTTTGACTTTTCTTTATTCTCTCAATTTGGGCTGCAAAATAACGACTTTTTTCTGGATATTTCAAGCCTAATTTTTCATAAATTGATATTGCCTTGTCAAAATAGTTCTGTTTTTCGTAAATTTGAGCCAAAGTCTCGCTGACGATATTCTCTTGGTCAGTGATGCTGTTTTGTGCCACCGAGATGGGGTTGTAGAATTCGGCTTTGGGTCGTGAAATACTCGGATTCTCAAGTATAAATTTGTCTATCAACTCTTTGCGTGATAGTTTTTTCGGTGTGGGCTCGTTTTTCTCTTTGTTCTGCTTTTCGGCTTCAAGTTCTTTCAGGCGGGCGGCGATGATGGCTTTCAACTCGTCGAGCGATTTGCGTTTTTCTTCCAGCAAGGCCATCTCGGCGGATAGTTCTTCGTGACTGCCGCTAAGGTCGATTTCCGGGATGATGAACACCTTCTCGCGGATGATGTTGTTGTTTTCTTCCTCTGTGTCAACGGATTCCATTGAAGTGAATACATTATCAGTAGGAATGAATTCGTCGGGCAAGGCGGTGGTCTCAGGTTCACTTTCGAAACGATGACGTGCAATCAGAGTATACAGACGCAATTTGTCACGGTTGGTGACGCTGGCAGCGGCACGTTTCAATTGGCCGTCGTATCGTGGGTCGTCTGTGTTTTGGTAAGCGATGGCTAAAAGGGTTTGACCAACAGCAAAAAAAGGATAATCGGCCACCATCTGCTCCACATCGTGAATGGCCTCGCCTTTCAGCTTTTCTGGCATCCTCATATATCCTATCACCTGTTTGCTATCCATGCTTACCAATTTACCAATGCTTTGTTGAAAATGTCTTCCACTAAGGCTTCGATGATGGTGGCCGTCAGGCTTTCCTGTACGGCGTTGAGGTCCTGGTCGCTGGGATAGTCCTCATAATGCGAAAAAGTCTGTTCGAAGTCTTTCGTGTCATCGAAGCGGTTGCTGAAACGTACCTTTACGGTGATGGTAAGGCGGTTCATGGCGGCGGTTTGTGCTGCAGTGATGGCCACGGGCGTAGTCTTGTAGTCGGTGATTTCTCCTTCAAAAGCCAAGTCGCCACCGCTTTCTACCATGTCCAACGGGGTTTGGTTCATCATTGCGTCGCGCAAAGCTGAAGTGAAATCGTTGCTCAGCATCGGGTTGACGAGTTGGGCATGGTTGGGGAAATACTGCACGGAGACCGTTTTGGCCTCGGCGGGAATTGACGCGCCCGAGAAGGAATAGATGCCGCAACCTTGGCAAACAAGTGCTAGAGCCAATACCAAAACTGCTATTTTCGCCTTCATCTTCATAGGTTGATGCCGTATTCGTTGATTTTGCGATAAAGGGTGCGTTCGCTGATGCCCAAAGCCTTTGCGGCATCCTTTCGTTTGCCTTTGTGAGCTTCCAATGCCTTGATAATCATCTCTTTTTCATGATGTTCCAAGGAGAGCGTCTCTGGCATACCGATCGTTGAGCCTGTCGACATAACCCCATAATGGGTATCTTCAGCAGGGACAAATTCAGTGAATTCTTGTTCGCTAACCTCGGGCTCGTGTTGGCTGACGCGGGTCACCACGGTGTCGCCAATCTGGGTTACAGGTGTGGCTTGGACGTAGTTTGTCTCAATTGGGTGCCCACTGTTCATGTTGTTGACTTGAGCACGTAACTCGGCGATGTCTTTCTTCATGTCGAACAGCACACGGTAGAGCAGGTCTCGTTCCGACATGCCGTCGGGGGTGTCTTCACGTGGTAACAATACGGGCAAGGCACTCTGTATCCGATTAGGCAGGTATTTCGCCAATGTCTCCGCCGTGATGTTACGCTCGGTCTCCATAATGGAAATCTGTTCGGTAACGTTTTTCAACTGGCGGATGTTGCCGTCCCAGCGGTAGTTCTCCATCATTTTCAAAGCGTCGGCATTCAAAGTGATGGGTGGGATGTGGTTGCGTTCGGCGAAGTCGGCGGCAAACTTGCGGAACAAGAGCGGGATGTCGGCTTTCCTTTCGCGCAAGGCGGGGATATGAATCGGGATGGTGTTCAATCTATAATAAAGGTCCTCGCGAAAACGGCCTTTCTCAATGGCTAAAGGCAGATCGACATTGGTGGCGGCCACGATTCTGACATTGGTCTTCATCACCTTATTGCCACCCACTCGAATGAACTCGCCGTTTTCGAGGACGCGCAACAGTCGGGCTTGTGTGGAGAGGGGCAGCTCGCCAACCTCGTCCAAGAACAAAGTGCCTTTGTCGGCAATCTCAAAGTAGCCCTTGCGTTCATTGACGGCACCCGTGAACGAGCCTTTCTCGTGACCGAACAGCTCCGAGTCGATGGTGCCCTCGGGGATGGCACCGCAGTTCACGGCAAAATATTGGCCATGCTTGCGCGCGCTGTTTTGATGGATGATCTTCGGAAACACGTCTTTACCTGTGCCGCTCTCGCCCGTGATGAGCACGGTGAGGTCAGTGGCGGCCACCTGTGCCGCGATGCCGATGGCGCGGTCCAACTCAGGGTCGGTGCCGATGATGCCGAAGGTGCGTTTTATTACTTGTACGTCCATTATCTCAACACCGCGTTAAGTTCTTTCTCCATCGCGCTTTGGATCTTGCCCATAGTTTTTTCTATCACTTTGTCGGTGAGGGTGGTGGTGGGCGACATCAGCACGAAACTCATGGCGTATTGTTTCTTGCCCTCCGGGATTTTCTCGCCTTCATAGACGTCAAACAGACTCATGGATTGCAGGATCTTGTTCTCGGCGGCCATGGCGACTTTCTTGACCTCGTCGAAGGTGACGTTCTTGTCGAAAATCATGGCGAGGTCGCGGCGCACGGCGGGGAACTTCGACAGTGGCTCGAAATGTACTTCCTTGGCCTTGGCCAGACATTGCATCATCAACGTCCAGTTGAAGGTGGCGTGGTAGACATCCTTCTTCAGGTCGAAATGCTTCAGGGTCTTCTTGCTGAGTTTGCCGAGGGTGACAATTTCCTTGCCGTCAACGCAATAGGTGGTGGCATAGTCGAAATGCGGCAGGTTGGCTTCCTTGGCTTCCAGTGCGTTTAAGTCGAACTTGAAGTGGTTGAGCACGCCCATGACGTATTCCTTCAGGTCGAAATAGTCGAGGGCCTTGCTCGGGGCGTTCCACAACTCGGCTTGCTTGTTGCCGGTGAGGAAGAGGTCGAGGCAGGTGTGCTCATTATAAGGCTTGAGCGGCTTGGTCTCGTCGCCGACTTTGCTTGCGTCGAAGAAATAGACATTGCCGAACTCGAAGAACTTCATGTCGTTGACCTTGCGGTTTTGGTTGAAGGCGATGCTCTCCAATCCGCCCCACATCAGGGTCTGGCGCATCACGTTGAGGTCGCTGCTCAGCGGGTTGAGTATCTTCACATTCTGGGCCGGGTCGAAAGCGGGAAAAGCCTCGCTGTAGGCAGCCTTGGTGAGCGAGTTGTTTATGATCTCGTAGAAGCCGTTGGCAACGAGCATGTCGCTGATCTTCTGCTGCATCTTGTCGGCGTCGGGTTTCACGGCGCGGCTGATGGAAGCATGGATACGGCTCGGAATCTCGATGTTGTCGTAGCCATAGATGCGGAGGATTTCCTCGACCACATCAGCGGGACGTGTCACATCGACTTTGCTGGTGTGCACATCGACGACCACATGTTTGTCGTCTTGCTCAACAACTTGACATTCAAGGCTCTTCAGTATGTTGACGGCTTGGGTCGGGTCGATGACCTTGCCAGCCACTTTGTTCAGGTAGTCGAATTTCAGGTCCACACGGGCAGGGGCGAAGTCGCCGTTCTTCACGTCCTTGATCTCAGAAGAGATGGTGCCACCAGCCAACTCCTTTATTAATAAGGCGGCACGTTTCAGGGCGTAGAGGGTGATGTTCGGGTCGGCGCCGCGCTCATAGCGGAACGAAGCGTCGGTCTGCAAGCCGTGGAACTTGGCTGTTTTGCGGATGCTGGTGGGGTTGAAATAGGCGCTTTCGAGGAAGATGTTGGTGGTTTCCATGGTCACGCCGGACTTCTGCCCGCCAAACACGCCGCCGATGCACATGGGCTCTTCGGCGTTGCAAATCATCAGGTTGCGGCTGTTGAGCTTGCGCTCCACGCCGTCGAGGGTGACGAAAGGCGTGCCTTCGGGCATGCATTTCACAACGACCTTCTTGCCCGTGATTTTGTCCGCGTCGAAGGCGTGCATGGGTTGGCCCACTTCCATCAGCACATAGTTGGTGATGTCCACGATGTTGTTGATGCTGCGGATGCCCACAGCGGCGAGGCGGTTTTTCAGCCAGGTGGGTGAGTCGCTCACCTTCACGCCGCTGATGGTGACGCCCGAGTAGCGCGGGCAGGCTTGCGTGTCTTCAACAACGACATCAATATCATAGTTGTGGTTTTCCACTTTGAAGTCGTCCACCGAGGGACGGATGAGATGGTATTTGGTGGTGTTCTCGCGCTGGTTGAGGGCAGCCACGAGGTCGCGGGCTGAGCCGATGTGTGAGGTGGCGTCGCTGCGGTTGGCGGTGAGGCCGATTTCAATCGTATAGTCTTCTTCCACAGGAAAATAGAACGAGGCGGGCTTGCCTACTTCGTAATCGTCGGGCAGCACCATGATGCCTTCATGCGAGGTGCCAAGTTGCAACTCGTCTTCGGCGCAAATCATGCCTTCTGAAACTTCTCCACGAATCTTGCCCTTCTTGATGGTGATGTGTTCGTCGCCAATCCAGAGTTCGGTGTTAATGGTGGCCACAAGCACCTTTTGGCCTGCCGCCACGTTGGGTGCGCCGCACACGATGTGCAGAGGCTCTTCGCCGCCGACATCGACGGTGGTGATGTGCAGGTGGTCGGAGTTGGGGTGGTCGATGCAGGTGAGCACCTTACCCACGACGACACCTTTCAGTGCGCCTTTCACCGATTGGAAGGGTGTCAGGTCTTCCACTTCGAGGCCCGTGGAGGTCAATATCTCGCTGACTTTCTCAGCCGAATAGTCGCAGTTGACATATTGTTTCAACCAGTTGTAGGAAATTTTCATTTTCGTTCAGATTTATTGAGCGGCAAAGATACAAAAAACTGACAAAATGGCACGAAAAAAAAAGTAAAATAGTATAGGGTTGGAAGTGCTTAAAGAAGTGGAGTGATTATCCCTCCAACTCCAACCGAATAATCTCCCAAAACATCCCCATTCCAATTTCCAAAATGTCGTCAGGGAAATCGAACATCGGGTCATGAAGTGCAGGCTGCTCCAGTCCTGAACCTAAACCGAAGAAACCGATGGGGCAGACACTGCCAAACCTTCCAAAGTCCTCCGACCAGCGGAAGGGCTCGTCCAAGTGACCGAGACTCAGTTCAAGGTTTTGGGCAGCTTGTTCGATGGTTTTCACGCAGTTTGGGTCGCTGTTGGTGGCGGCGAAGGCTTCGTGCATCGAGAAGTTGAAGTCGAAGAGATAGTCTTTGGCTTTGGCGCGACAGAACTCGATGATTTCTGTGGACATCAGTTCCAAGTTGCGGTCATTGAAACTGCGCAGGGTGAGCCAAATCTCGGCATGACCGGGGGCTACGCCAAAAGTTTCCTCGCCTAAGATGGCGTGCGTGATGACAAAGGTAGTCAAAGGCTTGACAGCTTTCAGTTGCTCACGCTTTTTCTCCAAGTGATGGATGAGTTGGGCTAACAGCTCAGAAGGACTGTGTCCTGTCTCGGGTTGCGAGGCGTGTGCTGTGCGACCATCGAATACTAGTTTCAATCCAAACGAAGCCGCCGCAAAGCAGCCTCCACGCACCATAATTTGGCCTTTCTCGAAGCCAGGTAGGTTGTGCAGTCCGTATGCCAAGTCTGGCTTGATTTGCTCGAACTGGGGATCGTTGAGAATGGTTTGGGCACCTTGTCCAGTTTCCTCGGCAGGCTGGAAGAGCAGCACCACCTCGCCTTGGTCGGGGCGTTGTTCGCCGAGCCATTGGGCCAATCCGCAGAGGATAGTGGCATGGCCGTCGTGGCCGCATTTGTGCGAAACGCCTTGGTTTTGTGAACGATAGGTGAGGTTGTTCGGCTCGGGGATATGCAGTGCGTCGATGTCGCCTCGGATGAGGATGCGCTTGCCAGGCTTCGCACCTTTATAAATAGCCGCCAAACCGTAGCCGCCGATTTTCTCGATGATTTGGTCAGGTTGGGTCTGTTTTACCCATTCGTTCAAAATTTTGTTGGTCAACGCCTCTTGTCCCGAAAGTTCGGGGTGGGCGTGAAGGATATGGCGAAGTTCTATCAGGCTCTGCATAGGTCTTTTGATTTGGTGCAAAAGTACGTGTTTTTTCATTATTCCAAAATAATGTCTTATCTTTGCCCCCAAATTCATTACGACGCGAGACTGCGAGACACGAGACGCGAGTCTTTGTCCCGTGTCCCGAAGTCCCGTGCCCCGTGTCAATTTGAACTATGCAAACCGTACTATATCCCCTGAAATTTAAGCCCATCTTCAAAGATAAGATTTGGGGCGGACGCAAAATCAAGGAAGTCCTTGGAATGGACTATGGCTCACTGCCCAATTGCGGCGAGGTGTGGCTACTCTCGGGTATCTGGGACGAGCAGAGCGAAATCGCCAACGGCGACTTTGAGGGCGACGAGATCAACGACCTCGTGGAGACTTTCATGGGCGACCTTGTCGGTGAGAGCGTCTTCGACAAATACGGTGAGCAATTCCCGCTTTTGTTGAAGATTATCGATGCCAACGACTGGCTCTCGGTGCAGGTGCATCCCGATGATGAACTGGCCGAGAAACGTGACTTGGGTAACGGCAAGACCGAGATGTGGTACGTGATGCAGGCCGACAAAGACGCCGAACTCGTCATGGGCTTCAACCGCGAGATGACGCGAATGGATTATGTCAATGTATTGAGAAACAATAAGCTGCAATCGGTCTTGAACCACGAGCAAGTCAAAAAAGACGATGTGTTTTTCATTCCAGCAGGGCGCGTTCACGCTTTGGGACCAGGCATCTTGGTGGCCGAGATACAGCAGACGAGCGACACCACCTACCGCATTTACGACTGGGACCGTATCAACGAGGCGGGTATGAGCCGCGAACTGCACATTCCGCAGTCGGTGGAGGCCATTGACGGTACGATGCCCGAAAGTTACAAGATGGATGTGGCGGATGTGATGAACAAGACGGTTCCCGTCGTTGATTGCCAGTATTTTGTGACCAACTTGCTCCAGCTTGAGGGCGAGATGGAGAAGGACTATTCCAACCTCGATTCGTTTGTGATTTTGATGCCTTTGGAGGGTAATTTTACCTTGAATTGGGAAAATGGCGCGGTATTTGTAAGTGCAGGGGAATGTGTCTTGATTCCAAACCTCATCAAAAAGGTCATTATCAGGGCTGAACACTACTGCAAAATGCTTGAAATCTATTGTCAACTTGAAGAAGAATAAAGCTTAAAATATATAAATATTTATAAATCAATAAGTTAAAAAAATGAAAAAGCTAATGACACTTTTGCTGATGGCTCTGATGGTGACGGGTCTTCATGCGCAATCGAAATCGGATTTGCCGAATGTCACTTTGAAAGACTTGAACGGCAAGGATGTAAACGTCTCCAAACTGTCGAACAACGGCAACCCCATTGTCCTCACTTTCTGGGCCACATGGTGCGGTCCTTGCATCAAGGAACACAATGCCCTGAATGATGTGTATCAGGACTGGCAGGACGAGACAGGCGTGAAGATTTATGCAGTCTCCATCGACGATTCGCGTTCAACCGCCAAGGTGAAACCCACGGTGGAAGGCAAGGGCTGGGATTTCAACATTCTGTTGGATGTGAACAGTGACCTGAAACGCGCCATGAACGTGAGCAACCCGCCGCATACCTTCCTCTTTGACGGCAGTGGCAAGCTCGTTTATCAGCATACGGGCTATATTGATGGAGGCGAGGATGATCTTTACGAAGAGATTTTGAAAATAGCCAAGAAGAAAAAGTAAATCAAGCGGTTATGCGAAAACACATACTACCTTTAATCGCACTCGCCCTGGCATTCAGTTTCACGGCGAGTGCACAGTCGTTTCTTGAAAACGGCAAAGTAAATGGCAGCTTCCAAACCGATGGCCAGTATTATATGCTTGACAAAGGCATCGGTATCACTGACCTCAAAGACAAACAGTTCGGCCTCAACAGTTTTGGAAAGGTGAACTACTCCAACGAGAATTTCATGGCAGGCATCCGTTTTGAGGCCTTTATGCCTCCGATGAACGGATTTCGTGAGGAATTGGAAGGCGTTGGCCTGGCCAATTTCTTTGCCACTTATAGTAACGACTTCATTAGTGTCACTGTGGGTGATGTCTACGACCAGTTCGGCAGCGGATTGGTGTTTCGCGCTTATGAAGAGTGGTCACTGGGTTTTGACAACTCACTGCGAGGCGGACGTGTGGTGTTACGTCCTATCAAAGGTGTGACTTTGAAGGGTGTCTATGGCCGTCAGCGTTGCTATTGGGCTCCTTATCTTGAGCGGGACTTCAAAAACAGTGATGACTATCGAGGCTTTGTGCGTGGCGTGGACGGAGAATGGGATTTCAATCAAAGCATCCCTTCACTGAACGAATCCAAGTTTAGGATGTCTTTGGGAGGTAGTTTCGTTAGCAAGATGCAAGAGGACAAGAGTAACGTCTATGACATTCCTGAGAATGTGAGTGCCACGGCAGGCCGCATCAATTTGGGCTATGGCCGCGTGTCGTTCTCAACGGAATATGCCTATAAGATCAACGACCCGTCGTTTATTAACAACTATATCTATAGCGAAGGTCGGGCTTTGCTCTCGTCATTGTCCTATTCACAAAAGGGCTTTGGCGCTGTCTTGCAGGTGAAACGTGTTGATAATATGAGCTTTAAGTCGAATTATGAAGCGAAGGAGAATGACTTGGACATCAACTTTATTCCACCTATTAATTATACGCACACGCACAGCTTGCCGTCGATGTATACCTATTCCACGCAACCCAATGGCGAGATGGCGGCACAGCTGCAAATCAACTACACCATCCCGAAAGGAACATTCTTGGGCGGCAAATACGGCACCAAACTCGCCTTTAACATGAGTCAGGTGAACGACATCGTCCGCGATTCCGTCCCGTTTGGCAATGAAATGGGTCTGAATGAGCCTGGTTCGTTGGGATACACCTCGAAGTTCTTTGCCATCAGCGACCACAAGTTTTTCCGCGACATCAACTTTGAGGTCGACAAGAAAATCAGCAAGGACTGGCATCTGACGGCGCAGTACATCAATCTGTATTACGACATCGAGACTATTGAAGGTCATGAAGAATCGCCCGCAGTGAAGGCCAATATCGGCTTTATGGATGTGTCATACAAGATCAACAAGCGTCAGAGTGTGCGCCTCGAATTGCAAGGCTTGTGGGAGAACGAAGTCCACAAAGGTTATGCTTATGACGAAGACAACCAGAAGGACTACCAGAAGCGTGGCGACTGGGCGGCGGCTTTGTTGGAATACACCATTTCGCCCCATTGGTCGTTTTCTATCGCCGACAAATGGAATTACGGCAACCCCGTTGAGGAGTACCGCGACCATTATTTCACGGGTTCCATCACTTATATCCACGAGGCCACGCGCATTATGTTGAGCGGTGGTCGCCAGAGTGAGGGCGTGGTGTGTGTCGGTGGCGTATGTCGCACCGTTCCTGCTTCGAGCGGCGTTTCTTTGACAGTGTCGACCAGTTTTTAACAGTTTCAAATCATAAATTCAATTGCAATGAAAGAAAAAATAAGAATATCTGCCTTGTTACTGGCTGTTGTGCTTGGCATGATTGCATGTGACGTTAAGAAGGAACCCTACATTGAAGGAGAAGATCAAAAGAAAGAAATGCTGCGCTTTGATGTGGGAGATGTGAAAGGCGTGATAGACGAGGCTTCCAAAACAGTGACACTCAAATTCAAAGATAGTATTGATTTTAGTCATTTGGTTCCTACCATTGAGGTATCAAGGTATGCCACTGTTGAGCCGGAATCGGGTGTGGCACAGGATTTTACGTTGCCTGTTTGCTATACTGTTACCGCTTTTGACGGCAGTACGGCCAAGTATATGGTGACGGCTACCGTGCTTGATGGTGTCGATGAAAAGAAAATGGTATCGTTCAAGACAGAAAGCCCTCAATGTGTAGGTTTCATCCATGAGATGACCAAGACGGTTGCGCTGATTGTCCCGGAAAATACGGATATTACCCATCTTGCCCCAACGATTGAGGTCTCGGAAGGTGCTACGGTTGAACCGGCATCAGGCGTTGCGCAAGACTTCACCAATCCCGTGGAATATACGGTGACGGCTATGAATGGAACAACCGTTGTTTACACGGTGACGGCTTCAAAACCCACGGGGAAAACGGTGCTTCTGAATGACTATACGGGAGTGCGTTGTGTCAACTGTCCCGCAGCGTCCGAATTGGCACATAACCTTTTGGAGCAATATGGTTCGCGTTTGGCTGTCATGAGCATTCACGCAGGGTCTTTGGCAGCGCCTCCTACGGGTTCTTCGTTCCCGGATTTCCGTACCGAGGAAGGAACAGAGTGGTATGGCAACAACGCTTCCAATCCTTTGGGCTCTGTTGACCGAGTGAAACTGCTTCAGGGCTATACTTTGCAGGACAACAGCTGGGCAGATGCCGTCGCTACTGCTATGGAAGAGACGCAGACGGTTGAAATCGTGGTAGACAACTTCTACGATGAGGCCTCGCGTATGCTGACTACTACCATTGATGCTCAAGCACTTGGTTCGCTTTCAGGAGATTTGGCTGTTACCGTTTGTTTGATGGAAGACAACATCGTTGGTATGCAGGTGACCACAAGCGGCTTGCAGAATGATTATGTACATCGTCACGTGTTTCGTGGAACTTTGAACGGGACTTACGGAGAGAATATCCAATTTAATGGTGACAATCAGTTTAGCAAGTCATTCTATAAGGAGATCCCCGACAACTTCGATGCTTCCAATTGCTACATTGTTGCCTATATCTATGACAATAGTCAGAATATGAAGATCTTGCAAACGGCTGTCAAGAAGATGAAATAACCTGAATACAGGACTGTTATGGTATTTAACTCCATAGCGTTCATCATCTTTCTGCCTATTGTGGTGGTGTTGTTCTACTTGCTGCCACAAAAGGCGCGTTGGTTGATGCTGCTGGCGGCCAGCTGCGTGTTCTACATGTGGTTCGTGCCCAAGTACATCCTCATCTTGCTCATCACCATCGTCATCGACTATGCGGCAGGTCTCTTGATGGAACGTTATGCTGACAAACCTCGTAAAAAAAAGGCCTTTATGGTTATCAGCATCGTGAGTACGCTCACGGTGCTGATAATCTTTAAGTATTTGAATTTCCTTACCGAGAACTTGGACCAGTTGTGTGCCTCGCTTGGCATGGAAACCCACCTTGTGACGCATATCATACTGCCCATCGGCCTGTCGTTCCACACTTTCCAAAGCATGAGCTACGTCATCGAGGTGTATCGTGGCCACCAGAAGGCGGAACGGCATTTTGGATATTATGCTCTCTATGTGATGTTTTTTCCTCAACTTGTCACTGGCCCGATTGAGCGGCCTGGCAATCTGTTGCGGCAGTTGCACGAGAAGAAGGAGTTTCGTTACGAGAATATCTCAAAAGGCATGAGACTGATATTGTTCGGGCTTTTCATCAAAATGGTGGTGGCAGACCATTTGGGTGAATATGTCGATGAGGTGTACGGACATCTTGACGAATACAATTCATGGACGGTGTTGGCTTGTATGGTGTTCTATAGTTTCCAGATCTATTGCGATTTCTTCGGCTATTCCACCATTGCCTTAGGTAGTGCCAAGCTGATGGGCTTCGACATCACCGACAACTTCAAGTCACCCTATTTGTCCAAGAATATCGCTGAGTTTTGGCACCGTTGGCACATCTCACTGTCTACTTGGTTCCGCGATTATGTTTATATCCCGTTGGGAGGCAGCCGAGTGAAGTTCGGACGGTGGGCGTTCAATATTTTGGTGGTCTTTGTGCTGAGTGGCATCTGGCACGGTGCGGCTTGGACTTTCTTGCTATGGGGTTTCGCCCATGGCTTGCTGCATATCGTCGAAAAGGCCTTGCGCGACCGAATTCCGACAAAAGAGCCTCAATCCAAGTGGCTGAAAGCCCTTGTTGATGTGCTTTGCATTCTCAAGACCTTCGTGTTGGTCACGCTGTTTTGGGTGATGTTTCGTGCCACTGATTTCGAGCATTTGAGGGCAATTTTCATGACCGCTTTCACTAACTTTGGTGGTGGTGAGCAAATGTCAGTAAAACCTGACATGTGGGTTTATCTCGGCTTATTCATTCTCTCCGACATCCTGCTTCGAAACAGCCGTTTTGATGTATGGTGTGATGACAAACCATTGGCTGTGAGATGGCTGGTCTATGCAGTGCTGGCCTTTATGGTCATTGCCTGTTCGAGTGTCGCCAATTTCCCGTTCATCTATTTCCAGTTCTGAGTATGAAAAAGCTGCTGATACGCATAGGGATGGTTTTGGTGATGCTCCTGCTGCTGAATTGGGTGTATTCCACATGGTTCTTTGAGAAGGACCTACGTAAGCATTCCGACATCGTGGAACTCTCGTGGCAGGTGGTGGACGACAGTTGCCGCATCATCTATCTCGGCGAGTCATCGAACAACCATTATGGGGATGAGGAAGACAACCATCAGAAAATCAGTGATTTCGCGGCGGAGTATTTCCCAACGATAAAGATGGGCGACTTGACCCATGCGGCCTCTCATGCACAGACCTATTATTATATGTTGAAGCATATTCCAGCATCTTCTTCGGTGGAGACGGTGGTCGTGACGATGAACTTGCGTTCGTTTGGATGGCTGTGGATCAATTCGAGGCTTGAGACCCCGTTGCGCAAACAGTTGGTCCTACTTGAAGACTACCCTCCTTTGTTCAATCGATTTTTGCTGGCGTTCAAGGCCTATCCCATCAAGTCCGATGAGGAATGGGATGAGCTGGCCTATGGGCATTGGCGCACAGACACTTTCGACATTCCTAATTTCACTTGGCGCACCACGGTCGACTGGGACTATGCCATGTACACTTATGGCTGGTATGATGCCAATGGTCAGCGTGACTGGGACGTGACTGCTTTGGCGTGCCATTACATCAAGACCTATGCCTTCCAAATCAACGATGACAATCCACGCGTCAAGGATTTTGATGCCATCGTGGAGCTGTGCCGCGAACGGGGCTGGAACCTCGTATTCAATCTGATGGCGGAGAATGTTGACAAGGCGAATGAATTGGTCGGCAAGGACCTGATGCTGCTGTTTAGGCTCAATCGCGACTTCTTGTTGCAACGCTATGGGAGACTTGATGGCGTGACTGTGGTCAATAATCTGAGTCTTGTCCGGGATGTGAACTTCATTGACCAAGATTGGACTACCGAGCATTACTATGAGGAAGGCCGGCGCATCATCGCCGATCATCTAGCTAAGGCACTGCGGGATTTCTATCCAGAGGATTACCGAGATCCTCAAACGTTAATAATGGATAAAGGCCATTATTTCTTTGCCGATGCAAAGGCTTTGGACAAACAATGGCCCTACGGCAGCACTTTGGTGCTTACATCAGACAGTATCAGTCCCGATTGGGGCATGTTAAACGTAGCTTTCGAAATCAAGCAACAGGACGATTTGAGCAATCCTGTCCTTGTGGTGGAAAAACATGGCGCAAATGATGAAAAGGCCATTGAATCATATGCCGTGAAACCGCAGGTGGACAAAACGGGTGAGTGGGATTTCGCAACTTTTACCTTGCCATTGGATTCCACATTCCGTACGGCACAGAAAATCAAGATCTATGTCTTCAATTATTCGGAAAGTATGGTTCAAGTTCGGAGCTTTGACGTATCGTTTCGACCGGCCTACCTAAAGCCAAGAGTGAAAGCGCAGTCCTATAAGGTGGACTATCATGAGCCAGACTCGTTGCTTAGCATGAGTGAAGATAGACGATGACACGGTCGAAACGCTGAGCCTTCAGGTCTTCCGGCGTAATGAGGAAGCTTAGGATTCCACAGTCGTACATGAAAAAGCCCCATCTGTCTTCCTCCCACACTTGGAGCAGGTTGATATACTGCGGATATTCCTGCTCGACCTCAGTTTCGAAGGGCAGTCCCAATAGCTTAAAGTCGAGAGACTCAGGGTTGCCCATCGTTTCGAAGGTGAGTTTTTCGGCAGGGAGACCAAAGGGGGAACCGTCTTCGTCTACAATGCGAATGGTCGACAGATCGTCTTCGTCTGGGCTGTAAAGCACCCGATAGGCCTCAGGAGCCCATTCGCCCATGCCGTTGAAGAAGGGGCAGTCGTCGATGTCGAATTCTTCGGTAAGATTGCCGACATATTCCTCGATGGCTGCGAAGAAATATAACATGCCTTTATGAGGCAGCAGGTTCTCGGTGTCATATTTCGCGAGGTCAGAGCAACGAATTTGGCAGAGGAAGGTCATCGGATTGTCGGTGCCGTCGTCATAGGGAATCATAGGGACATCCAAATCGTCAGGCATGTCGGGTAAACCCCACCATTTGCTCTGCCCAAAGAGGTCGTCATTGCTTTCGCTGAAGTTGATTTTGATGGCACGCATGATAATTGTTATTTAATCCAAGTGATGTCTAAGTAATAATCGTCGCTGTCGTATACGCAACCATCCGACCATTCGCGGCCTTCGATTTCTTGATGATAGTGCAGCGTCTCGCCAGATGTGAGCAATCTGATATCATCATAAAAAGTGAAGGTAATGCATTGTTTCTCGATGCGGTCAATACGCAAGCCGCCGAAACCGGTGAAATAGGGGAACTTTCCAATCTTGGCTTCCACCATCTGGTCGTCGGAATCGTCGCCACTCAACACGACGTGCAACATGATAGGATCGGATGGGGCATCTTCCTCTTGAAACACGCCTTCCACCCATTCGCCGACTTGCGTGATGCCGCCTTCGGGGTAGGTAAACACTCCATAACCATGGCACAGCCCATCTTGGAACTCACCTTCGTAGCGACGCCCTTTGGTGTCGGGCCCATCGCCAACGAGTACCCCAAATCCGTTGGGTCGGCCGTCTTTCAGCTCACCGTCATAAAGCCAACGGCCATAATAATACTTGATGTGTCCGCCCCAAATCTTAGCTGTAACAAGATCAGTCTTGTCGAACGGGTCGGGTAGCTTGATTTCGGTGACAGCACTTTCGTCCCATTTTTCTTCTTTAGCTTGTACCAACTTGCCATTCTCCCATTCCTCTTCGTGGTATTTTCCATTGGCACTGTGGATGGTGACCCAACCGTCGTAAGGCTTGAGGTGTCTCAAGTTGTAGGCATAGCAATCGATGGAAACGCCATCTGCAAAGCTGATTGAGTCATGGAGGTAAGTTTGGAAAACCCACCTATCGTATTGGTTTTGTTCCAGCTTTCCGCTGTTTTGGGTGATGACTGTACCGTCTTTCAGGACAATGGTCAGCACCGAGCGGTCTTTGTCGAGTTGCTCGAGGTTGTAGGAAGCCACCTCCAGTTCTTGGATTTTCTCATCCTTGTACCATTCGATAGCGTAGGGCTTCTCAGTTAAAACAAGTTCCCATCCATTGCGCTTATGGCCGAGAAAAGGTGTTAAAGTGTCGGGGCCATAGGGATGCTTGATGCGGTACAAGCCGACAAGCCCTACATGTTCCATGTCTTTGGAGGTGTTGATCCATGCGTGTTCGATGGTAGAACCGTCGGCAAACTTGTATTTGCCTTCGGCGGCGTAGGCTGGGCCGTTGATGTGGGCATAGCTGAGGTGGAAATAGCCCTCAAAGCTGTCTCCGTTGGGGAATACCACGACACCATCGCCGAGAGGACCTTCCAACTTTTGTGAGATGACACTGCCATGCTGCCATCCTCCTTTGTATTTGATGCCGCTGTTTTGTCCAATCATAATGTTTGTTTTAATGCTCGCAGTTGGCAAAATTAGCCAATTCTGTTGACTTCCACAACCTTTAACCGCATTTCTTTCACTTGAAACTTAATTTCAAATCCGCCGAAAGCCATGCCATAAACCCTTTCAGGATCATCATGGTACTGTGGCCGAGGATCGTGGGCAAGGACTTCGATGAGGCTTTCGCGCAGAGCGGAGGGAACTTTTTCAAACAAGTTTTCAGGAAAATCCACTTTCAAAAGATACTCTGCCGGTTTTGAGGCGAAACCACTGACGGCCTCGGGATGGCTATCGGTGTAGGCGATGTAAGGCTTGATGTCGTAAATGGGCGTGCCGTCCATTAAGTCTGCGCCTGAAACATGGAGTACGGGCCCCAGATTTGGTTCAATTTCAATTCTCTCAAGTTTTACTGACGAAAGCCCAATAGGGTTGGGTCGAAACGGTGACCTTGTGGCAAATACGCCTTTGCGGACGTTGCCGCCCAAACGGGGTGGACGCACCGTCGGAGACCATTCCTCACGCACGGCTTCCGAGAACTCCCATATCAACCAGATGTGCGAGAACTCCTCTAAACCACGCACTGCCTCAATGTTTCGGTATTCTGGCTCGAAGACAATCCTGCCTTGCAGCGACTCAATGATGCCACTTTGTCGCGGGATGCCGAACTTGGTCGGAAAATCGGTGCGGATATGGGCGATGACTTTCATGCCAACACGTATTGCATGGTGCTGCGGCTACCTTGTTTCACGAGGATTTTCTTTCCTTTGATGAAGTCTTGTTCCAGCCCTTCCTGATAATGCCTGATGGTGAACAACTGCAAACCTTCGTTGTATTTGATGCTGAAATCGTTATTAAGTTGCGTCATCAGTTGTTTTAGTTTTTGCTTGTCGCTGTCGAAGCAGAAGGAAAGCATCAGGGCGGAAGTCTGAATCATGTTGGCGTGAATCTGCAATTCGTCGCAGGTGTGAAAAAGGATCTGCAGGTTGTGCTCGTTCATGAAGGAGAAGTCGCGAGGCGTGATGCTGACCAAGGTTTGGTTGTCTTTGACGATAAAGGAAGGGATGCCTTCGTCGTTTTTGCGATGGGTTCCGTCGATGAGGGTGGGTTCATGGTCGGGGTGGAGGAATGACTGTACCTTGAGTGTTATGTTCTTGTTTTGCAGTGGCTTGATGGTCTTTGGGTGGATGATGGTGGCACCATAGAAAGCCAGCTCGATGGCTTCGGAGTAGGGAATGTGTGGTATCTTCACCGTTTCGGCAAAGCGTTTTGGGTCGGCGTTGAGCAGGCCGTCCACGTCTTTCCAGATGGTGACTTCTTTGGCATCGAGACAGTTGGCGAAGATGGCTGCGGTGAAGTCGGAGCCTTCACGTCCGAGGGTGACACTATGCTTGCCATCGGCAGTGCCACCGATGAAGCCTTGTGTCAAACAAACGATGCCACGAATGTGTTCGTCATTCAGTTTGCTGATTCTTAAACGGGTCTCGTCCCAATCGGGGTTGGCGGCGCGGAAATGGGTCTCGTCCTCGGCGATGATGTATTTCCTTGCGTCAAGCCAACGGGTAGGGATATCGCATTTGCTGAGGTATTCCTGAATGATGCAGGTCGAAATCAACTCGCCGTAGCTGACGGTCTGGTCGTACTGATAGTCGTAAGGCGTGTCGGTTTTTTGCAGTTTTTCCCAAAGCTCGATGAAGAGGTTGGCGATGGATTCGCCAAAATCGGGGTTGGCGTCTTCACCGAAGAGTCCGCTGATAATGCCGTCGTGGTAGGCGATGACCTCGCTTAAGGCATCCATGCCGAGGTCTCCGTTGTGTTCTCGGAAGTCAGCCAGCACCTTTTCCAACATATTGGTGGTCTTGCCCATGGCCGAGACGACCAACAGGATGTCCTCATCCTTGTGCTGAGACACGATGCTGGCCAAGTTGCGCACAGCCTCAGCATCTTTCACCGATGCACCACCGAATTTATAGATTTTTTGAATCATCGTTTTTCGCATTGAACGATGCAAAAGTAAGCAAATTATCGTTATTTTTGCAGCGCGAATGAAATATATATGCCCGATTATTCCATCATATCCTATCAGCCTGTGTGGGCAAAACAAACTGTTGATGCCGTGGAAGTGGCCGATACTGCCGTTTGCGATTCGGTTTTGTGTGATACAGTGACTGAGAGTTTCGTCACGACGTTTGGCGGAAACATCAACCCAATGCCACGCATCACATACGATGTGTTGGAAGGATGGAATCTGGTGGTGTTGGGTCTCATGCTGCTCCTCATCGTGATGAACAAGCAGCTTTATCCGCGACAGTTCCGTCAGATTCTGTTGGTGCCAGGTGGTGTGGCGCATACCAACCAGTTGTTGCGTGAGTGGAATCCCGTGGGAAGTTTCCTGGGATTTACGTTTTTTGTGGCTTATATCGTCATCATGGCTTTGTTTGTGCAAAAAAGCTGTGTGGTGCTGTCGCGCGACGTGATGCAATACAACAGTACACATATGTTTGGCCTTGGTTTGGCGGCAGTGGGCGGTTGGGTGCTATTGCGTTTCTTCTTCCTATATTATATGAACTGGCTTTTCGATGCTCGTGAGGCGGTCAGTCGACAGATGACGGTACAACTTTCGGTTTCGATTTTCAGTTTTTTGGCCATGCTTCCTATTTTGCTTTTGCTGCTATACAATCCTTACTCGCTCTTTGTGTGGATTGGCATCAGCGTCATCATCGTGGCGGCATTGACAAGATTTATTTTAGGAATTATTGAAACGAGAGTTGCAACAAAAGTACCTTCGTTTTTTATTTTTTTGTATTTTTGCAGCCTCGAAATCGCCCCTACGGCAATGCTCCTTACAGCAGGTCTTCGCTTTTTTAGTCAAGGTTCTGTTTTCTAAAGAGTTACATCGTTTGGACGTAGGTAAAAGATAGATAAAACGGACACATTTAAGGAAAAGAGAGCATGAAGATCAAGCATATTTTGGTGTCACAGCCTCAACCTGCCGACATTTCCAAGACCCCTTACGCCGACATGATGAAGAAATATGGCGTTAGTTTCACTTTTGAGAAATTCATCAAGCTCGATGAGGTTTCCGCGAGCGAGTTGCGTCAAGAACACATCAAACTGCCGGAATACACGGGCATCATACTGACGAGCCGAAATGCCGTTGACCATTTTTTCCGCGTGGCCAAGGAAATGCGCTACAATGTGCCTGAGACACTGAAGTATTTCTGCATCAATGAGTCAACGGCGTTTTATCTGCAACGTTATGTGCAATATCGCAAGCGAAAGGTGTTCTATGGCAACCAGACATTGTCCGACTTGTTGGAAATCATGAAGAAGCACAAGGACGAGAAGTATCTTTATTGCTGTTCCGACATCAGTTCCGACTCGACCATCGACCTGCTCACGGCTGCCAAGCTCAATTTCACCAAAGCCGTTATGTTCCGCACGGTGCCTTCCGACCTGAAGCACATCAATATCAACGACTACGAGATGCTTGTGTTCTTTAGTCCGGCGGGAATTCATTCGTTGCAAGAGAATTTCCCCGAATTCAAGCAGGAGGAAGTGGCCATTGGAGGCTTTGGCGAAGCTACTTGCCAAGCCATTGTTGACGCAGGTTTCGAGTTGAACATCAAGGCACCTTCCGAGACCGCCCCGTCGATGACGATGGCTATTGAACAGTATCTTGCCGCCGAACAGAAGAAGAGCAAGAAGAAATAAGCCATGACTGCAAAGGAGGGCTTCCCGAAATATGAACGCATCTGCAAGGAAAACGACATAACCGCGCTATTCGAGAAAGGCAAGGGCGTGAACGTTTATCCATATCGCATGGTGTATCTGTTTCGTAACGACGAAAGTCATCCTGTCACCTGCCGTTTGCTCGTCTCCGTTTCTAAAAAACGTTTCCATCATGCCTTCAAGCGTAACCGTGTCAAACGGCTGATTCGCGAGAGTTGGCGTCACAACAAGGCTGAGTTGTATGAAATCTGCCAGAGGGATAATATTTCGGTCGATGTGGCGTTAGTGTATACGGCTACGGTCATCCACAGCTACGACGAAATGCTAAGAAAGACGAAAAAAGCCATCCATGAACTGGTCCAACGTTACGAAGTGCATCAAGCGTCTGCCCGCTGACTTCCTGATTCTGCTGATACGGATCTATCAGGTCACGCTGTCGCCCTTTATCGGGAAAAGCTGTCGCTATACGCCCACATGCTCCAACTACGGCATCGAGGCCATTCGGAAATACGGCTTCTTCAAGGGCGGCTGGCTCACCTTCAAGCGTATCTTGTCATGCAACCCATGGGGCGGCAGTGGATATGACCCCGTCCCGTAGGGACAAAGGATATTATGCGGGCGGTGAAGCACAGCGGATCCCCTGCCAACCAAGTAAAACAACGTATCAAAGATGAAAAACATAACTACCCTCATCCTCACCTGGCTCCTTTCCGTGAGCCTATTCGCCCAAGAAAAGCAGAACAACTTCGAAATCGCCAAGAGCCTCGACATCTACAACAGCCTCCTGCGTGAACTGAACCTCAACTATGTCGATGAAATCAATCCAGGCGAGCTCAACGAAGCGGCCATCAACGCCATGCTCGATGGACTGGACCCTTACACGGTGTTTATCCCCGAATCGGACATCGAGAACGCACGCTTCATGACGACTGGTGAATACGGCGGCATCGGCGCCTTGATTCAGTACGATGGCGAGTATTCCCGCATCTCTGAACCTTATTATGGTTGGCCCGCACAAAAAATGGGTCTTATCGCAGGTGATGCCATCCTTGAGGTGAATGGCGTGGATTGCCATAAGAAAAACACCCAAGAGGTGAGCGAGTTACTCAAGGGCCAGCCGGGCACCACAGTGAAGTTGAAATTGAAGCGTTATGGTGTGGAAAAACCCATCGAAAAGACCTTGAAACGCGAAAAAGTGAAGATTGATAACATCCCTTATTATACTGTGTTTGACAATGGAATTGCCTATTTATCGTTGAGTGGTTTCACGCGCGACGTGGCCAAGGAACTGAAAGAAAAGTTTGTGGAGATGAGGAAAAACAAGCAGTTGAAAGGTTTCATCCTCGACTTGCGCGGCAACGGCGGAGGACTGATGAACGAGGCAGTGGATATCGTGAATTTGTTTATTCCCAAGGGGCAGCCAGTCGTATCGATGAAAGGTAAGGCGGCTACAGCCAACAGTGTTCACAACACCACTAACGATCCGGTGGATTTGGAGATTCCTTTGGCTGTTCTTGTTGACGGCAACAGCGCCTCGGCTAGTGAGATTGTGGCAGGAGCCATCCAAGACTACGACCGAGGTGTCATCATAGGGGAACGTACGTTCGGAAAGGGTTTGGTGCAGAACATCCTGCCGTTGAGCTATAACACGCAAATGAAGGTGACCGTGGCACATTATTACATCCCCAGTGGCCGTTGTATCCAGGAGATTGACTATTCGCATAAGAAAGACACGACACAGGTAAAGCGAGACACGCTCGGCAAGCCGTTCACAACGGTTCATGGGCGCACGGTTTATGAAGGACACGGCATCATGCCCGATGTGAAGGTCAGCCGCGATCCATACGCTACCGTGACGGCTTATCTCTACGGCAAGAGTTATATCTTCGACTATGCCAACAAGTTCTACCATGAGCATAAGAGTATTGATTCTGCCGACATGTTCCAAATTGATGATGCCACTTATCAGGATTTCATGAAGTTTGTGAAAGACAAGAACTTCAGTTATACCACCGAGAGTGAGAAGGCCATTGAGAAGCTGAAAAAAGCCGCCCAAGAGGAAGGCTATCTCGATAAGATACAGCCTCAGATTGACCTTTTGGAAAAGAACTTCGCAGCAGAGAAAGCCAACGACCTTATCAGTAACCGGAAAGATATTGAGGAATTGTTGTGTTCCGAGATTGTAAGCCGATATTATTACCAGAAAGGGCGTATCATTGCCTCTCTCCAAAACGACCCAGACTTACGTCGCGCCTTTGAAATCCTGCTCAATACCAACGGGAAGGATGAATACCACAGCATCTTGAGCGGCAATTGATGAGCTCACAGGCTTCCATACGACCCTATCTGAACCAGGCCTATCTTTTGGGCTTGATGATAATGGCTGTTGGACTCACACTCTCGCCTTTTTTGATGAGCCTCTCGCAGTTTTGGCTGGTCATCGTGTGGATTGTCGATGCACTTGTTCCTTGGTCGGTGCCCGAAGGGCGGGGGATTAAAAATAAACTCTCCCGTTTTTGGAATAACAAGCCTGCCGTCCTGCTCGTCTTGTTCTATTTGATGCATGTCATAGGTCTGCTCTATACCACTGATTTTCAGTATGCCTTGAAAGACCTCCGCGTCAAGTTGCCTATTTTGGTGCTGCCTTTCGTCATGTCGGGCATGGAACCGTTGGAACGCAAGCGTTTTGATCTGCTGATGAATGTGTATGTGCTGTCGGTCTTCGTGGCGACACTGATCAGTTTTTCCATTTATGTAAAGCATGAATACGAGGATATTCGTGAGATATCTCATATCATCAGCCACATCAGGTTCTGCCTGCATATCGTGTTTTGTATGGCGGTCATTGGCTATTATTTGGTCATGCGCAAGGCATCATGGTGGAGCCGCATGTTACAAGTGGTGCTGCTCTTTTGGTTTGCCTATCAGATCTTTATCTTTGAGTCGTTGTCGGGCTATGTAATCCTTGTTGCTGTTATTGTGTTGTCGGTCGTCTATGCCTTCCTGCAATGGAAAAAGGGGATGGGTTGGCGTATTGGCATAGGGATTGCGGCGGTAGCGGTGTTGGTGGCGATTTCAGTGCTGTTGTTCCGTCAGGTCAAGCCGCTGGTGGAAGTGAAGCCAGTGGATTTCAGTACCTTGGAAAAGAAAACGGCTCTCGGCAACGACTATTGGCATGATACCATTCACAATCCCGTTGAGGATGGACGTTATGTGGGCTTGTATTACTGCCGCAAGGAGTTGCAGGAGGCGTGGCCGCAACGTAGTGCGATGCCGCTTGACGGTCGGGCTGCCAATGGGGAACTGTTGGAGGCTACCCTGGCGCGTTATTTGACTTCCAGGGACTTGCGTAAGGACGCTGAAGGCGTGATGGCACTCACCGATGAAGACATCCGCAACATTGAGCAGGGAGTGACCAATTACAACAATTGGAAACATCCAGGGTTGCGTGCAAGATTGTCGTCCACCTTATTTGAATATGGACTATACCGAAAATATGACAACCCCAATGGTGGCTCCCTCTCGCAGCGTATTGAGTTCACGCGTGCTTCGTTCCATATCATCCGACAGCATCCATGCTTTGGCGTGGGTACGGGCGATGTACCACAAGCGTTCAATCAAGCATACGATGAAATCCACTCGCCGTTGAAAGAGACATTCCGATTCCGTGCTCATAATCAGTATCTTGCCATCGCAGTAGCTTTCGGTTTGGTGGGATTGGCATACTTCCTTGTCGTGTTGCTCTATCCCTATTTTTCATCAAAGAAGTACCGCAGCTATCTTTACACGGTCTTCCTTTGCATCATGTTGCTGTCCATGTTCCCTGAGGACACTTTGGAAACGCAGGCGGGGGCTTCATTGTTTGCTTTCTTCGAAGCACTCTTTATTTCATCACCATCACTTTTCCGACAGTCCCCTCGGCGGTCTTGACGAAATATAATCCTTCAGGTAATCCGCTTACATCTATCTGGTTAGTGCCTTTTTTCAAGGGGTACGTCGCCATAATGCGCCCTTGCAGGTCAATCACTTCGATGCTTGATTCTGCTTCCACCTCGATGTTGCAACGCCCCGTGGTGGGATTGGGCCACAGATTAAGCCGAGGTGCTTCGGGTTCGGCAATGCCGACATTGCCTCCGTTGCCTTTGGTGAAAAAGTCATGAATGGCGTTAAAGTAGCTGATGTCGTACTGGTTCTCGTTGAGATACCAGGTGTGATTACCGCCGATGACTTTGATGTGCTGCACTTCGGCATCGCCTTCGTAGGTGTAGCGCACAAAACGCAGTCCGTCATTGTGCAAGTCGGGAAGAGTGTCGATAGTAGGTTCGTTAGTGCAATGGTTGGCATTTTTCCAATAATTGAGGATGGCTTCTACGCTCAGGCCGAGGTTGCCTCCGAAGTACTGTGAGTTGCCGTCGTAGCCCACCACGGGGTCGGAGGTGCCGTGGATGTGCAGCATCTTGACGGGAGCCACCGCCGAATAGGATGCCATCGTGTGCGTGATGAGTCCGCTTACAGGCGCACAAGCGGTGATGCGGTCGCCGTGCTCGATGGCCATGCGGTGCGTCATGAAACCGCCCATTGAGAAGCCTGTGAAGAAGACGCTGTCCAAGTCAACGGAATAATGGACGGCCAATGTGTCTAAAAGGGCCATCAGGAAGCCCGAGTCGTCGATATTGCTGCTCATCAATGCCGCGTTCCACATAGTGTAGCCGGATTGTGCAAGGGCTTGCGGCACCACCATTATCCAGCCGTACTGGTCAGCGATCTGTTGGAAATGAAACTCATTGTCCAAGCGGGTGATGTTGTCGCCCAAACCATGCAGGAAATACACGACCGGCATCGCTTCTTTGTTTTGCGAGGGGGTCTTCACCAAATACTCGCGTTGACCGCCTTGCCATTCAAAATATTGAATTTGAGCCTGTACTGATGTTACCGATATTAAGAGCGACAGGATAAAAAAGCATCTCTTTTTCATAATAGATTTGATTTTGATAGTTTTCGATGGCAAAAGTAGAACTTTTTCCCTTATCTTTGCACGTTGAAAGAAAAACGCATTTGGTATGTCAGAGAATTTAGTAATCATACCCACCTACAAGGAGAAAGAGAACATTGAGAACATCATCCGCTATGTGTTCAACTTGCCGATGGCGTTCGATATTTTGATTATCGACGACAACAGCCCTGACGGCACTGCCGACATCGTGAAAAGCCTGATGACAGAATTCGGCGACCGCCTATTCATGATTCAAAGGTCAGGCAAGTTGGGTCTCGGAACGGCTTATATCACGGGCTTCAAGTGGGCCTTAGAGCGTGAGTATCAATATGTTTTCGAGATGGATGCCGACTTCTCGCACAATCCCGATGACTTGGCTCGTCTTCACGATGCCTGTGCCAATGGTGCCGACCTCGCGGTAGGCTCACGCTACAAGACGGGTGTCAATGTGGTGAACTGGCCTATGGGTCGTGTGCTGATGTCGTATTACGCTTCGGCATACGTGCGTTTCGTCACGAGGATGGACGTGCGCGACACCACGGCTGGTTTCGTTTGCTACACGCGTAAGGTTTTAGAAACCATCGACTTGGATAAAATCAAGTTCGTGGGTTATGCTTTCCAAATCGAGATGAAATACACCGCGTGGAAACTGGGCTTCAAGATTGAGGAAGTGCCGATTATCTTCACCGACCGCCGCGAGGGACAGTCGAAGATGAGCAAAGGCATTTTCAAGGAAGCGGTGTTCGGGGTCATCAACCTGCGCTGGCGTGGCCTGACGGGTAAAATTAAACCAAGACAAAACTGATGAACTACTATATCAAAAATGCGACACTTGTCAACGAGGGACAGACCTTCGCGGCAAGTGTTTTTGTTTCGGATGGCAAGATTGCCAAGATTGTCCGTGAGGGCGAAAACTTTGATTTTGGTTCTGCGCAAGTCATTGAAGCCCAAGGCAAATACCTCATCCCAGGTATCATTGACGAACATGTGCATTTCCGTGAGCCAGGGCTGACGCACAAGGCCGATATCTACACCGAAAGCCGTGCTGCCGTTGCTGGTGGCGTGACCTCTTTCATGGATATGCCCAACACCAATCCGCAAACCACTACACAAGAGCTTCTGCAACAGAAGTTTGACCTCGCTGCGGAGAAATCACTGGCGAATTACTCTTTCTATTTGGGCGCGACCAATGACAACCTCGCCGAAGTCGTCAAGACCGACCCAAAAACTGTTTGTGGCATAAAGCTGTTTATGGGCTCCAGCACGGGCAACATGCTCGTGGACAAGAATGAGGTTTTGGTGCGCTTGTTCCGGGAATCGCCCTGCCTCATTGCCGCGCATTGCGAGGACGAACAGACCATCCACGAAAACACGGTGTGCAGCAAGGACTTGGCTGCCAAAGGACAAGTGATTCTTGATGCTGGGATTCATCCGTTTATCCGTACCTCCGAGGCTTGCTATAAGTCTTCGTTTAAAGCCGTCGATATGGCAGATCATTTTGGCGCAAGGCTCCATGTGCTGCACATCTCCACGCAAAGGGAGTTGTCGCTGTTCAAGAGTAACATTCCGCTGAAAGACAAAAAGATAACTACAGAGACTTGCCCGCACTACTTGTGGTTTGACGACCATGATTATGAGAAAAAAGGTTTTGCCATCAAATGCAATCCAGCCATCAAGTCACACCGCGACAAAGAGGCTTTGCTCCAAGCCTTGCGTGAAGGCTTGATTGACACCATCGGCACCGACCATGCGCCGCATCTGCGCGAGGAGAAGTTCACGGACGACTACTTCACGAGCAAGTCGGGCTTCCCGTCCATTCAACACTCACTGGACATCATGGCGAACGTGCTGGGAGACGATTTGCCACGATTGGTGCAACTGATGTGCCATAATCCTGCTGTTTTGTATCAAATTGACCGTCGTGGCTTCATCCGTGAAGGCTATTATGCCGATTTGGCGTTGGTTGATATGAATGCAAATAATTGTATTTCAGATAAGTATGAGTATTCAAAATGCGGGTGGACACCTTACGATGGCGTTTTGTCCCATTGCCGTGTGACCCATACTTTCGTGAATGGCAACTTGGTCTTTGAGGAAGGTGCCTTCCACGAGGAGAACAAGGGAGAAAGACTGGCTTTTAATAGGTGAAAAAACTTACATTATATGATAAGGATATTCTTGTTTTTGTCAATGGTTTTGGTGATGGCCTCTTGTTCCGCCCAGTTGAACAAAAAGGTCGAAGTGTCGTTTCCTAACGGGAAACCTCAAATTGTGCGGTATTATGACAAGCACAACCAATGTGTGAAAGAGACTGAGTACTATGAAACAGGTCAGGTGAAGTTGGAAGGCCCGTTGAAGGATGGTAAGCGTGAAGGCAAGTGGAGGGCTTATCTCCGCGATGGCCGGCCGTGGAGTATTGATGACTTCAAAGATGGTGAACTTGACGGCTCCTCGACGGTATATTGGGAAAACGGTAATCTCCGTTGGGAAGGGTATTACAAGGCGGGGAAGCATTGCGGCCATTGGAAATGGTACGATGAGCAAGGTATCCTGCTACGTGAGGATAACTATGGCGATTGAACCGATGATGGTTTACGATGAGGTAGGTGCATTCCCAACGTCCATTCGATATAGTCAATGGAGTTGAGGTGGATTTTCATGAATGTCCCGATGAAGTAATTGTGGTTCTTGCCCAAGTATAGCTTGTATCCAACACGTTCATAATAGGGCGTGTAATACTGCGGTAGGTGCTTTGATCCGTGGAATAGGTAATAAGCGGCTCCGGCACAGAAAGCGAATCGCCCGAAAAGAATCTCGAAATCGGCAGAGGCTGCCATATGGGTCGAATTCCCAAAGTTGTATGGCACTCCTAGTAATTCGTGACAGTAACGGGTCTCTTCAGTCCACAGCAGGTCTGTAGCCACGTCCCAACGGAACTTGGGATTGAACTGTCGTGAAAAACCAAATCTTAGTGTGTTGCCAATGAAGAAAGGAGTTTCATCAGGCAGTTGGCCTTCTTGGGTAGTGTAGGTTTGCAGCCAGCCGATGCCTTCAGAGACGAACCAATTGTTTTGTTTCTTGAACGGTTCGCGTTCATGGTGGATGAAGTCTTGCCGCCCCTTCGGATGATAGCGCAAGGCCAGCCTGACGCTGTGGCTGTTGATACCGTTGTCGGGAAGGAAGGTGGCACCGTTGGAGGAGTGGTAATAAAGGTAACGGGCGGCCAAGTCCAGTTTTTCTGAGAGTTTGATGGTTGGGCCAAGGTCGAAACTGACATGAAAATTCAGTGCCGAGCCTAGCATCTCGTTGCCGTGGCGTGTCCAAAGGTCGGCACCGTAGATGATGTCGTAATCGAACGACCAATTTTTGCCGCGATATATCGGACCGTTGACGAATCCTGCCAAGGAAAAACACTCCCCAACGGGACCATAGAGGTTCCCCTCATGAGTGTAATAAATTACACTGTCGAGGGTGTTGTGAGTGAAGCCAAGCAGTAATCCATATGAAGGATAGACATATTCTTGTTGCCAGCGTTTGTTGCCGGTAGTCTGATGTCCGATGCGAAGGTCGAGGCTGTACTGCTGATAATCAGAAATGTATTTGTGTCGCTCGCTGAAAGGAGTATAATGCCCTAGGTCGAAACCAGGTTCATAGTACACTTGTCCGAAGCCGACGGTGCTCACGAAAAAGATGATAAGCGACAGCCAAACGCTTTTCATGGGTGTTATTTCATGCTCCAGGTGGTGCCTTCCTTGCCGTCTTTGAGAACGATGTCGTATTTGGCCAGCTCGTCGCGGATAAGATCGCTAGTGGCCCAGTCCTTGTTGGCGCGAGCCTGCTTGCGGATGCCGATGATGGTCTGCATCAGGCCTTCCACTAAATCACCATTGCCTTCTGCTGTGCCGCTTTCCAACAAACCCAGGATTTCGAATACGAAGTCTTGGAACAGCTTGTTGAGCAAAGCAAGTTCCTCAGCGTTGATTTGTGCCTTGCCGTCCTTGATGGTGTTCACGATGCGCACAGCCTCGAAGAGGTTGGCGATGACGATGGGGCTGTTGAAGTCGTCGTTCATGGCATCGTAGCAAGCATCGACAATTTTTTGGATGTCGAGGCTGGCGGCACCATCTGTGGCTTTCAGGCCTTTGGCGGTTTTCACGGCTTCCATCAGGCGGTTATAACCCTTCTCAGCGGCTTGCAGGGCTTCGTTGCTAAAGTCGAGCGTGCTGCGGTAGTGGGCCTGCAGGATGAAGAAGCGGATGGTCATGGGCGTATAAGCCTGTGCAATCATCTCCTCGCCCTTGGCGTTCTTGTGGCTGGTACCATTGTAGAACTCATCCAAGGTGATGAAGTTACCCAGTGACTTGCCCATCTTCTGTCCGCCGATAGTAATCATGTTATTGTGCATCCAATACACCACGGGTTGCTTGCCGTTGGCCGCCATGCTCTGTGCAATCTCTGACTCGTGGTGGGGGAACATGAGGTCCATGCCGCCGCCGTGGATGTCAAAAGTCTCACCAAGATATTTGCAGCCCATCGCCGAGCATTCCATGTGCCAACCTGGGAAGCCGTCGCTCCAAGGTGAAGGCCAGCGCATGATGTGTTTAGGCTCAGCCTTTTTCCATAAAGCGAAGTCAACTGGGTTGTGTTTCTCCTCCTGACCGCTCAGTTCGCGCGTGGTGTTGAGCATCTCCTCGAAGTTGCGTCCTGAGAGGATGCCGTAAGGGTGCTCCTTATTGTATTTCTCGATGTCGAAATACACCGAGCCGTTCTCCACGTAGGCATAGCCGTGGTCGAGGATCTTCTGCACCATCGCAATCTGCTCGATGATATGTCCCGAGGCGTGCGGCTCGATGGAGGGACGTAGCACGTTGAGCTTGTCCATCGCGGCGTGGTAGCGGTTGGTGTAGTATTGTGCCACCTCCATGGGCTCAAGGTTTTCGAGGCGGGCCTTCTTCGCGATTTTGTCCTCGCCTTCGTCAGCATCGTGCTCCAAGTGGCCCACGTCGGTGATGTTACGCACATAACGTACTTTATAGCCGAGATGCTGCAAATACCTGAAAACCAGGTCAAAAGTGATGGCTGGTCTCGCGTGACCGAGATGTGCGTCGCCGTACACGGTGGGCCCGCAGACATACATGCCTACATGTGGGGCGTTCAAAGGTTTGAAAGGCTGCTTGCAGCGCGAAAGACTATTGTAAATATATAAAGTACCGTTCATCTTGATAGGGTTTTGAATTTTGTGCAAAAGTACGAAATATTGTTTGAACGCGAAAAAAAATCCCTCTTGTAGTAGAAAGTTCCAAATTATATTGTATTTTTGCATTCAACTAACTCTAAAATCCATAAAAACATGAAAAAATTAACACTCATTCTAATGGCAGCCATGCTGATGATGACAGCGGGCTCATGCAAAAAAGACAAGACGGATGTTAACGGTGACGGCAACGGCACCACCACAAATGACGGTATTTTCAATCCATCGCAGAAAATCTCAAAGTATTACTATTGGGACGAATATGAAGAGGAAAAAATCCTGGAGCAAGTTTGGAATTGGGACGGGAAACAACTCTCCTCAATAGATTATCCGAATTCTAGTTATTCCCAGTATTTCACTTACGATCATAACCGCCTTTCTAGAGTTGACTATAATAGAGCCTATGTCGAGTTCCAATACGCTGATGGCAAATTGAAAAAGGTTTCCATGTACTACGATTATGAATTGGAGACAGAATTTACCATTTCCCATGGTAGCAATAACAAGATTAGCAAAATTGAATGTGTGTATTATGATGGAAAGAAATCTGGTAGAGAGATGTTTGATCCGCTGGGCTTGTTCCTGCCTAGAGGAATTGCCGCAAACCTTGAAAGCAATAGGGAAAAACGTTATTCGAGTCGAAATGCCAAAGATGATGGTGTGGAAACAGTATCCATCACGCTGACATGGGATGGCGACAATGTCGTTAAAGCGTATGTTGACGGATACTATGAAGAGGGAGATTTTTATGAAACATTTACTGAGGATTACACCTGCTATTATGATAACAAGAACAATCCCAAATATGGATATATGGACCGCTATTTCCCGAATTTGAGTGCGTTTAGCAAAAACAATATTACGAAGTATATCTGCACTGAGCATGAGATGGAGTATGAAAACGGCGTTTTGGTAGAAGAAGAGAACGAAACGTATGAATATCGTTTCACATACCAATATGACGAAGCCAACTATCCCACCGTGGTGGAAGAGACACATTCTTACGAAAGTGGCAGTACATATACCTATAAATATTTCTATGAATACCAATAAATAGGTATCCAAAGGCAATAGAAGACATGAGAAAGATTTCCCGCCTGCGTATTGTGGGCGGGAATTTCTTTATTGTGGCTCGCGAAAAAAACACAAAAATCTGTACACCTTATTTATCCTTTTTGTACCTTTGCGGCCAAAGTAAAACAACCTTAAAAACATTAAATACAATGTACGCTAATTTTCAAGAGTATCTGAAAAAGGAATTGGCTCAGATTGAAGCCGATGGCCTTTATAAACATGAACGCATTATCGAGAGCGCACAAGGCGCTGAAATCATGGTTGGTGGCAAGGTTTGCCTCAACTTCTGCGCAAACAACTACCTCGGTCTTGCCGACAACCCCGAGCTGATCCAGGCCGCCAAGGACGGTATGGATGCTCGTGGTTACGGTATGGCTTCTGTCCGTTTCATCTGCGGTTGCCAAGACCTCCACAAGAAGTTGGAAGCCAAGATTGCTGAGTTCTTCGGCACGGAAGACACCATCCTCTACGCAGCCTGCTTCGATGCCAACGGTGGCGTGTTTGAGCCGCTGCTTGGTCAAGATGATGCCATCATCTCCGATGCTTTGAACCACGCTTCCATCATCGACGGCGTGCGCCTCTGCAAGGCCCAGCGTTTTCGCTATGCCAACGCCGATATGGCCGACCTCGAGAAGCAACTGCAAGATGCCCAGAAGTGCCGCTTCCGCCTCATCGTCACTGATGGTGTGTTCTCCATGGACGGCAACGTCTGCCCGCTTGATAAGATTTATGAATTGGCCCAGAAATACAACGCCATGGTGATGGTTGACGAGAGCCACTCCGCTGGTGTGGTGGGTCGCACGGGTCGTGGTGTGACGGAGCATTACAACCTCCGTGGCAAGATTGAAATCCTGACTGGTACCCTCGGCAAGGCCTTTGGTGGTGCCATGGGTGGTTTCACCACGGGTCGTAAGGAAATCATCGACATGCTGCGTCAGCGCAGCCGTCCGTATCTGTTCTCCAACTCGATGGCTCCGGGCCTCGTGGCCGCTGGCATCCGTATGTTCGAGATGATGAGCGAGACCAACACGCTGCAAGACAAGAGAAGATGACCGAGGCCGGCTTCGACTGCAAGCCCTCACAATCGGCCATCTGTGCTGTGATGCTCTACGATGCCCCGCTGTCGCAGAAGTTTGCCGCCAAGTTGCAGGAAGAAGGTATCTTCGTCACGGGATTCTACTATCCTGTGGTGCCGAAGGGACAGGCCCGTATCCGTGTGCAGGTGAGTGCCGCCCACGAGCGTGAACACCTTGACAAGTGCATCGCCGCCTTCGTGAAGATTGGTAAGGAATTAGGAATCTTGAAATAATTGACACGAGACACGAGACTACGAGACACGGGACAAGGAGTCTCGCGTCCCGAAGTCTCGCGTCAATAAATCTGAAATCACAATGAAAAAGATATTAATCGTTGGTTCCGGCGGACAGATCGGAACAGAATTGGTGAAGAAGCTCCGTGCTACCTACGGAAACGAAAACGTGGTGGCTTCGGATCTTCGCCCTTTGACCGGTGAAATTGTCGAGACCGGTCCTTTTGAAAGAATCGACTCGACGCAGATCATGCAGATTGTCGATGTGGTGAAACGCTACAACATCGACACCATTTATAACCTTGCCGCCATCCTTTCGGCCACGGCCGAGAAGAACCCCATGCTGGGTTGGAACGTCGGCATCGGCTCGTTGGTGAACTGCTTAGAGACAGCTCGCATTTTCAACTGCGCTGTCTTCACGCCTTCATCCATTGGTGCTTTTGGCGCTTCAACGCCACACGACAATACGCCTCAAGACACTATCCAGCGCCCGAACACCATCTACGGTGTGACCAAAGTGACGGGCGAGCTGTTGAGCGACTATTACTTCACTCGTTTCGGTGTCGATACCCGTAGCGTCCGTTTCCCGGGCCTCATCAGCAACTTGACTTTGCCTGGCGGTGGCACCACTGACTACGCCGTGGAGATTTACTACGCTGCCGTGAAGGGTGAGAAGTTCTACTGTCCCATCAGCAAAGGTACCTACATGGACATGATGTACATGCCCGACGCTTTGGACGCCATGGTCGACATCATGGAGGCCGACCCGACCAAGCTGGTGCACCGCAACTCGTTCAACGTGACGGCTATGAGCTTCGACCCGGAAATCATCTACAACGCCATCAAGAAGTACTATCCTAACTTCGAGATGGAGTACAAGTTCGACCCGATTCGTCAGGCCATCGCCGATAGCTGGCCGAACAAGATGGACGACAGCTGCGCCCGCAAGGAGTGGGGCTGGAATCCAAAATACGACCTCGACAAAATGACGGTCGATATGATTGAAACTTTGAAGAAGAAGCTGCTGTGATGCTTAAAGGAGACTCCGCACCGAATGCGTCATTCCGCACTTGATGCGGAATCTTCTCAAAAAATGTATATTTAAATAACGGATTATTAATCAAAACAAAAACCGATGGGCCGATGGGATATAACTGGCGACAAAAGTTATGTCAGATAGAAGAATTACCGAAATTATTGAAGGTGAAGAGCAGGTGATTGCCGTTGCAGAAGATTCTGATGGTAAGAAATATGTTGAAGTAGCAGATCGCGAACATCATTCTTTCGGATTAAGAGATGCAACGGAAAAAGCAATTGAAGGTGCGCTAAATAAAGACTAATGATGCTTTCCAATTTGATAGAACTCAGTTTGTAAAGCAAATTTGATTAGTTAAAATGAACAATAGCGGAGCCCAATCATCTCCGTTATTCGTTTTTTATAGCGGGTTTCAGCAAAATCAAGTCAGATTCTCATTTTATGATTACTATTTTATGGTAATCGAAATTTTTGTATTTTTGCGGGTGAAATAAATTGATCCTATGAAGAACCCCTTTGTTACCAATGGTTATGCCGGTGCTGAGTATTTTTGTGACCGAGTGCAGGAGACAGATGTTTTGCGCGAGCTCCTTCTCAACGAGAATAATATTGCGCTGATTTCTCCCCGCCGTTTAGGAAAGACGGATTTGATTTGGCATGTGTTCGACGATCCTGAGATTCAGAAGAACTACCATTGTTTTGTGGTTGACATCTATGCCACGAAAAACTTGAGTGATTTTGTGAATATGTTAGGCAAAGCGTTAGTTGACGAATTGCGTCCCAAAGGTAGGAAAGTTTGGGAAAAGTTTGTGACTATGGTGGCCTCGTTGCGAAGTGAGATTTCATTTGATATTAGCGGATTACCAGTCTGGGGTGTAGGACTGGGCTCGATCAATAATCCGACAGTTACTTTGGATGAGATTTTCACGTATTTGGAGAAAGCAGATAAACCTTGTCTGGTGGCCATTGACGAGTTTCAGCAGATTACCCGTTACGGAGACGAAACCATTGAGGCGACCATCAGGACGTATGTCCAGCGTTGCACCAATGCCCACTTCATTTTTTCTGGTTCCCAACGCCACATGATGAACGGGATGTTCACTTCTCCTTCACGTCCGTTCTATCAGGCAGTTACCATCATCAACCTTCAACCGTTGGATTTGGCAGTATATACGGACTTCTGTGTGGCTAAGTTTGAGGAGGCGGGAAAACATCTTGACAAGGCTGTCGTGGCACTGCTTTATGAACGTTTCGAAGCGGTGACAAGCTATATGCATCGTGTGATGAATGTCCTTTTCTCAAGGACCGACAAGGGCGCAACTTGTGATGTTTCAATGGTGGACGAGGCTGTTGAGTTCATCATCAGGCTCTCTTCCGACACGTATGAATCTTTGTATTATCAAATGCCCGAAAGACAACGTTCTCTATTTCTGTCTATTGCCAGAGAGGGGAAAGCTAAAGAGATTACAAGTGGGGCATTTATCAAAAGGAACAAACTCAATTCGGCCAGCAGCGTGAGTTCTGCATTGAAGGGCTTGCTGGACAAGGATTTTATTACCGAGGATAAGAACACTTATTCGGTATATGACCAGTTTTTCGCTTTGTGGCTGAAATTTAAGGGTCTGATTTGATTCGTGTTTTCTTACCTAAAAACAACACCTTATAATATATGCTCTCCAACCTAAAAAAATACCATATCATCTTGGCTTCCAAATCCCCGCGCCGACAGGAGCTGCTGCGTGGCATGGGAATTGATTTCGAGGTTCTGGCAAAGGACACCATAGAGGTTTATCCCAAAGACAAACCTTTGGAAGAAGTACCGAAATACCTTAGTTGGATTAAATCGCTGAATTACAATGATATGGAACTGCCAAGCGATTACCTGCTCATCACTTCCGATACCGTCGTAATTTGTGATGGCGAGATATTAGGAAAACCAAAGAATAGGGAAGATGCGGAAAGGATGTTGCGTATGCTCTCTGGCAAGACTCATCGCGTGGTGACAGGCGTAACGGTACGTTCTGTGGAGAAAACAGAATCGTTTGCGGTACATTCCGATGTGACCTTTGCCCAGCTTGATGCAGTCGAAATCGACTATTACATTGAGCATTGCCAGCCTTACGACAAGGCGGGTGCTTACGGTATCCAGGAATGGATTGGCTATGTGGGTATCAGCGGACTGGAGGGCTCATTCTACAATGTGATGGGCTTGCCGACACGAAAATTGTATCAATGCTTAAAAACTTTTTGAGTTTTTTGCTATTTTTGCAGCATATTGCTGTAAAATGGACAAAAATCGCCCCCAAATACTGATTACCAACGACGACGGCTATGCCGCCAAAGGTTTGCAAAAGCTGGTCAGGCTGATGCGGACGCTTGGCGATGTGACGCTTATCTCAACAGACGAGGTGATGTCGGCGAAGAGCCACTCTTGCACCATCCGCGACAGGCTGTATGTGCGTCTCGTGCATGAGGAGGAAGGCTTCAAGGAATACCGATGCAACGGTACGCCCGTCGACTGCGTGAAGTTAGGTTATCAAAAACTGATGCCCACCCCGCCCGACTTGGTCGTTTCGGGTATCAACCACGGAATGAATGCCGCCACGACGGTAGTCTATTCGGGTACTATTGGTGCAGTTGTCGAGGCCTGCATGAACGGCTTGACCGCCATTGGCTACAGTCTATTCAGCCTTGACCCAGAAGCCGACTTCGACCACCTCGACACCGCCATCCTCGAAATCACGAAAAAGGTGCTGAACGAAGGTCTGCCCAAGGGTGTTTGCCTCAATGTGAACTTCCCCAAACGCAGCGAAGAGCCTTTGAAAGGCATCAAGGTCTGTCGTCAGGCGGCCTGCCGCTGGGTGGAGTATTTCAACGACCTCTATGACGAGAACGGTGAGCAATACTACAATTTAGACGGCACCTTTGAGAGCGACGACATCACGTCCGACACGGATCTTTGGGCTTTGCAAAACAATTACGCATCTGTAGTGCCAACCTGTTTCGATTGGACGGCCCATCGTTATATAGAACTAATGAAAACGTTTGAAAGTATAATTATTGACGCGAGACTTCGAGACACGAGACGCGAGACTTTGGAAAGTCCTGTGTCCCGTAGTCCCGTGTCCCATGTCAAATAATAAGAATCATGAAAATCAAAGATAACTTTTGGCTTGGATTGTTGGTGGGAGCGGCCAGTTTTGGGCTGTTCTTTCTGCTGTTGAGCCTCATCAACTGGGAGTCGTTGGGCGCGTTCTCCAACCGTGCGCCATATCTTCTGGCTTTCATCCCGGGTGTCGTCCTTTTTAGGATGATGCTGGTGAAGTGGAACCTTGACAAAATGGGTCGTGGGGTACTTGCGGTCACGATTGTGGGGATGTTGCTGGTGTTCTTTCTTGTTTAATAAATTGTAAACCAATGAAATACTATATCATTGCAGGAGAGGCTTCTGGCGATTTGCACGCTTCCAATCTTGTCGCTGAAATCAAGAAGAAGGACAAGAATGCGGAGTTTCGTGGCTGTGGAGGCGACTTGATGAAAGCCCAAGGAGTTGACTTGCTGAAGCATTATCGTACGATGGCCTATATGGGTTTCGTGGAGGTGGCTGTCAATTTGCGAAAGGTGTTGGCTAACATTGCCCAATGCAAGAAGGATATTCTTGATTATCAGCCTGATGTGGTGATTTTGGTGGATTATCCAGGTTTCAACTTCCGTATCGCTGATTTCGCTCATGAAAAGGGTTTCAAGGTGGTGTATTACATATCACCACAGGTGTGGGCGTGGAAACGCCGCCGCGTGAAGAGGATTAAGCGCTCGGTGGATAAGATGCTGGTTATCTTGCCTTTCGAGGAGGAGTTCTACAAGCGTTACGGCGTGAATGTGACTTATGTCGGCAATCCGCTGTTGGATGAATTGGCCAAGTTTGGGACGGCCAACCGCTCTATTTTCTTACGTCGCAACAGTTTGGGTGAGAAACGCGAAATCATTGCCTTGCTGCCAGGCAGCCGCGGGCAAGAGGTGAAACGGGTGCTCCCTGTGATGTTGAAGGTGGTGCCTCATTTCCCGAATTACCAGTTCGTCGTTGCTGGCGTGTCGTCGCTTGACAAGTCACTGTATAAAAATATTATAGGTAGTTCCGACGTTTTCTTGATTGAAAACCAGACATACGAGTTGTTGCAAAACTCCAGCGCGGCCGTGGTCACTTCGGGGACGGCAACCTTGGAAACAGCTCTGTTTACTGTGCCAGAGGTGGTGTGCTACAAGGCGACAGGATTCTCTTATCGTTTAGCCAAGTGGCTCATCAAGGTGAAGTTCATTTCGTTGGTCAACCTTGTCATGGACAAGGAAGTGGTTAAGGAGTTGATACAGGGTGATTTAACGGAAGAGAACATCGTCAAGGAGTTGGAGTTGTTGCTTCGTGACGGCAAGCGTCAGCGACAGATTCTGGAGGATTATGATGAACTGAAAGATCGTCTTGGCAACGCTGGCGCGTCAGAAAAGGCTGCCGAAGTGATTTGCATGGATTTGAAGAGTAAAAAATGAATAAGAAATGAATAATATGAACAGAAAGCATTTTATTGCGGTATTATTCTTACTGCTCGGACTGCTGCAATCGCAAGTGAGCAAGGCCCAAACATACGATTTGAGAGGGTATGCCTCGACTTTCGAAGAGTTTGTTTTTTATGCTTACGCATTACAGCAAAGTGAGGCCTTTGAGTTGCAGTTGGATGCTTCCTCGGTATTGGAAGTGGTGCCGCTGTGTGATGCCTCGCTGGATATGGGATTGGATGCTTTTCTGAAAGAGAAACGAATTGATTTTCAATCATATAATGGTTTAGAAAAGGAAGATTTTGGTGTTTTGTTCCAGCAATGGTGCGCCGCTTTGCCCGAGGACATTTACTTCGCTATGGTAAAGCAAGAGAATATGCGGGCTATTTCGCAGAACAATTATTGTCATCTTTCTGAACCTTTTTGCACTGATAACGGAATGTATGAGTTCCCTGCAGGTGTGAATGCAGGCAGCGGTGAACCCGGCCCCAATTACAACTGCTTGGGGTCGACACCGAATCCAGCATGGTATTATCTGCGTATCTTGGATTCCGGCAATATGGATATCTATATGTACAGCGTTCCCCAGGTCGATATCGATTTCTGCTGTTGGGGGCCTTTTGATGATCCATTTGAACCCTGTCCGTCAGGCCTTACGGGGTCAAAAGTCGTGTCGTGCAGCTATTCACCCAATTGGAACGAGACGTGCCGCATCACCAATGCCGAACACGGAGATTACTATATCTTGCTGATTACCAATTATTCCAATCGCACGTGTAACATCAATTTCAGTAAGGTGGCTGGCGATGCTACTACCGACTGTTCTATTCTGCCTCCACTCGTGGGCTATAATTCGCCCGTTTGTGCCGGACAGGATCTGACGTTGTTTGCCAACGGGAATGAAGGCTCTGAGTTCCATTGGTTTTTGGTGGGCGGCTCTTGGACTTCCAATGAGCAGAACCCAGTGCGTCCCAATGCCACACCTGAGATGTCGGGCACTTACGGCTGCGCTATCACCCGAAACGGAAGCCAAAGTGATACCACGTATGTTGAAGTGGTCGTTAGTGGCAATTATTTTTACGTTACCGAGAATACGGAATGTGATAGCGTGTATTTCAACGGAGAGGTCTTTACCGAAAGCGGTCTTTACGAGTTCTCATACGTCACCAATACGGGTTGCGACAGCATCGTTGAGCTCAGTGTCGACATGAACTATACCCCGCATTTCGAAATCCAGGGCGCACATTGGCCTATTGGCGGCAGCGAGACCTACATCAGCGTGAACGAGTATTTCATCCAGCTTGAGAATCCTGCCACGGTGCTGGATACGGTACTCTGGGAAGTTGACTGCAACCATTGGCGTATCGAGCCACATGGCAAGGGTGAAACCTGCACTTTGTACATCCATTCTTATCTGCTCGACCCTGTTATGCTCCATGCTGCCGCTGTCAACCGCTGCGACACCATTCGTGAGGTTTTTTTCATCCAGACCTCTTATTTCGACACGGATGAATATGCTGACGAAGTGGAGTTTGAGGTCTTGCCCAATCCCACCACGGGTCATCTGAACTTGCGTTTTGGGCGACTGCAAGGCCTTGTCGAGATGCAACTTTATAATAGCCAAGGCCAGCAAGTGGACACCTTTGTGGTGGATGCCTCCATCAGCCATGAAAAAGTCTATGTGATGCCCGAAACCCGAAACGGCCTTTATTACCTTGTGCTGAAAAATAGGGAAAAGACGTTGGTTCGCAAAGTGGTGCTCCAGCGATAACAGATTAAATGATGATGCCATGAGACGTAGTTTTTTTAGAAATATCACGTTGGCTTTTAGCGTTTTGACGCTAACGTTCGTTCTGGCTTCCTGCCTGAAGGAAGGTGACCGGACGCTTATGGTCAATGACCCGCAATCCATCCCATTCATTACTGATACACTCCCCGCCGACTTGCTCTCTCTCTTTGGTGAAGAGAATGTGCATTTCGGTGACCAGCCGCCTGTGGTCGATATGGAGTTTAAGTCTATGCACCAATATGTTGCCACCAACTTGCAGCCCCCTTACGCGCCGCAACCTGGTCAGCTTTCGCCTATCACGCACTATCATAGGCTCGTGAATCAGTATCTCCAATTGGTGGACTATTATAGCATGACTTCTGAAGAATCACGCTGCAAGATGGTTTCGCCCACTTTTATGACCGGCTACGATAACAACTTCACGGTGTATTATTATGAAACTCTGCAAACGGAAGGCCACCCCCAACACGCGGTTGTGTTTTCGGGTACCTTGACCTCTGGCGGCGTGAAGGACTTCATGTACGGTTATAAGATTGTGAGATACGGCGACTCAATCGTGCCCCCCACGGTCTATCCCGTGAATTCGATTTTTGTCTTTAAGGACCACGATGGCATGGCTGAGTCGTGCACTTGGTTTAATGATTCATTGGTTAGTCCCCAAACCCATTGATGCCATGAGAAAACACATTTTTCTGTTGTCGCTAGTCCTGCTGCCGTTTCTGTTGCAGGCGCAGTATGCCAAGCCAGTGAAAAACGCTCACTATACCTATCGCAACCATAGTCCGTTCAGCATCGGTGTCACAGGGAGTTTTGCTGCCAACGATATGATTTATACGGCTTCCGAAAAAGGATTGTTCAGGCCTTATCTTGCGCCGACGGCTGGTCTCGCAATGGAATGGAATACGCTGAAACGAATCGCACTCGGTTTCGATGCATCGTATTCCATGCGAGGCACCAAAGAAGGCTTCGCCACCGAGTTGTTGACGAGCTATACTACGACGACTTTCGCCCGTGTGAAGTACGCCATGACAATGAATGCCGTGGAGTTCCGAATGCCTGTGACCTGCTATCTGGGCGACGATGACAACTTTAGGCCCTATGTCTACTTGGCACCACGTTTTGACTTATGGCTCAACGGCAATGTCGAATGGGAACGCGCTTATGACGACAATAGCAACCCGCCTTTGACCTACCAGACCGAACTGACTGATGCTACGATAACGCCCTTCGATATCAGCGCGGTGGTGGGAGTAGGACTTTGCCATCGCATCCCCGTCAAGCAGGTGCAGATGTTGCTGAAGTACGACTTGTCGTATGGTATCAGCGTGTTGAATACGTTCTCGGAACACGAGAAGAATCAGGATATTACTTTCTTAGGTTGGGGCGATATCGAACATGAGGAATTGGGCAAACGCTACCTCCAAAACCTGGAACTGCGTGTGACCCTGCTGGTGCCGCTTTGGAAACACTTGAAAGATGCCTGCGCTTTCGATCAAAGCCCCAAAAAAGGAAAATGACCCTATCTTGAAGCATGACCGATTGGAGTAAATACCCTTTTGTAAGGATGCTGCTGCCGCTTGCCGTAGGCATTTGGTGCGGTGTTTGCTTCCCGTCGTTTCGTCTCAGTCCTACAGCTTTGACCATCGTTTCCGCTGCCTTCTTCATCATGGCGGTGGTGGCCGCCTTCGTCGTGAAGCGCCAGCAGAGAGGCTGGCTGTTTGGCACACTGATGGCCGCACAGCTCTTGTTGGCAGGCTTCGACTTGGCACGTGTGCATGAGGCAGAGAGCCAGAGAGCGTATTTCCGTCAGTATGAGTCCGAGGCTTCTTGGTACGTGGCGAGGCTCTGCGATTATCCTAATGAACGCCCCAACACTATTAGGACGGTGCTGCAGTTGGAATACCAGTTTGGCGACAGTATGCCCTCGCGCCCCGTCAGTGGTAAAGTGATGGCGTATTTCTCCAAAAGCGACTCCGCATTCTCTTTGCGTTATGGCGATTTGATAGCCATTCCAGCTCCTATCCGCGAGGTGACACCGCCACTCAACCCTGAAGAGTTCGATTACCGCGATTACCTGCAACGCAAGGGCATTACGGGACAGGTCTTCCTGAAAGAGGACGACTGGGTTGATTTGCAAGTCAATAATGCCAATCCGATCTACGCATTCTCTTACCGCTTCAGGGATATTTTGTTGGCTTCGCTGCGTCACAGCGGGCTGGAAGACGATGAGTTTGGTGTGGCGGCAGCCATCTTGCTTGGCTATGACGACAGTCTCGCCGACGAAATGCGAAAAAACTATGTAGCGGCAGGTTCCATGCACATCCTCTGCGTGTCGGGAATGCATGTCGGCATCATCTATTTGCTGGCTTCTTTTCTCTTGGGGTTCCTGAACCGAAAGAAATGGCAGAAGACCCTGAAACAGCTGCTCCTGCTGGCATTGATTTGGTTCTACGCCCTCATCGCTGGACTTTCACCTTCCATTTTGCGCTCCGCGTTGATGATTTCTTTCGTTATCATGGGTGAGCTGTTACACCGTAAGGGTTTTGCCATCAACTCAATAGCAGCTTCAGCATTTATCTTGCTCTGTGTCAATCCATACAATTTATTCGAAATTGGGTTCCTGCTGTCATATTCCGCTGTCGTGGGTATCGTGGAGTTGCAGAAGCCGATTTACAACCTCGTTTCGGTGAACAATAAGTTACTAGACAGGGCGTGGGAGATAACCGCCGTATCACTGGCGGCACAAATGGCCACCATCCCGTTTACCTTATTCTATTTCCATCAGTTCACCACCTATTTCTGGTTGAGCAATCTCTTTATGACGCCGATTTCCTTTGTCGTCGTCATCAGTGGGATAGTGCTGCTGTTGGTGTCGTGGATACCTTATGTCAATGTGTTGGTTGGCTATTTGGTGTGGGGCGCGATTTATGTGATGAACCGCATCGTTTCATGGGTGGAACAGCTGCCGTTATCTATTGTCAAGGGACTGTATGTTAGCGGGTTTGAGTTTGCCCTGTTGCTGGTGGCTTTCCTGATGTTATTGTTGGCAATCGTTTGGCAGAAACGGCGTCTGCTGATAGCCATGTGTTTCGTTTTGTTGGTAGCCACGTGCTCCGTTACGTTCCGTCTTTATCGGACAGAAAACCAGTATGGGATGATGGTATTCAGCTTGCGCAATCATACAGCTGTCGATTTTGTGCGGGGAAATGAGCATGTGTTGCTCGCCGATTCGTTGTTGGCTGATGATGAATCTACCGTGGATTATAGCCTAAAGGGGATATGGGCAAAGCGTCATCTCTCGGCACATCCCCAGACTATCGGTTTGGAAGAGGACTTTGAGAACGGATATCTTCGCAAGAAATCGAATCTGGTCTCCTTTGACGGAAAACTGTTGGCACTTTGGGACGGGATGCAATGCATCGACAGCCTTTCGTACCGCTTACCCGTTGATTATCTTATAGTTACAAATTCTATGGGGGAGGGTAAACGTGCTGATTTACAATCAGTTATAAAAGCATATGATGTCAAAATGTTGGTGGTTGACGGCTCATTGCCGAAATATCAGGCTGAAAAATGGATTGCTCAAGCGGATGCCTTGCACCTGCCTTGTTATTATGTCGGGAAAGGTGCTATGGAAGTTGGATTTTAATATGTTGTATTACAATGGATTGTAAATTCCATTGAAAAATATCTCAAAAAAAACGAAAAAAATAATTGCCAATTCGGAAAAAGGTTGTACTTTTGCACTCGCAAAGCAAAGCAATAGAGTTCTTTTTCTGGTTGGTCCGGTAGTTCAGCTTGGTTAGAATGCCTGCCTGTCACGCAGGAGGTCGCGAGTTCGAGTCTCGTCCGGACCGCTCAAATGAGCAACCTCAGGGTTGCTTTTTTTATACCCTTTCTGAAAAACTGTAAGTCATGGCTTTTATAGATGAAATCAATAGGCGACGCACCTTCGCTATCGTCAGCCACCCCGACGCGGGTAAGACCACTTTGACCGAGAAATTGTTGCTTTACGGTGGTGCCATCCAAGTGGCTGGTGCCGTGAAGTCGAACAAGATCCGCAAGACCGCCACTTCCGACTGGATGGAAATCGAGCGGCAGCGTGGTATCTCGGTGGCCACCTCCGTTATGGGATTTGACTACAAGGATATCAAAATCAATATCTTGGACACGCCTGGCCATAAGGATTTTGCCGAAGACACTTTCCGTACGCTCACCGCTGTCGATAGCGTCATCGTGGTGATAGATGCGGCCAAGGGAGTCGAGTCGCAGACAGAAAAGCTGGTCGAGGTATGCCGTATGAGAAATACGCCCATTATCGTGTTTATCAACAAGATGGACCGTCCTGGTAAGGATGCCTTTGAGCTGTTGGACAAAATCGAGCAAAAGCTGAACATCCGCCTCACCCCTTTGAGTTGGCCTATCAATATGGGACCCAAGTTCAAGGGCGTGTACAGTATCTACGATAAGAGCCTCTACCTATTCAACTCTGACAAGCAGCACATCACCGAGGGTATCGCTTTTGACGACCTCAACAATCCCGAGTTGGATAAGATGCTGGGCGAGGATGCCGAGACCTTGCGTAACGAGACCGAGTTGGTGCAGGGCGTTTACGATGATTTCTCTCGCGAGGCCTATCTGAAGGGAGACATCTGCCCCGTGTTCTTTGGTTCGGCCTTAAACAACTTCGGTGTGAAGGAGTTGTTGGATTGTTTTATCCAGATTGCACCCACGCCCATTGGCCGCGACACGGTGGAACGTCGCATCGAGCCGACCGAGGAGAAGTTTACGGGCTTCGTTTTTAAGATCCACGCCAATATGGATCCCAACCACCGCGACCGTATCGCCTTCGTGCGCGTGGTGTCGGGTCGTTTCGAGCGTAACAAGAATTACTTCCATGTTCGCCAACGCCGCGAGCTGAAGTTCTCCAACCCGACAGCATTCATGGCGCAGAAAAAGTCCGTTCTTGACGAAGCCTATCCTGGCGACATCGTGGGTCTCTACGATGCCGGCAACTTCAAGATCGGCGACACCTTGACCGAGGGCGAAATCCTGAATTATAAAGGTATTCCGAGTTTCTCGCCTGAGCAGTTTCGCTATGTGGAGAACGCCGACCCGATGAAGTCGAAGCAGCTGGCCAAAGGCTTGGAACAACTCACCGACGAGGGTGTGGCACAGCTCTTTACGGGCAAGATGACGGGTCGCAAGATTATCGGCACGGTGGGCGAGTTGCAGTTTGAGGTCATCCAATACCGCCTGTTGCACGAGTACAACGCTTCCTGCCGCTATGAGCCGATTTCACTCTATAAAACCGCTTGGATTACCAGTGACAATGAAGCCCAACTTGCTGATTTCAAGATGCGTAAGGCTCTCAATCTTGCAGAAGACAAGGAAGGCCGCGACGTGTTTTTAGCCGAGTCTCCTTATGCCTTGCAAATGGCGATGGAGAAGTACCCCGACATCGAGTTCCATTTCACTTCGGAGTTTTGATTTTTTGGATTTGTAGAACAATTCTATTATTGCCAAGCCTTTTTTTGTACCTTTGCATCCTCAAAAAAGCACAAAAGTAATGCTAAATCGTTGTAAATCATTGGTTTTCAATAGAATATACAGGGGGGGGTAGATCTCCGCTCCAAACTTTTGTGTGCAACTTATCCAAGGCAGGGCAAACTGGCTCTGTCTTGGATTTTTTTTGTCTTGAATCTTTAAATCTTAAATCTTTAAATCCTCAAAGTTTAATCTCAAAATCAAATGTTCAAAAGCAACAACAAATTACAAGCATTAGTGTTCTCGCTTGGGCTGGCAGCCTTGATGTTGCCGTCTACTACGCTGAGCGCCCAGACGGGCGGCGGGCTGTTTGGCAGGGGCGAGAGCGTCAAAAGCTATGACCAAGGCAGCAGAGGATTGACCAATGTTGCAACTACTAATAATATCGTCAACCAGGGCTTCGGCGACAACGGTGGCACCATCGTAACGAACCAATCATTCGGCGAGGTCCCCGTGAGTAACGGCCTGTTTATCCTTGCTGTGGCAGGTGCAGGTTATGCAATCAAAAAAAGAAGAAAGCAATTAACAAAATACGACAAAAAATGAGAAAAACAAGCATGTTATTAATAGCTATGGCACTGATGCTCGGCATGAGCCAGTGCAAGAAGAATGATGAAGTGTCACAAGAAGTGAATGACGGCATCGTGACAATAACCCTCAACGTAGGCGACAGTGGCGATGGCTCAAAACATAGCGTCAACACCACTACTGGCGCAGTTAGTTACACAAGCGGTGACGTGCTGTATGTGGCCAGCGAAGGCGTATATCTCGGCACGATGTCATATAGCGGTGGTGGCACTTTCTCGGGAACTGTCAACACACCTACGGTTGGCAAACCTATGTATTTCTTCTTCTTTGGAGGAAAAACGCCAAACGAGGACCTCACTGCAGGCACTTCAACCTCGTGCACTGTGACTATAAGCGACCAGATGACCAATCTTCCGGTTATATCGTGTGCAGCATCAAATGAAAACTATGTTGACGGAAACACCACATACACCGCCAAACTCCTCAACAAATGCGCTTTGGTGAAATTCTCGTCGAACGTTACGTCTAATGTTATAAATATCCGCGACATGAATACTGTGGCCAGCGTTAGTTTTGCTGGCAATATCGATGCAGGTACAACGGGTGCTGTGAGTATTTCAACAGACGGCGACGGTGTGGGGTGGGCTATCCTGCTCCCACAAGATGCAGTGAATGGTGCCACCGTTACCGCTTCAGGATATAAAAGTGGCACATGCAATGTCCCGCAAATAACAACGAATATGTTTTATACAACAGGTGTCAGCATATCCCTTGAGCCCGCAGCTTTTATTGCTGGCATGTATTCTGTAAGTGCAAATACAAGAGTTAACTTCTCAAAGAGTAATTTGGTGTATTATGACGAAAAATACAGATTTCCAGATGGTCAAAGCAATTATAATACTACTTATGGCAGATTTCAATGGTCAACGGCTAGTAATATAAGCACACAAACTATTTATGACAGCGACGGCACTACAAGTTATGGTACAGGTTGGAGAGCATTGACCGGAAATGAATATAACTATTTGTTAGGTACCCGTACTGTTAATGGTGGTCAAGGCTCCGGTTATAGCTACACGTTGGGACAAAGTGTCAATAATGTGGATGGTTTGGTTTTGTATCCTGATGGATATACAGGCGACCTTTATACCGGTAGCGATTGGGATGTGTTTGAGGAGGCTGGCTGTGTGTTTCTGCCTGTCGGAGGCTGGTCAGATTATCCATATCAGGGTTGGTACTGGTCAAGTTCATATCATTCAGCTAAAGGAAATGCTTATGCTTTTAGTTTTTTTTCGAGCACTTACGGAGTTGGAGCTCTTAATGAGATTAAAAACATTTCAATCCGCTTGGTTCGTGATGTTGAATAATCCGATGAGATAGACGGTTTGTTTGTAGAGACGTAGCGCGCTATGTCTCTTTTTTTTGTCTGCCTGTCAGGATGCTGCCGTAGGTCACGACCTACGTTTGAGAAAAACTGAAGAAAAATTTGTCTGTTCCAACAGAAACTCCTACTTTTGTGGTGAAAAACAGTTAAACGAATCGAAGATTCAACGAAGTTAATTCAACAATCAACAACTAAACATCATCGCTATGGGTAAATTTATGCAAGAATTCAAGGAGTTTGCCATGAAGGGCAACGTCATGGACATGGCTGTCGGTGTGGTCATCGGCGGTGCATTCGGAAAAATTGTGTCGTCATTGGTGTCCGACATTATCATGCCGCTTATTGGTGCCATCACGGGCGGCCTTAACTTCACCGATTGGAAGTGGGTGATTCGCGAAGCCGTCATGGATGGCGAGACTGTGGTGACGCCCGAGTTGTGCCTGACTTGGGGTAATTTCCTGCAAGTCGTTTTTGACTTCATCATCATTGCTTTCTCCATCTTCTTGGTGATCAAGGGTATCAACAAGATGAAGAAGCAACCTGAACCAGAGCCGGAAGCCCCTGCTGCTCCCGCCGGTCCGACGCAAGAGGAACTCCTCGCCGAAATCCGCGACTTGCTGAAGAATAAATAAGGGCTCTTGATTGGGTAAGTAATGAAAAAGCATCCGGTGACGGATGCTTTTTCGTTTTTGAAAAATTACTATATTTGCAATTTCAAATGTGAAAAATGAATGCAACGCACATAGGTTCACTTCGGCATACCGAACGACGTAGGAGAGAGCGTATCTATGCCTTCAAACTCCTCGGAATGACATGTGCGTTATTGTTCTGTTTCGTCTTCCCCGCGAAGGCGACGCATCAACGTGCCGCTGAAATCACCTATTCATGGATTGGAGGCAACGCCTACGAATTCACGTTGACCACTTATAACGTCCCCAATGAGGCATGGAGTCAGCGTGATTCCCTTTTGGTGAAATGGGGCGATGGCTCCGAGGAGTACGTTCCCCGTTTGTATTGGGTTAATTTGGATTCGGACTGCACCAAGAACACCTACAAGCAAGTCCATAATTATTCCTCGAACGGCACCTATGTTATCAGTATGGAGGATGCCAACCGCAATTATGGGGTCATCAACGTACCTAATTCCGTGATGGTGCCGATGCATATCGAGACGGAACTGGTCATCAATCCGTTTTTGGGACATAACAATTCGGTACAACTGCTGAACGCCCCGCTTGATAGGGGCTGTGTGGGTGAGTTGTATCTGCACAATCCTTCGGCTTACGACCCCGATGGCGATAGCCTGAGTTACCGGTTGGTCAACTGTAAGGGGCAGGACGGTATGGAGATCGCTGGATACAGTATGCCGCAAGCGTCCCAGTCGTTTGGCATTGACGCACTCACGGGTGAGTTGCGTTGGGATGTTCCCCTGATGCAGGGTGAATACAACGTTGCCATCATGGTGGAGGAGTGGCGTCATGGCGTGAGAATCGGCTCTGTGGTGCGGGATATGCAAATCCTGATTTCATCGTGCGACAACAGCGTGCCGCAAATCCAATGCGACGAACGTTTTTGCTTGGTGGCTGGCGAACGGCTCGAGTTTGTTATTTCAGCTTCCGACCCCGACTACGACAATGTCACCTTGTCTGCCACTGGGGCACCCTTCGAGGTGGCGGTCAGTCCTGCGACGCTGACCCCAGAAACAGCCTACGGACAGCATCCTGAGATGGAGTTTGCATGGAACACGACCTTCTCCCATATTCGGAATACACCCTATCAGGTTGTCATCCATGCCCGAGATGATGATACGCCTGTCAACTTGACTAACGTAAAGACGGTGAATATCAGTGTGATGGGGCCAAAAGTGCAGGGCTTTATGGCGGAAGCCAATGGTAATAATGCAGTTTTATCGTGGTCAACCTATCCCTGTCACAATGCTGTGGCGCTGTTGATATACCGCAAGGTGGGTTGCGATGGCTACGAACCTGACGATTGCGAGACAGGCATCCGCAGTGGCTATGGGCTTATCGCTACGCTGAACGATGTAACGACTGCTACTTACACCGATTCCGGACTCTCGCAAGGCATCTCCTACGAATACCGTATTCTGGCCCAATTCCCCGACGGGGCCTTGAGCATCGTTAGTGATGCTGCTTGTGTGGAACTGAAGAACGACTGCCCATTGATGACCCATGTCAGCAACGACAGTATCGACCTCATATCGGGTCACGTCATCACCTGTTGGGCCAATCCGAAAGAGATTGAGGAACAATATGTTGCGCCGTACAACTACACCTTGATCCGCATCCTTGATGGTGCCACCTCCATCGTTTACGAAGGTGCCGACACCACTTTCCTCGACACCAGCCTTGATTTGACGGAGGTCACGTCATTGATCTATAAAGTTCAGATGCATGATGCCCACCAGCAACTGATGGGTGAGAGCGAGTCTGCTTCTGCCGTTCTGCTTTCGGCTAACGGCACCCATGGCACGGCCAACCTATCGTGGACAGAAGCCGTTTCTTGGCACGTTGACAGCACACAGGTTTTCAAAGAGGTGAACAATCATTTCGTTAAGGTGGCTTCTGTGATGGGTTTTGATTTTACGGATGAGGATGTGGAGAGTGAGGAAACCTATCGTTATTATGTGCGTACCTTTGGACATTACACTCGCACGGACATCCTGCGGCCTTTGGTGAATTACTCTGCCATCGTGAGTGTGCGTATCGGTCACGAAGACCCATCGTTGGAGGAGTTTTCCTACGAATTGCCCAACGTGTTCACGCCCAATGGCGACGAATACAATCCCGTGTTTGAACCTAAAGTGACGGGTGCCGACTTGATTGTGGGTGCCAAGACAGTCATTTTCAATCGTTGGGGAAATATCCTTTTCGATACCACCGACCCGCTCATCCAATGGGATGGCAAGAGCAAGCAGACGAAAATGGATTGTCCCACAGGCACTTATTTCTACATTTGCGACATCACTTACCTGAGTCCGACCGGACTGAAAAAACTGCATTTCCAGGGGTCCATTATGATAGTCCGCTAAAAGGATGATGGATTTCAGTCGTTGCCCAGTTCTTTCAGCATTGGCACGAACTTGAAATCACCGAACGACTCCTTTCTTAAACTACCGTCTTCCAATTTGGTGATTTTCAGCATAGTCTGTCCTTCGCCGTCTGGATTGTCCATGGGGATGACCATGATGCCGCCTGTCTTCATTTGTGCCACGAGTGCTTCAGGGATGGAAGGTGCGCCCGCTGTGATGATGACGCGGTCGAAGGGGGCATAGGTAGGCAGTCCTTCAAAACCGTCGCCTAAGAAAGGTTTCACGCGGAAGGGGAGCTGCTCGAGGATTTCCTTGGTCTTGAAATAGAGGTTGCGTTGCCTTTCGATGGAGAACACTTTGGCTCCCATGGCTGCTAAAACGCAAGCCTGATAGCCGGATCCAGTACCGATTTCAAGCACTTTCATGCCTTTCTCGACTTGCAATAGCTGGGTCTGGAACGCAACGGTATGCGGTTGGGAGATGGTCTGTCCCGATCCGATGGGGAAGGCTTGGTCTTGGTAGGCCAGCTCGACAAATGATGAGTCCAAGAAAACATGGCGCGGCACCTCTCCGATGGCAGCCAAGACCGCCTCGTCTGTGATGCCCTTGGCCCGCAAGGTATCGACAAGTTGCTTGCGCAGGCCTTTGGCGCGGTAGGTATCTTCCAAGTGGGTGTTCATTTTTGTTTATCGCGGCGCGAAATTACGGCAAACTTTGCTTGCTTCGTACCTCACAATGACAAAAAAAACTATTTTTGCGGAAATTTTTCCGTTTATGCTGAAAATAGGAGTTTTGGGTGCAGGACATTTGGGCAAAATCCATATCAACTGTATCAAACAGATAGAACAATATGAGCTGTTGGGTTTCTATGACGCTTCCGTTGAAACGGCCCGTCAGGTGGAGGCTGAGATGAACGTGAGGAGCTTCGATTCCATTGATTTATTGATTGATGCGGTGGACGTGGTCGACATCGTTACTCCAACCATTTGCCATTTTGAGTGTGCTGCCAAAGCCTTGAAGAAACGCAAGCATGTCTTCATTGAGAAGCCCATCGTGGCCACGCCCGATGAGGCCAATGCCTTGAAGAAGATGGCCGATGAAGCTGGCGTGAAAGTGCAAGTGGGTCATGTGGAGCGTTTCAATCCGGCCTTCATCGCGGCAGAACCCTTCATTGGCGAACCTTTGTTTATTGAGGCGCACCGCTTGGCACAATTCAACCCGAGAGGGACGGATGTCCCTGTGGTCCTTGACCTTATGGTGCACGACCTTGACATCCTTCTCACCATCGTCAAGTCGTCCATCACCCACATTAGTGCGAGTGGCGTCAGCATTGTCAGCCCGACCCCCGACATCGCCAATGTGCGAATCGAGTTTGAGAACGGCACGGTAGCCAACCTCACCGCCTCGCGCCTCTCCATGAAATACATGCGCAAGACCCGTATCTTCCAGCGCGATGCCTACATCACTGTTGATTTTCTGGACAAGAAGGCGGAGGTGTTCCGTATCAACGACACAGTGGACGACACCAATCCCTTGTCAACCATCATTACCTTGGCTGATGGCTCGGAGAAGCAGATTACCTTTGAAATGCCTGAGATCCACCCGATTAACGCCATCAAGACGGAATTGGAGAGCTTCTACGGCGCCATTGTTCACAACACCACTCCGACAGTTACTATCGACGATGGCATCAATGTCCTCAAATTGGCTTATCGCATCCTTGAGGCGGTGGAGTGTTCCAGCATCAAGGTGAAGAAATAAACGTTCTGACCAACAATAATAAACACATATTTTCCGTTTCCCTAAAAACCATCGTTATGACAAGATTTTTTACCCGTTGCATCTTGGTTGTGGCCGTTTTTCTAGCCCTAGGCCTGACCTCATGCCACAAGTTTTCGGGCCCTTCGGTGCCTGCCTATATCCATATCGAATCTATTTCAGTCGACTCGCTGACCGACTATTCCGTTTATGGTGCGTCCACGAGCAACATCACCGATGCATGGGTGTATGTCGATGACCAGATCATCGGCTGTTATGAATTGCCCGCCACTTTCCCTGTCTTGGAAAAGGGGGAGCATAAGGTGGCGGTCTACGGCGGCATCTGTCTTGACGGCCGTGGCTCCATGCGCGCTCCTTATTCCTTCTACATGCCTGTGGAGTATAAGAATATGGAGCTGGTAGAAAACCAGATTGACACCCTCAGACCCGTGGTCAACTACTATCCCATCAATGAGGGTGTGAAAATTGCCAAGATTGTGGATTTTGAGTCGTCGAACCCAATGGAGTCGACGGCACAGAGCGACACGGGCATGGTTCGTGTGGTTCGTGCTGAGAATTGGCCTGCTTCCTGCATGGATTATGTGGGCGGCGTGTCGCTTCCTGCTGGCTCTTTGGACTTCACGGTGGCCATAGCCGATGAGTTCAAGTGCCACAAAGATCTGATGGGCGAAAAGCCTTTGCTCCTCGAGATGGATTACAACACCAACGATACGGTCTTTGTTGGCATCATGTATTACGAGAAATACACCCTTGTGCAATGGCCGATGGTGAAAGTGCTGCCCACCGACAAGCAACACGATATCCCGCAGGTTTGGAAGAAGATTTACATCAACCTCGGCTCCTTGATGCACGAGCATGAGAGTGCCGACTATTTTAAGGTGTATATCACTTCCGACTTGACCGTTTCCGAGTCTTACGGACAGGCGCCCTATTCGCCTCTGAATGAGCCTCGTCATTATTATTTCGACAATCTGAAAGTGCTTTATAAGTGATATTTCATTGGCAATGAACAAGAAAAAGCTTGAAAGAATATATTTCTTCATAGATTGGATCACTTCCATACTCGCCTGGACCCTTTTTTATTTCTTCCGCAAGGCGCATGAAGACCTTTATATCAACTATTGGGATCGCGTCACACATTCTTTCGTTACTCCGAGTTTTTGGATGGGCGTTGTCATTATTCCTATCTGTTGGCTGATTCTTCATGCTGTTACGGGTGCCTACGAGAAAGTGTACATGAAGTCGCGCCTGAAAGAACTAGGGCAGACATTTTTCATCACTTTGTTGGGTGTAGTCGTCTTGTTTTTTGTTGTCATCCTTGATGATGAAGTTGTGAGTTACAAGTCTTATTATCAGTCGTTTATCGCTCTGTTTTCTTTCCAGTTCGGCTTGACGTACATCCCACGTCTCATCATTACCACGACGGTTATCAAGCGCATACGGCAGAAGAAAATAGGGTTCAACACCCTTATTGTGGGCAGCAACGACAATGCTTGTGCCATCTTTAAGGAAATTGAGGAAGAGGTGAAGCCTTCGGGAAGGCGGATGATAGGTTTTGTCAATGTATATGACCAATCGAAATACAAACTGGCCGAATATCTACCGCATCTCGGCACATACCATGATATTCAAAGTATCGTGAAGGAAAATGCGGTGGAGGAGGTCATCATTGCAATTGAGCGTTCGGAGATTCAGGCGATGAATGTGCTGCTCTCCGTCGCCGACCAGACCAATGTGAAGATTATCCCCGCCATGCAGGACTTGGTGTTTGGCACTGTCAAGCAGTCGGCCATCTGGCAGGCGCCTTTGGTGCAGGTCACGCCCGAACTGATGCCCGTATGGCAAAGGGTGGTGAAACGCGCTTTCGACATTGTGTCGTCTATCCTGGCTTTAATCGTCTTGTCGCTTGTTTTCTTGGTTTGTGCCATTATTGTGAAGGCGACTTCGAAAGGTCCTGTCTTCTATGTACAGGAGCGCATCGGCAAGGGAGGCAAACCTTTCAAGATGGCCAAGTTCCGTAGCATGAGGATGGATGCCGAGGCCGCAGGCACGCCGCAGCTTTCAAGCGACGACGACCCGCGTATCACCAAATTCGGGAAGTTCATGCGCAAGGTGCGCTTGGACGAGATTCCCCAGTTTTGGACCGTGCTGAAAGGCGACATGTCGCTGGTGGGCTATCGTCCTGAGCGTCAGTATTTCATTGACCAGATTGAAGCGCGCGCGCCATATTACCGTCTGCTGCTGATGGTGAAACCCGGCATCACGAGTTGGGGCGAGGTGAAATATGGTTATGCGGAGAACGTCGATGAAATGATTGAGAGGCTGAAGTACGATGTGCTTTACATCGAGAACGTCAGCCTCGCATTGGATATTAAGATTTTGATTTACACGGTTCTGATTGTGGTTCAGGGCCGAGGGAAATAAGGGTCTTAGATGATTCCCTTTTCCAGCAGTAACATGATGGTTTCGATGTCGTCGTCTTCGGGATTGTTGTGCGGGTCGTACTCCGTCTTGAGGTTATAGCCCCACAGCTTGGCGAAACCTTGGTAGAAGAATGCGCGGACCTTGCCTCTGAGTTCCTGCACCACCTGATAGGAGGTGTGGTTGGTCTCACGGTCGATGAGTCGGATGAGGATGGCACCTTGCGTGATAGTCATCTTCTTCAAGTCCTCGGTGTATTGTTCGGTAATCTCGTCTTCGGCTTGTTTCATGAGGCGGCGGCGTTCGGAGGCGCTGGGAATACCAGCCAGCATGGCATCGTATTCCTTCATCTTTTTGCCGGCCAGTTTGGCGTAAGGAAACACCTTCTTCACGTTTTTGGCCAAGCGGCGGCCTTTCTGGGTATCGGTGATTTGCAGATAGCGTTGCATCAGGTCGATGTCCAAGTCGGGCAGGGTGACCATCAGCAGGGTGTCGCCGTTCTCGTCAATGCGGCCGTACACCACGTTGGTCTTGGCTTGGTCGGTGGAGAAATCCACTACTGCCGACTGCGGCTTGGTGACAGTGCTCTTGACGGTCACTTTTTTGGACTCATTGTTTTTGGCCAGCATTTGGGCGAAACCTGAAACTGCGCATAGGGCGATCAAAACGGTTAATACGATGTTTTTCATGATGATGTTCGTTTTTTATTTGTTCAACGAACGCGTCTATGCAAGTATTGTGCCAAAAAAACAATCCCTTATAAAACTGGTAAGTTATTCTCCCACATGGAGTTTTTGGAGACCAGATTTCTCCAACTTGGCCTCCGCGTAAACGCGGTCGATGACCAACTCTGTAGCGTTGATATCGGACGGCAGCTCGAACATGGCGTCGTTGAGGATGGCTTCCATGATGGAACGCAGTCCGCGCGCGCCCACCTTGAACTCAATGGCTTTTTCCACCACAAAGTCCAACACCTCGTCTTCGATAATCAGATTGATGTGATCCATGGCGAAGAGTTTTTGGAACTGTTTCACGAGGGCGTTTTTAGGCTCCACGAGGATGCGTTTCAGTGCGTCTTTGTCCAAGGGGTTAAGGTGCGTGATGATGGGCAGACGGCCGACGATTTCGGGAATCAGGCCGAATTTCTTGAGGTCGGCGGGGGAGAGGTATTGCAGCATGTTGTCCTTGTCGAGCATTTCCTTGCTGCTGCTCCCGTAGCCGATGACGTTGGTGCGTTTGCGGGCGGCGATGATGCGCTCGATGCCGTCGAAGGCACCACCGGCGATGAAGAGGATGTCCTTTGTGTTGATGGCCACCATAGGCTGCTCGGGGTGCTTGCGTCCACCCTTGGGCGGTACGTTGACGACAGAGCCTTCCAATAGTTTCAGCATGGCCTGTTGCACACCTTCGCCCGACACGTCGCGGGTGATGCTGGGGTTGTCGCTCTTCCTCGCAATCTTGTCGATTTCGTCGATGAAGACGATGCCCCGCTCGGTGGATTGTACGTCGTAGTCGGCGGCTTGCAGCAGCTTGACGAGGATGTTCTCCACGTCTTCGCCTACATAACCAGCTTCGGTGAGTACGGTGGCATCGGCGATGGCGAAGGGCACGTTGAGCATCTTGGCGATGGTGCGGGCCAGTAGGGTCTTGCCCGTGCCGGTCTCGCCCACGAGGATGATGTTCGATTTCTCGATTTCCACCTCATCGGCAGCCACTTTTTGGCTGATGCGCTTGTAGTGGTTGTAGACGGCAACGGCAAGGGTGCGTTTGGCCTCGTCCTGCCCGATGACATATTGGTCGAGGAAGGCCTTGATTTCGGCAGGTTTCTTCAAGGCAAACCCCGTTGTGTCAAAATTGCGGCTTCTGTCTGACTCGCCAAATTGTTCCTTGACGATGGCGTAGGCTTGTTCAGCGCAACTGTCGCAAATCTCGGCGTCGACACCTTGAATCATCAGCCGTGTTTGAGAGGCTTTCTTGCCACAAAACGCACAGACTCCCTGCTTTTTCGCCATCGTTTAGGCCTTTTTGATGAGTATTTCGTCAATCATGCCATAGGCTTTGGCTTCCTCGGCGGTCATCCAGTAGTCGCGGTCGCTGTCGGCCCACACCTTGTCGTAGGTCTGGCCAGAGTGTTTGGCGATGATTTCGTACAGTTCCTTCTTCAGCTTCTGGATCTCGCGGGCCGTGATTTCAATCTCGGTGGCCTGACCTTCCACGCCGCCCATAGGTTGGTGGATCATGATGCGCGAGTGGGGCAGGGCGGAACGCTTTCCAGCGGTGCCGGCGCACATCAACACGGCGGCCATCGAAGCGGCCATACCAGTGCAGATGGTGGCCACGTCGGGGCTGATGAACTGCATGGTGTCGTAGATGCCCAAGCCGGCGTAGACACTGCCACCAGGCGAGTTGAGGTAGATCTGGATGTCGCGCTTCGAGTCGGTCGACTCAAGGAAGAGCAGTTGGGCTTGGATGATGTTGGCCACATAGTCGTCGATGGCGGTGCCGAGGAAGATGATGCGGTCCATCATCAAGCGGCTAAACACGTCCATCTGGGCCACGTTGAGTTGGCGCTCCTCGATGACGGTGGGGCTGATGTAGCCGCTGTTGTTGATCTTGGAGATGTATTGCTCAAGTCCGAGGGTGTTCAGCCCTACGTGCTTGGTGGCGTATTTGAAGAACTCGTTGTTCATTTTTTCTCCTCCAGCTTCTTCAAGAAGTCCTTGTAGTTGGTGTCAGTATAGTTGATGTTCATCTTGCCTTTCAGGAAGTTGGTCATCTTCACGTCGGCCAGTTGGTTCTTCAGGTGCTCCACTTGCTGGGCATCCTTGAGGTAGTTGGCGGCAATTTTGTCGAGGTTGGTCTTCATGTCGTCTTCCAATGTGGCGTAGTCGATGCCGGGGAAGATTTGTTTCAGAACGAATTGCTTCAGCTCCTCGTCGGTGACGATAAGTTCAGTGTTGGCGGAAGCGATGCTGTCTTCGATGAGTTGCCAACGCAATCCCTTTACGTAGTTGCTTTCATAGTTCTTCTCCACATCTTCGGCAGTAATTTTGCCTTGGCTGTTTTCCACAATCCAGCGTTTCAGGAAAGCGTCGGGCAGGTCGAACTTGGCGGCGGCCACCAGCTCGTCAATCATCTTGTTGAAGAGGATGGGGTCGGTTTCGGCCACAAACTGCTTCTCCATTTCTTCCTTCACTTTGGCTTTGAAAGTGTCAAGGTCTTTCACTTCTTGTTTCGGGAAGATCTTCTCGAAGAACTCTTCGTTCAGTTCAGGCTTCTCGTTGCGGATGGCGTCGTCGATGATGACGTTGAAGTCGGAAGCGGCGGGAGCGTCTTGGCCCAATATCTTGGCGGCTTCTTCTTCCGAGCCGAACACCTTGGCGAAGTTGACGATAAACTCAGCACCCACTTCCTTGTCGATGAATTTCTTGCGTTGGGTCTTGTTCTTGATTTGGCTCATGTTGAAGTAAAGGCCGTCCTTCTGGAAACCGCCTTCCACTTCTTTGCCGTCCTTGGCCTCACGGATTTTGATTTCGAGGCGGTCGTCCTCGCCCACGGTCTCGGGATGAGAGGTGTTGGGATTGCGGCTAACGATATCGTCAATGGCATGCTGGATGTCTTCTTCTTCAGGGACGATGTGATAGAAGTCAACCATCGTATTGGTATAGTCGATATTGATTTCGGGACGCAGGGCCGCTTCGAAGCAGAAGTCCATGTTGTCCTGGTTCTCAAGGTCGTTAGGTTGCTGGTTTTCCAGGTCGCTCAGCGGGTAGCCGATGACATTGAGTTTGTTGTCGACGATATGTTTGTTGAGGCTTTCGGAAACGAGCGTATTGAGGGCCTCCATCTTTGCGCTGGTGCCATACATCTTTTTAATCATACCCATGGGCACCATGCCTTGGCGGAATCCAGGAATGCTGGCACGTTGCCTCATTTGCTTCAAAGTCTTTTCAACGTTCTCTTGATAGTCGGCTTTCTCGACGCTAATCTTGATGGAGATCAGGTTCTCCCCTTTTGTAGTTTGTGTGATGTTCATTTTAATATATTGATTTTCTGTAATTTGTGCGGATGAAGGGACTCGAACCCTTACTTCGTGAGAAACTAGATCCTAAGTCTAGCGCGTCTACCAATTCCGCCACACCCGCAATTTTGAGGGCGCAAAGATACAAATTTTCTCTGAATTTCACCTTAATTAATTAGTTCTTTACATCCAAGGCTTCCCGTAGAGCGTTTCCTATCAACATGAAAGCCAACACGAGGAGCATGATGGCGATGCCAGGTAGGATGGCGAGATAGGCCGCGTCGAGGATGATGAAAGCGTAGTTTTCCTTGATCATGCTGCCCCATGAGGGCATGGGCGGCTGCACACCGATGCCCAAGAAACTCAAACCCGCCTCAAGCAGGATGGACGAGGCAAAATTGGCTGCGGAAACCACGATGATGGGATTGAGGATATTGGGCAAGATATGCTTGAAGATGATGCGCAAGTCCTTGAAGCCCAAGGCTCTTCCTGCTTCGACGAAAGTGGTCTCGCGGATGGAAAGGATTTGCCCTCTGACGATACGTGCCACCTCAACCCACATGGTCAAGCCTACGGCGATGAACACTTGAGCAATGCCCTTGCCCAAGGCGAAAGTGATGGCGATGACCAGCAGCAGGGTAGGGATGGACCACACTACGTTGATGAACCACACCACTGCGTCGTCGACCTTGCCACGGAAGAAACCGCCCAAACTGCCGACAATAATGCCGATCATCAAGCTGAGCAGCACGGCGATGAAACCTACTGTTAGACTGATGCGACTACCCAAAATCAGGCGGCTGAGGAAGTCACGACCAAACTGGTCGGTGCCTAGGAGGAACTTGCGGTGTTTCACGCAATGGCTTCTGATATAGGAGCTGGCTTCGTCGTCGGAGGAAAAGGCCTTTTTTGCAAGTTCTTTGTTGTCAATAGTTTCTGTTCTTGGCGTAGAGCTGCTTTCCGACTGGTAGAGGTAGACCGTGGTCGATACCTTATTAATATGCAGGCTGTCGAAAGGCAGGTAGGTGCAGTCGTCGGGGCGGCCATGCAGCAGGCATTGGAAAAACGGAGTCTTTGTGGGCGGCATCTCTTTGGGAACCATCAGCATGTCGATCTCAAAACCAGGCTTCTTTGTGCTGATTTCCAAAAGTTGGCGGTTGGCGTTGGGTGTCTTGTCAGGGATGACGAGATAGGCAAACAGGGCCAACAATGCCCAAACGATGACATAGAAACACGACAGCATCCCGAGCTTGTTGCTGCAGAAACGTTTCCAAGCCAATGCTTTAGGGGACTGGTTCTGTGTCTGTTTCTCATCCATTGGTGAACCTTTTTTGCGCCGTCAAAAATACGGATTTCGCTCCTGATATGGCGGAGAAAAAAGAAAAAATGAAAATTTTGAGCAAAAAGTGGCTCTGTTTCGGAAAAAAGTCCTATTTTTGCAGCCGCATTCCGAAAGAGCGGAACAGATGGTGGGTGTAGCTCAGCTGGTTAGAGTACCGGATTGTGGTTCCGAGGGTCGTGGGTTCGAATCCCATCTCCCACCCTGAAGCAGGAAGAGGTTCAGTCGAGCCTCTTTTTTTGTTGGCACAACAGATGATTTGCTGGAAATTGTGTACTTTTGCACCTCAAATGTAGAACATGGCTAGGATAATGGCTATCGACCTTGGAAGGAAACGCAGCGGTATCGCTGTCACAGACCCATTGCAAATTATCGCGAACGGGTTGACGACAGTGGCATCGCATCAACTTGTCGATTTCGTGTTGACTTACGTGAAGACGGAGGAGGTTGAGCAGATCGTCATCGGTGAGCCGAAAGACATGAAGAACAACCCTTCCGACTGTTCGAAATACATTGAGCCCATCGTCAACCGCCTGAAAAAGATGCTGCCCGAAATGAAAATCGTGCGTTACGATGAGCGCTTCACCTCGGTCATGGCGCATCAGACTATGATTGACGCAGGTCTCAGCAAGTCGCGCCGACAGGACAAGGAATTGGTCGACACCATTGCCGCCACCATTATCCTACAATCTTATATGGAATCAATAAAAAATAGAATATGATTTTACCTATTGTTGCATACGGTCACCCCACATTGAAAGCTGTCGCCCAGCCCATCACACCCGATTATCCCGAATTGGAGACGCTGTTGAAGGACATGTGGGAGACCTTGGCGCATTCCGAAGGTGTCGGTTTGGCCGCCCCGCAAGTCAACAAGTCCATCCGTCTGTTCATCGTTGACGGCAACCCGTTTTATCCCGACTATCCGGATGGCAAGGACTTCAAGCAGGTCTTCATCAACGCTGAACTCCTTGAGACCTTCGGCGACCCTGTGCCTTTTAAGGAAGGTTGCCTCAGCCTGCCCAACATATACGAAGAGGTGATGCGTCCCGACAAGATTCGTATCAAGTATCTCGACGAGAACTTCCAAGAGCACGAAGAGGTCTTTGAAGGCATCCGTGCCCGTATCATCCAACATGAATACGACCATTTGGAGGGTCATGTCCATGTGGACCGCATCGCACCGTTGCGCAAGACGTTGCTACAAGGCAAGTTGCGTGCCATCTCCGAAGGCAAATGCGATGTGGATTACCGCATGATTTTTCCAAACAAGAAAAGACGCAGATAATTGAAAAAATCACTTATATTATGAAGAAGACGCTGAAAATCATGATGTTCGCCCTGTTGGCCTGCACGATGTTGGCTTGTGGCGAGAAGAAAATCACAGAAGAAGATTTAAGAAAGACGGAACTCTCCCTGTCTGACAACGAAGGCAATCTCAATCAGGAGGCCGTGCCTGCTGCTGTGCAGCAGTTCTGCAAGTTCGTGAAACAGAACCCACAAGCTCCGTCAGCTCCCGATTGGCTTTTCAAGGCCATGCAGTTTGCCATGAAATCAGGTGATGCTGAAAAGGCTGTTGAGCTTACCGAACAGTTGGTGAAAGACTATCCCACCTATCGCAATTCGCCTACAGCCCTCGTTATGTTGGCTTCTGAGGTTTACGACGGTCAGCTTCACGACCTTGACAAGGCTCGCGCCACTTATGAGAGGGTCATCCGCGACTATCCCGACAGTGAATGGGCCAAGTCGGCTGAAAAACTGATTGAATATCTTGGCTTGACTCCTGAGGAAATCATGAGCAAGATTATTCTGTCGAACATGGAAGTGGAAGAGGGTGAGTTTTAAGCGCATTAAGGAATAGAAAAAGCCTGCGAGAGTTGTCCTCGCAGGCTTTTTCCGTTTTCGTCGGCTTTGGTTTAGCAGCCGAAAGCCGTTTTCAGTTGGTCTACCAAGTCGAGTTTCTCCCAACCAAAGAACTCCACGTTCTTATAGATGTGTTCGCCTTCGCGGAAGGTGTCGTTGTCCTCGTAGAACACCTCTATCTTGCGGACTTCGGGCTGGCGTCCGAAATGACCGTATGAAGCGGTCTCCTCGAAGATGGGGTTGGTGAGGCCGAAACGCTTCACGATGAAGTAAGGTCTCAAGTCGACCAGCTCCTTGACTTTCAAGGCAATCTCGGCATCGCTCATTTTGACGTGCGAGGTGCCATCGGTGTTGACATAGAAGCCGACAGGTTCGGCCTTCCCGATGGCGTAGGCAATCTGCACCAAGGCTTGGTCGCAGATGCCGGCGGCCACGAGGTTTTTGGCGATGTGACGTGCGGCGTAGGCAGCGGAACGGTCCACCTTCGAGCTGTCTTTGCCCGAGAAGGCGCCGCCGCCGTGGGCACCGCGACCACCATAGGTGTCGACGATGATCTTGCGGCCCGTCAAACCTGTGTCGCCGTGGGGACCGCCGATGACGAACTTACCCGTCGGATTGACGTAGAGCTTCATGTCGTCGCCAAAAAGTTTCTTCAGGCGCGCTGGCAGCTGTCTTTTCACCCTCGGGATGAGGATGTTGCGCACGTCAGCCTCGATTTTCTTCTGCATAGTTTCGTCGTCGGCAAACTCGTCGTGCTGCGTGCTGATGACGATGGTGTCGATGCGGAGCGGCTTCCAGCCTTCGCCGTATTCTACGGTCACCTGCGACTTGGCATCAGGGCGGAGGTAGGTCATCTTCTTGCCTTCGCGACGGATGTTGGCCAGCTCTTGCAGCAGTAGGTGCGAGAGGTCAATGGTGAGCGGCATGTAGTTCTCGGTCTCCTTGCATGCGAAGCCGAACATCATACCTTGGTCGCCCGCGCCTTGTTCTTCAGGCTTTTGGCGTCCAACACCTTGGAAGATGTCGTTGGACTGGCCATGGAGGGCAGATAACACACCACATGACTGAGCGTCAAATTGATACTCCGACTTGTTGTAACCGATGCGGTCGATGACACGGCGCGCTATGTCCTGGATTTTGACATAAGCGTTGGTGCGGATTTCGCCTGCTACTACGACAAGTCCGGTGGTAACTAAGGTTTCGCAAGCCACTTTTGAGGTGGCGTCATAGCGTAGAATCTCGTCCAATACGGCATCTGAAATCTGGTCGGCTACCTTGTCGGGATGACCCTCGGAGACGGATTCTGAAGTGAAATAATAACCCATAACAAATTGTTTATTAGTTAGTTAATAATAAATTTGTGTGGGAAGTGTTGACTGAAAGGGTCCTTCGATCATTCGGCAAGCTCATGACTCGGGAACCCAAGGAAAAAGCATTGGTTTAGCATTTTTTCTTGTGGTTGCAATCAAATCAAATCTTTCCACGTAAGAGGCTGCAAAGATAGGAAAAATTCCGAAATCCGCATCAATCGATGACGATTTTTTGGGTTCTCACCTTGCCGCCTTGAATGAGGCGCAATACATATACACCAGGCGCGAATCCACTCGTAGAGACGCAATGCTTTGCGTCTCTTGAAATCAGGATGCGTCCCATCACATCAATCACCTGCAAGGTGGCACCTTCAACATCAGCCGTAATGATGATGTTGCCGTTGTTGATGAAAGCAAAGGTTCCATTGCTGTCGTTTGCATCTGCGCAAACGAACACGAGACGGAAACGTGATTCATAATCGGTCGTCCTTGCGGTGAAGGTGTACGAAGGCTTAGGAGATTGCGGGTCTTCGCCCGCAATGACGGCGTTGGGGTGGAGCAGGTCGACATCAGCACCCGTCATGTTGTCGATAAGGTGCAGATAACCCATCTCCACATCTTCAGCGTTAACTGTAATGGTGTAGGTACCGTTCTCGTTGGCCTTGAAGTTGACGGGCATCTCGCCTTGGGTTTCGGCGCTGACGATGGCGAATTCCTGGCCATTTTGCGGAATGTAGATGTTGGCATTTTGGGTTCCGAAGTAGAACTTGCCGAGCTGGCTGTCCTCGTTGAAGTTCACGATGGCATTGTCAAGGGTTAAGGTCCCTGAGCCTGTCGAAGGGCCGACCTTAAGTCCATTACCTTCGCGAGCTGGCATTTCGACAGGCTCAACGACCTGACTTAACGCGATATTCAGCCCGCCGTTGCTCGATTGGCTCTGGGCGGGCGCAGCGGTGAAGACGGCATTCTGACCATCTGTGTAATCCACCACCACACCTGTGCAGGGCGCAATGGCGGCGTTGTCGGATACCGCTTCAACGGCGGTACGGGCAGCATTCATCTTATAATAAGGCCTGTTGACATAAGCATCGAAGGTGTAGGGATTACCCACCAGGTTGAAGCCTTCGTTGAGCGTAATACCATAGGTGGCATCGTAAGGTTTGGTGTTGCCGGTGAATGTCAAGGTGACACCTTGGTTGTTGTTTCCGCTGTTAGCGTAGAGGTAACCTTGACCGTTGACAAGGGACGTGAAGTCGCTGTGTTCCGAATTCTTGAAGTTCTCCCATGTGGTGTTGTTGAGGCGATACAAGTCGTATGTGTTTGCAACCATGCTGCCTGTGGGCGAGTAGTCCTCGGTGATGGGCGAGGCTATGAAATACCAGCCGTTGGTAAGTGACTCGCCTTGATTTTGGCTTACCGTGTAGGCTGCGATGTTCTTCTCCACCGTGGCATTCACCGCGCTGTTGCTGACGAGCTGGCCGCCGTCGGCGATGGTGAGAGAGCCGTTTTCACCGATAGTAATACTGTTTGCTTGGGCCACGACTTCATTCGGAATTGTACATTCAGCTCTGACGACCACATGACTGCCAGCAGCAGGTACCGCATTACCCCTCCAGTTGGCGGGCATATTCCAATTGCCGTCGGTTATGAAATCATTAGTTAAAGAAAATGCATCATGTGTTGTTGCACCATCTACTCTAATCACATCGCCTGGATTGAAATTCCTTGCTGTGAATGTTGCGATATTGTCTACAACCGGAACAGTTTGAATTGCTACATTGTTTACATAAAGTGTCAATTCACTACCATCGTTTGTATAACACTTTATTACTCTGCCAGTCAACTTTTCATAGTCCTTCCCACAGATGTGTACAAATTTGTCTTTCTGATTCCACCAAGCCTTGTAAAGATAGAATGGATCCTTCTTTGTCTTGTGGTCTCTCTCAACTAGTCCCTTATTATTCAAATATCTTAAATTATCATCTGTTGAAGTGTGTTCTCCATCGATACATACTGTATATCCTTCCTGTCTGCTAGACACAGCTATATCAAACAATTGCCATTGTGATGTGAACAACAATTGTGGGTAGTTTTTGATGGCTGCAATGTGTCCTTCGTGCAACCACATCTGATATTCAATATCATGTCTTGGGTTGTTGCCCCTTGTTGTTGTTGTCATAAAGTCATCAGAGTGGCAATTTGGCGTACCTCCGCAACCATATTCAGAGAACGCCAATGGTTTACTTTTGTTGGTAAGGGTCTTGGTCAAACGTGTATCCAAACGATTGGAAGGGTTGTTTGAATTCTGGTCGATATACCATCCTACATAGATATTGCAACCGAACCAATCAACATTCGGGTGATTGTAATAACCACTTGGATCATCAACGCTGTGAGACATCACATAACCTACTAAACGTTCTGAATCAAGACCTTTAATAAAAGATGTGTATGCTTCGATTTTCGTTTTACCAAAATCCTTGTCATCTGTTGTGGTCTCATTACTCAATCCCCAGAAAACAATACAAGGGTGATTGTAATGCTGTCTTACCATATCCTCATATTGTATATAAAGATGGTCATAATAGTCTTGCGGCAATGATGATTGGAGTCTGTTTACACAAGGGACTTCAGTTTGGACAATAATTCCAAGCCTATCACACCAATCATAAACTTCTTTAGGATGAGGATAGTGGGCGAGACGAACGAAATTACATCCAAGTTCTTGTATGATGGCAAAGTCGTTGGCAATGTCATCGTCATCAAGTGCATTTGCCTTTCCTTCCAAATCATGGTGAGTGCAAACACCTCTCAGAAGATATGGCGAGCCATTGAGCAAGAAACCTGTGTAGCTTTCACCGCCAATCGGTTCATTGATGACATATTCATAATATCTGAATCCATAAGGACGTTCATATCTATGATACAACTCATTGTTATAATAGATTTCCAAAGTGACATTATATAAGAATGGATCTTCAATGCCATTCCAAAGATGAGGATGGGGAATGGTCGTGGTAAATGTCATTTCTTCTCCAGTACTTGCTTTAGTATCAGTAAAATGATAGTTCTCATCATCTGCATCAATCTTGCAGGTTACACTTGCTCCAACAGGAATTGAAGTCTTTATATTAATAGTTGCAGAAGCAGTAGTGACCGAAGAAGTGATGTGGAAGCCATCATATCCATAATCCATTGATGGCAATACTGGACTAGTAAATAACTTAACCTTACCAAGAGTAGCATTGAAGTTAAAGTCACCAGCAGCAGGAGCTAAAGTATTTCTTGTTGTGTTGTTCAAAATGACTTTTATTCTATTAGTTCCAATATGAACATAATCAGTTATGTCAACAAAGAATGCATTATATCCTCCCCAGTGAGTAGTTACATAAGTATCGTCAACATAAATCTCTGCTGATTGGTCAGCATGTTGGAACCATAAATAAGTAGGCTGAAGCTTATATAAAGTGATTGTTGTTTCAAAAGTATGATTTCCTTTTGAATAATTTGACGAATGTCCGTCTATGCCATTTACAGAATAGGGCAATGTGACTTGATTGTTACCATAAGTCCAAGAATCTAATGATCTATTAGACTCATCAAATGGATTGTCGTATATTTCAAATGTAATAATTACAATATTGCTTGTATTGGTATCTTTGGTTGAATATGCTTCAACGGTTGTGTTTGAATTTACGGGTAATGGAGAACTATATAATGAGAAGTCTCCAGTTTGATTCAATCTATAATATATAGAAGCTCCTTCCGTAGCACAAGTTATCGTTATGTGTTCACCATCACAATTGATCTCAGGACTATATAACAAAAACTCATTGTATTGAGTCCAGTTCGAAGGTATTCCAGAAGCGCCAGATGGCCATGTCGTATTTGACTCTTTTACAAATGTTCCTGTAGATGAAACATTTTTTAGCCAATCTGCTTTACAATCTGTTGCAGATATATTGGTAGCCATACATTTTACATAATTCAAGTTTGCGCATCCTTCGAACATGTGCCCATAACATTCTTGAACAAGAGTCGTGGCGTTAAGTTCTGGTGCTGTTGTTATGGCACTTTGTTCGAACATATACCAATAGCACCCTTGTGCCAATGTTGTAGCAGGAAGCGTTGGAGGTGTTGTTAATGTAGTGCACCAGCTGAATAAAGCACGATAACAGTAATTCTTCAATTCAGTTGCTGGAAGTATCAAGTTCTCGGCAGATATAGCGTTTGACTTTTTAAACAATGAGCAGAACATATAAGAATTGTTCGGCATAGTTGTGGTTCCAGCGAAATTATCTCCATATATCAAGCTATGGATATTACCTTCAATGTCATAAGTAGCAGTTCCACCTTCGAATCCAGAGTATGCACTTTTACTTGTAGCGTATGGATATGCAGTTCCTTTAAGTCTTACAAGGTTTCCTGCTTGAACAGTAATAGTTGCTCCATCAGAAGTAGATGTCCAAGTGGTCCAAGTTCCATTATTTATACTATACTCAATTGTCTTGGTAAGATTCCCATAAGCTTTCCATCCAATTGTACCACCAGTCAATATTCTGAATGTAAGATAATCCTGTGAGTAATCATGTTGGGTGTTGGACCATGTTGCCACATCGGAAGTAAGATAGCCAGCATGAGTGGCGATGGCTTTGATGGTAACATCGGAGGAAACGGTAAACGGGGCACTATAGGCGGTGCTGGAAGTGGTGGGATTGCTGCCATCGATGGTGTAAAATATGTCCGTGGCACCAGCGCAAGTGATGGTAACTTCAGAAGTGCTGCTGTTGAAACTAATGGTTGGAGTTGTATATTTCGGCACATCGTATGTTGTCACTCCAGAACAGTCTGTGCCTAGATAAGTGATAGCCTTGATGACTGTTGCATCACCCAAGGAGAAGGCCGAAGAATAGGCTGTGCTATTATTGTCGGGGGTGTCGCCATTGGTGGTGTAGTATATCGTTGCTCCAGGAGTGGACGTGCTCAGCGTGATGGTACCGTCATAGTTGTTGGTGATGGTTGGGGCTTCTACAGCGACATAATCCGTTTCCACAATATTCCAGTGGGAATCGTAATTGCCAGTGCCTCGGTCAGACTTGAGAAGCAAGTGGGAATCATCGCTCATTGCCATGGGAGCAAAACTATCCTTACCAGAAAAAGAAGCTTGCTTCAGTTTCGGAACGATAGTATAACATGTTTCATAATTGTTGTTGTGTTTGTAAGCCGCATCCACTATGAGAAAACGGTATTTGTCCGCTTCAGTAGAATTGTAATCCATCACTTTGGCGACATCGTTATCCGTACTTCCAGTGTAGTATAAATACTTTTCCGTTGAGGCATTCACGATGTAATAATAATGACAATTTGAATAAGTCGCATCCGTACCTGCATTCAAAAAATACCACACATTAGCGTTACTACCTGTACTGCTGACCGTTGCCCATTCTTCAGACTTGGAAAGATAAAACGATGTGTTGGTCACATTCTGAAACTTGTAATAATTTTTATCTTCATTAGTGGATATCGTAAACGGATGTGGCCAGGTAACATCGCTAACATCGACAAAATTCCAAACAGAAGGTGAGTCATTGTATGTACTAGCTTTGATATAATTTGAATAATCAGTGTTAGTGCCTTTCTTGTTCAAGTATAAATTTGATGCGCCCTTTGGATGGATGAAATAATATGAGCCAGTTTGCTCTAGATAAAACTTGTACTTGTTTAATTCGTCATCAGACAAAGAAGAAAGATCGGCATAGGTGTTCATAATACGGATGCCGCCATCGCTGTCATCGTAACGATACAGACATCTGCCTGTCGAATTGACAATGTAATAATACTGATGGTCGTCATCGCTTCCAGCATTCACGAAGCACCAACGCATAGTGGCATTGGGAATACTGGTAGTTGAAACCTTAGAATCCACAGCATCTGAATGCGGAATGGCATAAAACGTGGGGCGGTCGATAGATTGTATCAGGTAATAATGCTGTGTGCCATTGGTTATATCAGAAGCCGTAGTCAAGGTGAATTGCGCCTTCGCAGGCATTATCCACGCCATCATGCAAAAAAATGCTAAAAATCTGTACAAATTATTCATTGTCAATCAATTATGTATAATAAAACAACCTTTATAGGGGCGCAAAAATACAAAATAAGTGGATTATAAATCCAAAATATGGGTAAAAAACTAATTGGGTAAAGACGATGCGTTATCCCTTCGTCAGCTTTTGGAAAGCCTCTTCAATGCTCAAGTCTTCCTTCTGCAAAGTCTTGATGATGAGACCATTGTCCACCGACCACTTCATCAGATTGGCGCGGATGTCGGTGTCGCCTTGCGGCTCGAGAATCCAATGGTTGCCTTTCACGCGCTGTACTCGGCCTACCTGTGGGATGCTCTGCAAGAGGGTTTCGTCCACTTCGGTCTCGAACTCAACCACGACCACATTGTTGGCGGCATTATTCTGTTTCAGGTTTTCGATCTTGTCGTCGGCGACCACCACACCTTTATTAATAATAATGGCACGTTCGCAGATAGCTTCCACCTCCTGCATAATGTGGGTGGAGAGCAGCACGGTTTTTTCCTTGCCGAGGTTGGAAATGAGGTTGCGGATGTCGATGAGTTGGTTGGGGTCGAGGCCAGAGGTAGGTTCGTCGAGGATGAGCACCTGCGGGTCGTGCCGCGCTGGCGGTAGCCCTTCGACAAAGCTCCGATTTTCTTGTGGGCTTCAAGACCGAGGCCTGTCTCGTCAATCATCGCCTCGATGCGTTTGTGTGCGGCTTCACCTTTCAGTTGGTGCACGCCAGCCACAAACTCAAGGTATTCGCGGACATACATGTCCAAATAGAGAGGGTTGTGCTCCGGCAGGTAGCCCACGATGCGTTTCACCGCCATCGGGTCATCCATGACGTCGTGGCTTTCAACGCTCACCGTGCCCGAGGTGGGCGGAATGAAGCAGGTGATGATTTTCATCAACGTCGACTTGCCCGCGCCGTTGGGACCGAGCAGGCCTACGATACCTTTATTAATAGAAAGAGTCACGTCATTAAGGGCGAGTTGTTCGCCATAACGTTTGGTGATATGCTGAATTTCGATGGACATTCTTATTTGAATTTTGCCGCAAAGGTAGGAGATTTTCATGAATTATCCATGAAAATGTAAGTTATAAGAAAAGGAGAATTATGAGGAAATGCAAAAATATTTGCGTGAGTTGGTTGTATATCTTGAACCTACGCCTTTGAAAAAAGCCTTGAATGTTACCGTCTCTTGATGGATTTTGATTAATTTTGCGGCATGAAACGATGGCTTTACATAGGAATCCTGTTGATGGCGTTGGTGTCTTGCACCCATCCAGCCAAGGTCGTTGAGCCTGTCGAAACGCCGTCGTCTCCTGCATTGGCGGAGATTGACAGCCTGATGTGGCGGCAGCCGGATAGTGCCTTTGCGATGCTTCAGGAGTTTGCTTCAAGTGCGGCAGCAGATAGTCTGGATGAGTTTAACGGGCATTACTGCCAGGTGCTGATTGCGGAGCTGCTTTATAAGAATTTCTATAAGCAGAGCAACAGGAAGGAGCTGCTGAAGGCGGTTCGTTATTTTGATTCCATTGATGACGGTTTTTTGGCGGCGCGGGCGCATTATATGAATGGTGTGGGATTGTATGAACGGGATAGCGTGGTGGCGGCTTGCGGGGAGTATCTGAAGGCGTTGGAGGTGGTGGAGACGCATTTCCCTAATTTGGAGACGCAAGACGTTGCGTCTCTTCGGGTTGAACATTTGCCTTGGTTTATGGGGTTGACTTACGGTAGGCTTGGAGAGTTGTTTTCCAGTCAGTATATGCAGGAGCCTGCCATTGTCTGTTGCAGAAAGTCTCTTGTTTTCAATACGATAGAACCAACTCATCCTTTCACTCGCTCCAATTGTTTGTGGTTTATAGGGAAACAGTATGGCAAATTGAACCAATATGACAGCGCAGCCTATTATTACGATGAGGCACTGAAACAACTGCCCGATACGAACAATTTGGTTTTCAGGGATTTGATTTCAGCCAAGGCTTTGCTTTTTTATACTATGGGCAAAGGGGTTGAACCTTCGGTGAATGATTTGAGGCGTATGGCGGTTCAAACCACGGATGAAGAAGAGAAATTGAATCGCTATCTGACTATTGGCTGTATTTATAGTGAAGAGGTACAATATGATTCAGCGTTAGTTTATTTAACGCCTGTGTTTGAGGATATGGAGGATGCTGCCAGACAAAGGATTGCGGCGCGATATCTTTACGAG
>CAJOIF010000019.1 GCA_905234765.1 uncultured Bacteroidales bacterium
GAAGACCTCCGATTTGCGAGTCGGAATGGTGGTGTTGCTCTCGATGAGCTTGGTCATCACGCCACCGAGGGTCTCGATACCGAGGCTCAACGGGGTCACGTCAAGCAGCAGCACGTCCTTCACTTCGCCGGTGAGCACGCCGCCCTGAATGGAGGCACCGATGGCCACCACTTCGTCGGGGTTGACGCCCTTTGAAGGTTCCTTCTTGAAGAAGTCGCGGACGATGTTCTGGATGGCAGGGATACGGGTCGAACCACCGACCAAAATGACATCGTCGATGTCGTTGACGGTCAAGCCAGCGTCTTGCAAGGCGCGACGGCAAGGCTCGATGGTGTCGTGGATCAGTTTGTCGGCCAGCTGCTCGAACTTCGAACGGCTCAAGGTGCGGACCAAGTGCTGCGGGATACCGTTGACAGGCATGATGTAAGGCAGGTTGATTTCGGTCTCGCTCGATGAGCTTAACTCGATCTTGGCCTTTTCAGCAGCTTCCTTCAAACGTTGCAAGGCCATCGGGTCCTTACGCAGGTCAATGCCATTGTCCTTCTGGAACTCTTCAGCCAGCCAGTTGATGATGACTTCGTCGAAGTCGTCGCCACCGAGGTGGGTGTTACCATTGGTGGACTTCACCTCGAACACGCCATCGCCCAATTCAAGGATGGAGATATCGAAGGTGCCGCCGCCGAGGTCGTACACAGCGACTTTCACATCATTCTTTTTCTTGTCCAAGCCGTAGGCCAAAGCAGCAGCCGTAGGCTCATTGATGATACGGCGCACTTTCAAGCCGGCAATTTCGCCTGCTTCCTTGGTGGCCTGACGCTGGGCGTCGTTGAAGTATGCAGGCACCGTGATGACGGCTTCAGTGACGGTCTGGCCGAGGAAGTCCTCAGCGGTCTTCTTCATCTTTTGCAGCACCATGGCAGAGATTTCCTGTGGGGTGTATTGCTTGCCGTCGATGTCGATACGAGGCGTGTTGTTGGGGCCTTGCAGCACTTTGTAAGGCACGCGCTTCATCTCAGCGCCGACCTTGTCGTAGGTCTCGCCCATGAAACGCTTGATAGAGTAAACGGTACGCAGCGGGTTGGTGATGGCCTGACGTTTGGCAGGCTCGCCGACCTTACGCTCTCCGTTGTCGGTGAAAGCCACGACCGAAGGGGTGGTGCGGTGGCCTTCGCTGTTGGCGATGACGACAGGCTCGTTGCCTTCCATCACGGCCACACATGAGTTGGTTGTACCTAAATCGATACCGATGATCTTTGACATTTTTGTGTTCTCCTATTTTTATTTGTTACTTATTTAATTTTCTTTATCGCGATTGCAAACCACGTCCCCCTTCTAAGGGGGCAGGGGGATTGCAACGCCCCGCTGTTAGTCAATCTTTATGCCAAAGGGAAATGTCTGACATTTTGGCAAAAACGCCCCTGTTTTACCCATTAATGTGACATTTTGTGGTTTTTTTAACCCGACAATATCATTTTTTGTGTAATTTTGCCGTTCTTTTTCCAAAACAAACGCTCCAAATCAAACCATGATGAAAAGATTATTCACCATAGCGGCTTGCCTTTTTTTCGCTAACGTATGTTTTGCCCAAGATGGTTTTTTTCAACGAATCAAGAACCGTTTCATCGAGCATGACACCGTATATATATATGTAGATGCTCTCGAAAATGATAGCATCGGCCTGGAAGTCGACCTTCCTAATGAGGAAGACGATGAGGATGAGAACTCGGAGAGTATTCCGATGCCTATCGATACGTTGGATACGGGTGACAAGTTCATCAAGGTGGTGCTGTTCGATAATGGCACATGGCTTTATTACAATTTGGAAAAACCGGTCATTCCCGACACACTTGATACCGACCATTGGGTGACGGACTATGTGCACTCCTACACCGACATTGCCCTGAAAGACCTGCCCGAGGAGACGGACATCGTCTTGGTTGACTCACTTCACGGTTTCTGTATTCCTTATCCAGGACAAGTGCTTTCAGGTTTCAAGTTCCGCCATCGCCGCCCTCATAAGGGCGTTGATATCCCATTGCATACCGGTGATGCCGTTTACGCCGCTTTTGATGGCGTGGTACGCGCAGCTTTGCCTACCCGCATGACGGGAGGATATGGCAACTGTTTGGTTATCAGACATGTGAACGGATTGGAAACTTACTATGGCCATTTGTCGAAATATATTGTCAAAAGCGGCGATGTGGTGAAAGCCGGAGAATTGATCGGCTATGGAGGCTCTACAGGTCGTTCCACGGGGCCGCATCTCCATTTTGAGACCCGTTATATGGGACAGGCTTTCGACCCTGAGCGCATCTTCGACTTTGACAGCGGCACCTTGCGTGATGAGGTGTTCACCCTTCGCAAACACTATTTCAGCATCAACTCGCACTATGGCATGAACGAACAGCAGTCGCTGGCAGCTTCCAAAAAAGCCCCGCAAAGTAGCGGCAGTTCCAAAGGTGCCGTATATTATAAGGTGAAGAAAGGCGATACGTTGAGCAAGATTGCCTCACGCAACGGCACCACCGTGAAAAAAATCTGCCAGTTGAACGGCATCAGGGAGAACAAGGTGCTTCAAATTGGTCAGCGGTTGCGGGTGAAATAAATGCCACTTTGTCACGCTTGCTGACAAAAATCTGCCATTTCTCGTTTTTTTTCTCTTTGGCACGAAATGTGACTAAATCGCGCCGTTGTCGGCAGATTGTGGTCTCGCGTCCCGCATTCCAGAGTCCCGAGTCAATTAAACGATTAAACAACAAACAATTAAACATAAACGCATTATGGCAAAATTAGCAATCAAACCTTTGGCCGACCGCGTGGTCATCGAGCCCGCCGCCGCCGAACAGAAAACCGCTAGCGGTATCATCATCCCCGACACCGCCAAAGAGAAACCCCAACAAGGCACAGTGGTCGCCGTGGGTCCTGGCACCAAAGACAACAAAATGACCCTGAAAGAGGGCGACAAAGTCATCTATGGCAAATATGCCGGCACCGAGTTCCACCTCGATGGCAAGGATTATATGATTATGCGCGAATCTGATGTCATCGCTATTATTTAATAGACGCGAGACACGAGACCTTTAGACGCGAGACGGTCCCGCGTCCCGTGTCCCGCAGTCCCGTGTCAAACAACAATTCAACAATTAAACAGTCAACAATTAAACAACGAAATATCATGGCAAAAGACATTCTTTTCAATATCGAATCGCGCGACGGTCTGAAGAAAGGCGTCGACGCATTGTCAAACGCAGTGAAAGTGACCCTCGGCCCCAAAGGTCGCAACGTGGTCATCGAAAAGTCATATGGCGCTCCCCAAATCACCAAGGATGGTGTGACGGTCGCCAAGGAAATCGAACTCAACGACCCCGTTGAGAACATGGGTGCACAGTTGGTGAAGGAAGTCGCTTCCAAGACCAACGACCTCGCTGGTGATGGTACCACCACCGCCACCGTTTTGGCTCAGAGCATCGTAGCTACAGGTCTAAAGAACGTCACCGCCGGTGCCAACCCGCTCGACCTGAAGCGTGGTATCGACAAGGCTGTGGCCGCTGTGGTCGCTTCGCTGAAGAAAATGTCAGTGAAGGTCGACGGCGACAACGAGAAGATCAAGCAAGTGGCTACCATCTCTGCCAACAACGATAGCGAAATCGGCGGTCTCATCGCCGAAGCTATGGGCAAGGTGAAGCAAGAAGGCGTCATCACCGTTGAAGACGCCAAGGGCATCAACACCTATGTCGACGTCGTCGAAGGTATGCAGTTTGACCGCGGCTACATTTCGCCTTATTTCGTCACCAACACCGAGAAGATGGAAGCCGTCTATGAGAATCCTTACATCCTCATCTACGACAAGAAGATCTCTGTGATGAAGGACTTGCTGCCCGTGTTGGAGAAGACCTTGCAAACAGGTCGCGCCCTCATCATCATCGCCGAAGACATCGACGGCGAAGCCTTGGCTACCTTGGTTGTTAACCGTCTGCGTGGCTCGCTGAAAGTCGCTGCCGTCAAGGCTCCTGGCTTCGGTGACCGTAGAAAAGAAATGCTGGAAGACATCGCCATCTTGACTGGTGGCACCGTCATCAGCGAAGAGAAGGGCTACAAGCTTGAAGATGCCACCCTGCAAATGCTGGGTCAAGCCGACAAGGTCAGCATCAACAAGGACAACACCACCATCGTGAACGGCCACGGTGCCAAGAAGGATATTGAAGGCCGCACTGCTCAAATCAAGGCCCAAATCAAGACCACCACAAGTGACTACGACCGTGAGAAGCTGCAAGAGCGTCTGGCCAAGTTGGCCGGTGGCGTGGCAGTCATCTACGTGGGTGCCGCCTCTGAGGTCGAGATGAAGGAAAAGAAAGACCGCGTCGAGGACGCTTTGAACGCCACCCGCGCCGCCATCGAAGAAGGTATCATCCCTGGCGGTGGTGTCGGCTTCATCCGCGCCATCAAGGCCATCGAGAAGATGAAAGGCGACAACGAGGACGAGACCACGGGTATCGCCATCATCAAGCGCGCCTTGGAAGAGCCGCTGCGTCAGATTGTTGAGAACGCTGGCCTTGAAGGTTCGGTCGTTGTCAACAAGGTGAAGGAAGGCAAGAACGACTTCGGCTTCAACGCCCGCACCGAGGTGTATGAGAACCTGCTCACCACGGGTGTCATCGACCCCGTCAAGGTGTCGAGAGTCGCCCTCGAAAATGCTGCTTCCATCGCCGGCATGCTGCTGACCACCGAGTGCGTCATCAGCAACCACAAGGAGCCTACGCCTCCTACACCTCCGATGCCCATGGGCGGCGGAATGGACGGGATGATGTAATCCTTAGGTTGTAGGGCTGCCGTATCATGTTGTAGGGCTGTCATATTATGGCAGCCGACGAGCAAACGTCAAACGCGGCTGCCATGGTGTGACAGCCCTACAAGCCACAGAAATAACGGAAACGAGCAAAAGGCTGACTGCGAAAGCGGTTGGCCTTTTTTCGTAGTTTGTTTCTTCTTAAAACCTTTGTCTTTTAATTACTTACAAACTTCATTTGCACGATTGCGCCAAAAATTTCATAATTGCTTGTTATTGTTCAAATAAACTTTTCTATTTTTGCAGCATCGTTGCGGATTTTTCAAGAATATCCGCAATTACGTTGCGGAATTTTCTGGAATATCCGCAGTCAATTTGAGGAAATAAGAGTTTGTTATGTACCATAGAATATTTGACATAGAAAACCGCCTAGATGAAGCCATGTTCTTGTTTGGCGGGCGTCAGGTGGGCAAGTCCACCTTGTTGAAAGAACGCTTTCCCAAGGCCGTTTACATCGACCTTCTGAATTCTGAATTGCGAAATCGTTTCCAGCAACATCCCGAGGAGTTTCGGGAGAGTTTGCTTCGTTATCCATCTGAGACGTTGGTCATTGTGGATGAAATCCAGAAAGTGCCTGACCTGTTGGACGAAGTCCATTGGCTGATGGTGAACAAAGGCCTGTTCTTTATCCTCAGCGGCTCCAGCGCACGCAAGTTGAAAAAGAGTGGTGCCAACAATCTTGGCGGGCGGGCCATTCCTGAAACGCTGTTTCCTTTGGTCAGCGCGGAAATACCCGATTATGACCTTGATCGTGCCATACAGAACGGCATGATTCCAAGGCATTATATGGTGGCCAACGCCCGCAACCGTCTCAAATCCTATATCGAACTCTATCTGAAGGAGGAAATCATAGAGGAAGCCGCCGTACAAAAGGTGGACGACTTTATCCGTTTCTTGGAAGTGGCTGCCATCTCGGACGGTGAAATGCTCAATTATGAGAATGTGGCTACCGATTGTGGCGTTTCGGCGAATACGGTCAAGGCCTATTACCAGATTCTTTGCGACACGTTGTTGGGTTTTGAAGTGCCAGCTTACCGAAAAGTCATCAAGCGAAAACTCACCAAAGCATCCAGATTCTTCTTTTTTGACGTGGGCATTGCCAACTATTTGACTGGGCGCCATCATCTTGCCCCTAAGACACCTGAATACGGCCACGCCTTCGAACATCTTGTGATGCAGGAGATTATAGCTTATCTTGGCTACAAAAACAGCGAGGAAAGGTTGACTTACTGGCACACTTATGATGACATTGAAGTGGATGCTGTCGTCGGTGATGCCCGCGTGGCCATTGAAATCAAATCGGCCGACTCGATTCAAACCAGTCACAAGAAAGGGCTTGTCGAATTTGCCAAGGAGCATCCGAATGTGAAGCAGATTCTCGTGTCGCGCGACCGAATCAGTCGCCGAAGCGGAGAAATTGATTTGTATTACGTAACAGACTTCTTCAAGGCGTTATGGAACGACGAGATTATCTAACCGTTTTCCACTCGTCCCGCAATTTTTTTCTATTTTTGCAACTTGTTATTACCCTATAGGATTGCAAAATGTCAGAAACACCTCAAAATAAAAAGCCAAAGAAGTTCAGCCTTCGCGGCATTTCCTTGAAAAAGCTCAACCGCAAGTACGACTTCCTCATGTCGCACGACGAGACGGGTCGCCCGATGCTCAATTTCAGGCTCAACCTGCTCAATCTCATCTGGGTCATCCTCGGACTCGCCCTGTTGCTGGTCGTCATCACGACTTTCATCATCGCCTTCACACCGTTGCGCGAATATATCCCTGGTTATACCGACACCAACCTCAACCGAGAGGTGTATCTGCTCAACCTTCGCGCCGACTCGCTCAGCCGTGAGATGGACAAGAAGGATGTGTATTTCCAAAACCTTCAACGTATCGTCGAGGGCTATGACTTCGCTGCTGACAGTGCCTTGGCCTCGCTCAACATCTATGAGCCGCTGCCGAAGGGCGTCACCGATACCATCACACTGAAGAAATCATTGCAGGATAGCCTCTTGCGTGCCGAATACGAAGCAGAAAACCAATATAATCTCTTTGGCCCCGATTATCTGCCTCCCACCAAACCGAGTTCGTTGGTGAAGAACTTCTTCGTCCCTCTCAACGGCACGGTCGTCACTGTTTTCAATCCCGACAACAATCATTTTGGCGTCGACATCGCTTCGGACGGCGACCAGATTATCAATGCAGCCTACGATGGTGCCGTGGTGTTCTCCACCTGGAGTATCGATGAGGGTTATTGCATCGGGATTCAGCATGAAGACGGCTACTTCTCTGTTTACAAGCACAACAACACCTTACTCAAGCGTGAGGGCGATTACGTAAAGGCAGGCGAGGCCGTCGCCATCCTCAGCGAATCGAGAGAGGCCTCACAAGCCGAACATCTTCATTTCGAGCTGTGGCATAATGGCATCCCCGTCAACCCGGCTGAATATATGACCCTCAAAATGTCCACCGTTAATTGAAAATTCCTATCTTTGCACACTTTTTCCACAACGAACAACACTCATTATGGTTATTTTAATTAAGGTATTACAGTTCCTGCTCTCCCTTTCGCTCTTGGTGTTCATCCATGAGTTGGGGCATTTTCTTGCCGCCAAAGCCTTCAAGACGCGTGTCGACAAGTTCTATCTCTTCTTCGACTGGGGCTTCTCGCTCTTCCGTTGCAAGAAAGTGGATGGCAAATGGCAATTCAAGTTCTTCGCGAAAAACGTTCCCGAGAAATACACCACCACGCAATATAAGGATGCGGCTGGAAAGAAACAGACAAAATACGACCTCATCGATATCAATACCTTGCCCGCCGATGACTGGCGCCGCAGCGACTGCACGGAATATGGCATTGGTTGGATTCCTTTGGGTGGCTACAACAAGATTGCGGGTATGGTGGACGAGTCGATGGACAAGTCGCAGTTGCAACAGCCGCCCCAGCCTTGGGAATTCCGCTCCAAGCCCGCCTGGCAGCGCTTCATCATCATGGTCGGCGGCGTGTTCATGAACGCGCTCTTGGCTTTCGTCATTTACATCGGCTTGCTTGCCAAGGAAGGCGAGAGCTACTTGCCAACTTCCGAAGTCAACAAGTACGGCATCTCGGTCGACAGCCTCGCTTATGAGTTCGGTCTCCGCGACGGCGACAAGATTTTGTCGGTCGACGGCAAACAGATCGAGAAGTTCCAGGATGTGACGATGCAGATAATCCTTGAGAAAGCCAAAAACATCGAAGTGGAGCGCAACGGTAAGGACACGGTCATCACCCTTCCCGATGACGCCATACCAAGACTCCTCAGCAAACAAGACGCTTCTTTCATCAGTTTCCGAGTGCCTTTCATGGTGGATGATATGGTCGACAATAGTGTTGGTAAGGCTGCGGGTTTGGAGGTAGGGGACATCATCATTGGTATTAATGATACAGAAACGCCGTATTATCAGGATTTTGTAAAGACTATAAAACAATACGCCAACCAAGACATCAACTTGAAGGTGGTGCGCGACTTCGACACGCTCGTCCTGCCTATGCACCTCGGCGAAGAAGCCCTCATCGGAGCCCATCTTGCCCCGATCAACACTTATTTTGACCTCGAAGTGAAGGACTACACCTTCTGGGAGGCCATCCCAGCCGGTTTCAACCAAACCCGCAAGGAACTCTCGGACTATTGGAAACAGGTGAAACTCATCTTCAACCCCAAAACTAAGGGTTACGAAAGCGTGGGCGGCTTCATTTCCATTGGCAAGATTTTCCCAGACACTTGGAACTGGAGCCTGTTTTGGCGCATGACCGCCTTCCTCTCCATCGCCCTTGCCGTGATGAACATCCTTCCTATCCCTGCATTGGACGGTGGCCATATCTTGTTCCTGCTTTATGAAATCATCACGCGCCGCAAGCCTTCCGACAAGTTCATGGAAGTGGCCGAAACGGTGGGTCTTGTCCTTGTTATTGCTTTGGTGGTGCTTGCCAACGGCAACGATATCATCAGGCTTTTCAGGTAAGTTTTTGAAAGTTATTTTGCTGGCGTAAATACTATTTTCGTAAATTTGCGGTTTCAATTAGACACAACTCTGTCCCGATAGTGAAGACCAGACACCTACATATTACGCTCTTTCTCGCCATGATGATGGCGGCGTTGACCGAAGTCAGGGCGCAGCAACAGCCTATCTTCACTAACTATACCAACTCATACGCATACGTCAATGCAGGTTTCGCTGGAATGAGCGAAGGCATCAATGCGATGGGTTTGTATCGTCAGCAATGGGCGGGTTTTGTAGATAACGACGGCAATGAAGTTGCTCCTGTCACATATCTGATCACGGGCGATATGCCCATCAAGAAACTGCATGGAGGCTTGGGCCTTTCTATCATGCAAGACCAACTTGGTTTCGAGAAGAGTACCGGCATAGGTATCGGCTACTCCTTTCATATTGATATGGGCGGCTCGGTGTTGGGCATCGGTTTGGGTGGCAACCTCTGCAATCGCACGGTTGATTTCTCGAAACTCAAACCCAATGTGGAAGCCGACCCCTTACTGCAAGGATTGAGCGAGGAGAGTGCCATGCTGTTTGACCTCAACTTCGGCCTGTTCTGGCAGATTCCCGAGTCGTTCTATATCGGCATCTCGGGTCTCAATCTGTTGCAGTCCATGTCGAAAGTCCTGAACGACCAGTCGTCGTCGAGTGCGAGTTTCATCAACGACCGTACATTCTATTTAGTGACAGGTTATCCTTTCCAGATAGAGAGCCTTCCCAACTTCACTTTTGTCCCTTCGCTCAGTGCCATGACGGATATCGCCTCTTGGCAGCTGAATGTGGGTGGCAAGGTGGTTTATCGCAACGCGTTCTCGTTGGGGGCCAATTATCGTCCTCAAGAATCAGTTGCGCTGATGGTGGGAGTCACCGTGAAAGACATCACCATTGCATACTCATACGATATTAATACGATGGGGCTGGGCGTGCCAGGGTCGCATGAGATAGGTCTCAGCTATTGCTTCAAGCTTGATCTTGACCGTCGTCCGCGTGATTATCGCAGCGTCAGATACCTGTAAAAAGTGAAGACAAAATTTGGACGACTTAAACCAAAAAAACGGATGGTTGAACCATAAATGATGAAAAAAAAATCAAAAAAACGATAGAGGAAATATAATATTTTCTAATTTTGGCGGTTCTTTTAGGACAACCCTAGCGTAAATTCAAGCTTACCAAACCATAGAAAAAAAGAAGTATAAAAATAGTAATTAAATCATTGTCAAGAAGATGAAGAAACTACTGTTCGTGTTTTCAGTCGCATTGTTGTTGGCATCATGCGGCAATTCAAACCAAGGCGAGTTGGTTGGTGTCAGGAAGTCGCATAAGACTTTCAACCAGCCAGACCCGTATGGCATGGTGTTCGTTCCGCAAGGCAACTTTACCATGGGTGTCGGTGGAGAAGACATCACCAATTCTTATCTTAATGAGGCCAAAACGGTTTCTGTTTCGGCTTTCTTTATGGACGAAACCGAAATCACCAACAATGAGTACCGCCAGTTCGTTTACTGGGTGCGCGACTCCATCGCCCGCCGTTTGCTGGCCGATGCTTTCCCTGACAGGTTCGCTATCAGTGAGGGGAAAAATGGCGAAGTGTATGATCCGCCGCACCTCAATTGGAAGGAAAAACTTGATTGGCACAGCAAGGAACAAGACATCCGTGAAGCCCTTGAACCGATGTATCTTCCTGAAACGGAAAGATATTTCATGAGAAAAGAAATCGATGCAAGAAAGCTTTACTATTCCTATTATTGGTTTGACCTTCAGGCTGCCGCTAAAAAGGAATTCGCTGCCGACAAGCTGACGCCGAACGACTATTCGCTGGGCGAGGTTGATGCAGGCATCGATGTCGACCGCAAGGGTGCTTGGGCAAACCGTAAGCAAGGCTATAGCGACCGTTCCGTCTATGCCCGTTCCGAAGTCATTAATGTCTATCCCGATACACTCTGCTGGATTCACGACTACAGCTATTCGTTCAACGACCCGATGACGGAGAAATACTTCTGGCATCCGGCTTATGACAACTATCCGGTGGTGGGTGTCACCTGGCAGCAAGCCCGCGCTTTCTGTGTGTGGCGTACGGAACTGCTCAACTCTTACCTCCGTTCGCGTAAGGGTGTCGACCTTTCTGAGTTCCGTCTGCCCACTGAGACTGAGTGGGAATGGGCTGCCCGTGGTGGTCACATGCTGAACCCGTATCCGTGGGGAGGTCCCAACGCTGCCAACGCCAAGGGTTGTTTCATGGCCAACTTCAAGCCGCGTCGTGGTAACTATCTCGCCGACGGTGGTCTGCGTACCCTCGTAGTGGGCTGCTATCCGCCTAATGGCTGGGGCTTATATGACATGGCTGGTAACGTGGCTGAATGGACCAACACGGCCTACGATCCCAACTCGTACAACTTCACTTGGGACATGAACCCCAACTACACCTACAACGCCAAAGCCGATGACCCAGCGGTCATGAAGCGTAAGGTGGTGCGTGGCGGTTCATGGAAGGATGTGTCCTACTATTTGCAAGTCACGACCCGTGACTATCAGTATCAGGATTCTGCCAACTGCTACACGGGTTTCCGTTGTGTCCAGCCATATCTGGGCCGCAACAAGGGTGACAACCCGAGGATGTCGAGAGTGTACAGATAAGGCATAACAAACACAAAAAAAGAAATCAATAAATAACAAATAAAAATTCAAACATTAAATTTTCATTGTCATGGCAAAGAAAGAACTTAGTAAATTCCAACAATTCCTCGTTTCGAGAAAGTTTAAAACCTTTATGGGATACCTCTACGGTTGGGGTGCCTCTGTGGTTATGATCGGTGCATACTTCAAATTGACCCACATTCCTGGTGCTGACTTCATGCTGGCTCTCGGTCTGGGTATCGAAGCATTGATCTTCTTTATGTCGGCTTTTGAGCCTCAACATGTCGAATACGCTTGGGACAACGTATTTGTTGAACTCGAAGAGGATTGGGATGGTAAGACGAAGACACAATTTGCCACCACGGGTGCCACCTCGAAAGGTGAGCCTACCAACATTGAAGAAGCTATGCTCAGCAAGATGTTCGAAAAGATGAACGTCAGCGAAGAGACTTTCAACAAGATTGGTAAAGGTCTTGACAAACTGGCCGCCAATGCAGGACAGATGGCTGACATCAGCAATGCTATGGCCGCTACTACCAACTATGCCAACGCTATGGACCGTGCCACGAAGTCCATCTCTGACTTCTCCAACAACTACGTCCAGACCAACCAAAAGTTGACAGAATCACTCGGCAAGCTCGACTTCAGTGCCCTTGATGCCAACACCATTAAGAAGGTGGCCGCCAGCATGCAGTCGCTCAACTCCATCTATGAGCTCCAACTCCAAGGTGCCGAGCAGACTTCAGCTGCCAGCAAGGCTTTGACTGAAACTATGAACAAGTATATGGATAACCTCAACGCTTCATCACAGAATGCAGGCCAACTCAACCAACAGTTGACCCAGTTGTCGCAGCGCCTCACCGCACTGAACAATGTCTATGGTGGAATGTTGTCAGCAATGAACATCAAGGCATAATTCTACTCAAAGCGATTGTCTAATATAAAAAAGGAGTAAGAATATGTCAGGCGCAAAAGAAACCCCAAGACAGAAAATGATCGGTATGATGTACCTGGTCTACACTGCCTTGTTAGCCATGAATGTCTCGAAGGACATCTTGGATGCCTTCGATACAGTGAATAGTGGTGTTCAGACCACCAACATCACCCTTTCGAATCAGATTAACCAGAAATATGCCGCTTTTGAAGAGCAGTATGGTCTGGATCAGGAAAAGGTCGGTCCCTATTGGGAACAGGCTCAGGCCCTGAGAGAGGAAGCTGATGGACTTATCAATTACATCGAAGCCCTTAAATGGGATTTGGTGAAGAAAATTGAAGATAAGACTGCATCCGAAGCGCTTGCCGATGGTTTGCTGAAATCAGCCGATACCCTTCGCAACGGCCGTAAGATCTACGACATCAATACTTCTAAGGTCAAGTCAAGAGACAACTACAACAAACCTACCGAATACATGATGGGTAACCCCGAAGGTAACGGTGTGGCTTTTGAACTCTCTCAAAAAATCAAGCATTTCCGCAACGAAGTAGTCAAAGCCATGGGTCCTGAGCATATCCATGAAATCGGACTGGTTACCGATAGCGTATTTGGCCCGAAGGATTATGTCATGGAACAGACTGGTGCTTCTGAAAATGCCTTGCAGCACTTTACTAAGGATGGTAAAGAGTATTATGGTGCTAGGATGAACTATGATCCCACAGCCAATGATGCTATCTCTCAAGGTTGGGAATACCGCAACTTCCACCACACTGTGTTGGTTGCCGATGTCACCCTGCTCAACAAGATCATCTCTGAGGCTCAGACCGCCGAATTGAACGCTGTCACTGAATTGATGTCGGACATCCACGCCCAAGACTTCACCTTCGATGAAATTGGTGCCAAGGTGTTCGCTGAAAGTGGCTATCTTCTTTCTGGACAGACTTATAAGGCCCAGGCCATGGTGACCGCTTGGAAGAACTCACAACTGACCGCCCGCGTCAAACTTGATGGCCGTGACGAACAAACTTATACTAGCAACGCCCAAGGCGTGATTCCGTTGGAATGGAATGTCGGTGTTGGTTCGCATAACTACACCGGTGTCATTGACATGTTAAATCCTGCCACCAACCAGATGGAAGAATATCCCTTCCAAGGCTCGTTCGTCGTGGCTCCGCCTGCGGTGAGCGTGTCGGCCACCAAGATGAACGTGGTGTATCGTGGTATCGACAACCCGATTGCCGTTGGTGGTGGTGTCGGTGGCGAGATTTCGGCCTCGGCCAGCAGTGGCTCGTTGACCAGAACGGGTAATGGTACCTACAACCTGCGTCCCGGTGAGGCCAACGAAGTGACCATTAGTGTCACCTCTGCTGGTTCCAGCCTCGGTAGCATGAAGTTCCGCGTGAAAGACCTTCCGAAGCCTACGGCCCTTATCCGTAACGTGGTCAATGGTCAGGTTTCGAAGAGCGCTCTGCTTGCCGCCAACCGCGTGGAAGCTGAGATGAAGGACTTCGACTTCGACGGTGTCCATTATGATGTGGTCGCCTATACTTTCCGTTACAAGACCAAGAGCGGTACTACCAAGGAAGCCAAGGCTACCAGCGGTGCTTTCAACGATGAGATCAAGAATGCAATCAGTCAGTCCAATGTGGGCGATATGTTTGTGTTCACCGCCATTCAGGTGAGAGGTAACGACGGCAAGACCAAGACCTTGGACACCCCGATTGGTGTTGAAATCAAGTAAGAATATTAAAACCTGAATAAGATGAAAAAGACAATTGTTTCCATGTTGACTCTTGTGGCGCTCTTCGGCGGCCTCAGCCTTTCGGCCCAAACCACCGATATCAAGGCTCCGAAGAATAGCATCCTCTCCAGTCAGCAGGAAATCATGAACGAAAAAGCCCCATCACCGCTGCCCGTCATCGACGAGTCGAACGTGATGTGGAAAAAGACAGTGGTCAGGGAAATTGACTTCCGCCAGAAGATCAACCAACCTTTCTACTATCCGATCAATCCGACCGAGGACTTGAGGAATTTCATCACTGTGATTTACGACGGTATTCAGAGTGGCGATATCACTCCTTATCGCGTGGAGAATAACATTGATGATATGGTGACCCCGTTGACATTAGCCGATTTTGAGAAGGAAAACACCAAGATTGGCGACCCGCCGGTTATCTGGAAAGACGGCGAAGAAGTGCCCAATGAGATTATTTTCAAGGATCGTATGATCAATGTCACACGTTTGAGAATCAAGGAAGACTGGTATTTTGACAAGAAATTGTCTCAGTTCCTGGTTCGCATCATCGCCTTGGGTCCTATTGTGGTCGATGATGACGGTGGTCTCTCACAGACCTGCTGGATTCCCTACGAGGAGTCGAGAGATGTGTTGGCCAAGGCTTTTGCCTTCAACCGCAACAACTCGGCCCAGCGTCGTACCTATGATGAAGTGCTGCAGAAGCGTATCTTTGACAGCTACATCATCAAGGAGGAGAATGTTTACGACCGTTACATCAACTCCTATGCTTTCAACATCGATGCTCTCTATGAGTCAGAGCGCATCAAGAATGCCATGTTCGATTTCGAGCAGAGCCTTTGGGAGTATTGATGTTTGACACACATGACAATGAAAAGGACATCCACGAGGGTGTCCTTTTTTTGTGTCGTTTTGTGTCACTGCAGGGTGTAATACAAACAAAAAGAGCAGCAGAAACTTCTGTTGCTCTTTTGTCGGAGTGGCCCGACTCGAACGGGCGACCGCTTGCACCCCATGCAAGAATGCTAGCCAACTGCACCACACCCCGATTTCTCCAAATGAGGCTGCAAAGATACAAATGTTTTTCGAACTATTGTTCACTTTGCGAAAAAAAAGTTACCTTTGCAAAGAAATAACTCTCAACTATAAACTACCAACTCTAAACTAAGCAAAATGGAACATATTGAATGTCTGATAATTGGTTCTGGACCAGCGGGCTACACCGGAGCCATTTACACCTGCCGTGCTGACGTGAAAACGGTCATCTACGAGGGTATGCAACCTGGTGGACAACTCACCCAAACCACCGAAATCGAGAACTTCCCGGGTTATCCCAAGGGCATCAATGGCCCCGACATGATGGAAGACATCCGTCAGCAGGCGCTGCGTTTTGGTGCTGAGATTCGCGAAGGCGAGGTCACTAGTATAGATGTCAGTCAAAGACCCTTTAAAGTGACAACAGAATACGATGGCGAGCTTTTGGCTGACAGTATCATCGTCTCGACGGGTGCGGCGGCACGTTACTTGGGCTTGCCCTCCGAAGAAGAGTTCAAGGGCGGCGGTGTGTCGGCTTGTGCCACTTGCGACGGCTTCTTCTATAAAGGCAAGGATGTCGCTGTCGTGGGCGGTGGCGACACCGCTTGTGAAGATGCCACCTATCTCGCCAAGCTCTGCAACAAGGTGTATCTCATTGTCCGTCGTGATGTTTTGCGCGCCTCGAAGGCTATGCAGCACCGCGTGCTCAATACGCCCAACATTGAGGTTTTGTGGAAGCATCAAACCAAGGAACTCTTCGGCGAGCAGCAAGGCTTCATGAAGAAGTTGAAAGGGGCAGTGCTCTACCACAGTGACACCAAGGAAGAACGCACCATCTATGTGGACGGCTTCTTCGAGGCTATCGGCCATACACCCAATACGGAGCCTTTCAAGGGTATCCTTGACATGGACGAGGAAGGCTACATCATCACCAAACCTAAATCGACAGCCACCAACGTGGAGGGCATCTTCGCTTGCGGCGACTGTCAGGACCGTATCTATCGTCAAGCCATCGTCGCCGCTGGCACGGGAGCTATGGCGGGCATTGAGGTGGAAAGGTTTTTGGCGGAGAATAAATGATTCTTCAAACAGAAATAAAGATTCAACCTATGGAGCAGACTGTCACTTACGGCGATGGTCTGCTCTTCTTGGGTTCCTGTTTCGCCGACGAGGTGGGCGGCATTTGCTGTGGCTTGGGCTTTGATGCGCTGGTGAATCCTTTCGGCGTACTCTACAATCCCGCCAGCATCGCGCAATCGTTGGAACGACTGCATAACGGCAAGCCGTTTTCGCATGACGACGTGATTGCGGTTGGTGAAGGACAATACTGCACTTTCAGCCACAACACGGCGTTTTGGAGGTCTTCTGAAACCGAGCTTTTGGGAACGGTCAACCAAAGCCTTGCAGCAGCCCATGAGCATTTCAAAAAATCCAAATGGTTGGTAATCAGTTTGGGAACCTCATGGGTGTTTCGAAACAAGGAAAACGGTTTGGTGGTTTCAAATTGTCATAAACTACCTGCCAACCAATTTGAAAGAGAGTTGCTTCCGGTTGGAAAATCCGTTCAATGTCTTTCTGAAATTGTCGCACAACATCCTGAAAAACACGTCATTTTCACCGTGTCGCCGTTGCGGCACTTGAAGGATGGTTTGCACGAGAACCAATTGAGCAAAGCTGCCTTAATGCTGGCTGTGGATCAGGTCTGTAAAGATTTTAAGAATGCGTATTATTTCCCCGCCTACGAAATTCTCTTGGACGAATTACGAGACTATCGTTTCTATAAGGAGGACATGGTGCATCCTACCGAACAGGCAGTACGTTACATCTGGGAACGTTTCATTGATTTTGCCATCGACCCCAAAGAAAAACCAGCCATGATAGCAGCCGTTGAATTGCGAAAGATGCTGCAACACAAGCCTTTATTCCCTGATAATGAAGCTTTTAAGAAGTTTGAATTGCAAAGAATCAAGAGAACAGAAGAAATTAAAAAGAATTATCCAAATGTCTGTTTGGAAAACCTAGTTTGTTGAAAAAAAACTTCTATAATAAAAAATCCCTTTCTCTTTATCGCATTATTTCCTAACTTTGCATTGGATTATGTACTGCTTTTTGCGTGTAAATTGAATATAATAATCAGAATATCAATTAAATAAACAACCAATGGAAGAAAAAAAGAGACTCTTTGAGGAATTTCCACCCGTGAGTACCGAAGAATGGGAAGCGGTAATTGAGAAAGACCTCAAAGGAGCAGACTACAACAAAAAGCTGGTTTGGCGCACTGCCGAAGGCTTCAACGTGAGGCCTTATTATCGTGCCGAAAACCTAGCCGACATCCCTTGGACGGGTCAACAACCCAACGAATTCCCCTACGTCCGTGGCAACAAAGCAGAAGGCAACGAATGGCTCGTCCGTCAGGACATTACCGTGAAAGACGTTCATGAGGCCAACAAGATTGCCTTGAATGCCTTGAGCCGTGGCGCCAACAGCATCGGCTTCAAGTTGGAGTATGACAAGCCTTACGACACCATCGCTATCTCGACCTTGCTCAACGGCATTGACCAAAACGCTGTGGAAATCAACTTCTACAACAACAAGTATCACCTGCCGTTGCTGGAGATGCTGTCGAAGATTCCGGGCATCAAGGGTTCTCTCAACTATGACCCGTTGACGCGTTACCTGCGCCGTGGTGTGTGGTACATCACAGAGGGTGCCGATATGGAGCTGGCCTATATCGTGGTAAAAGCCGATATGCCTGGTTTCCAGACCATCGGTGTCAACAGCCATGTGTTCACCAACGCTGGTGCCACCATCGTTCAAGAGATGGCTTTCAGCTTGGCCGTGGGTGCCGAGTATTTAGACAAACTGACCGAAAAGGGCTTGACCGTCGATGAGATTGCTCCCAAGATGCGCTTCAACATGGCCGTCGGACAGAACTACTTCATGGAAATGGCCAAGATGCGCGCCTACCGTCTGTTGTGGGCCAACATCGTGAAGGCCTACGGCGGCAAGGAAGAGAACGCCAAGATGCACATCCACGCCACCAACGCCGAACTGGGCATGAGCCTCTATGATGCTTACGTCAACATGCTGCGTACCACTTCGGGCACCATGTCAGCCGTCCTAGGCGGTGTGGATTCGTTCACGGTGCTGCCGTTCGACGCTCCGTTTGAGTTGCCCACCGACTTCGCCGACCGTATCGCCCGCAACCAGCAGCTCATCCTCAAGGAAGAGTCGCACTTCGACAAGGTGGCCGACCCCGCTGCAGGTTCCTACTACATCGAGAACCTCACCGAGAGCTTGGCCGTGGCCGCTTGGGAATTGTTCAACAAGATCCAGGACGAAGGCGGTTACCTCGAAGCCGTCCGCAAGGGCATGATTCAAGGCCTCATCAAGGAAAGCGCCGCCAAGAAGTTCAGCAACGTGGCCACGCGCCGCGAGACCATCCTCGGTACCAACCAATTCCCGAACTTCACCGAAAGCCTGAAGTTCACGCCCGAGGCTTGGGTCTTCGAAGCCGACGACCGCCGCGACGAGAAAGCTGAGGTCGAGACCATCGTCACCTTCCGCGCTGCACAACAGTTCGAGAAGCTGCGCTACGCCACCGATGTCTATGCACAGGACCACAAGCGTCCCGTCGCCTGGATGTTCACCTACGGCAACCTCGCCATGCGCAAGGCCCGCGCCAACTTCGCCTCCAACTTCTTCGCCTGCGCCGGCATCCAAGTGGTCGACAATCCAGGCTTCAAGACCTTGGACGAAGGTATTGCTGCCGCCCGCGAGGTGAAGCCTGAAATCTTGGTCATCTGCTCCTCCGACGAGGAATACGGCGAAGGCAACGCCCTCAAGATCTATGAGGAGTTGAAGAACGAGACCATCGTGGTGCTGGCTGGTAACCCCGAAGGCATCGTCGACATTCTCAAAGAGGCTGGCTTGAAGTATTTCATCCATGTCAAGAGCAATGTCTTGGAGACTTTAAAGGAATTCCAAATGCAATTAGGTATAACAAAATGACATGCGCCGCGAGATTGCGAGACACGAGACGAAGTTTGTCCCGCGTCCCGCGTCCCGAAGTTCCGAGTCAAAAAAAGAAAGGAATAAACGATGAAACCGAATTATAAAGACATCAACATCAACGCTATACCTAAGCACAATGGCTTGATTCTGCCGAATGGCGAGCTGTGGGAGACCCACGAACACATCATGGTGAAGCCTGCCTACACCGAGAAAGACCTCGAAGGCATGGAGCACCTCAACTATGCCGCTGGCATCGCCCCCTTCCTCCGTGGACCTTACATGCGTCCTTGGACCATCCGTCAGTACGCCGGTTTCTCCACCGCTGAGGAATCCAACGCCTTCTACCGCCGTAACATTGCGGCCGGTCAGAAGGGTTTGTCCGTGGCCTTCGACTTGGCCACCCACCGTGGCTACGACGCCGATCACGAACGCGTCATGGGTGATGTGGGTAAGGCTGGCGTGAGCATCTGCTCCGTCGAAGACATGAAGGTGTTGTTCGACCAGATTCCGCTGAACAAAATGTCCGTCTCCATGACCATGAACGGCGCTGTGTTGCCCGTTCTCGCCTTTTATATCGTCGCCGCCTTGGAGCAGGGTGCCAAGTATGAAGAGTTGCAAGGCACCATCCAGAACGACATCCTGAAGGAGTTCATGGTGCGTAACACCTATTGCGCATCATCGCCGACATCTTCGAGTTCACCTCGCAGAACATGCCGAAGTTCAACAGCATCTCCATCTCGGGCTACCACATGCAGGAAGCCGGTGCCACCTCCGACATCGAAATGGCCTACACCCTGGCCGACGGTTGGGATTACCTCCGCACCGGTGTGAAGGCTGGTTTGGACATCGACGCTTTTGCGCCGCGTCTGTCCTTCTTCTGGTGCTCGGGTATGAACCACTTTATGGAGATTGCCAAGATGCGTGCCGCTCGTATGCTGTGGGCCAAGATCGTGCGCACCTTCAACCCAAAGAATGCGAAGTCACTGGCCCTGCGTACCCACACGCAGACCTCCGGCTGGAGCCTCACCGAGCAAGACCCGTTCAACAACGTGGCGCGTACTTGTATCGAGGCTATGGGCGCCGCCTTGGGTCACACCCAGTCGCTGCACACCAACGCCTTGGACGAAGCCATCGCTCTGCCCACCGACTTCAGCGCCCGTATCGCTCGTAACACCCAAATCTACATTCAGGAAGAGACCAACGTTTGCCGCGTGGTTGACCCATGGGCAGGTTCTTACTATGTGGAGAGCCTCACCCATGAGATTGCCCACCGCGCTTGGAACCACATCCAGGAGGTGGAAGCCATGGGTGGCATGGCCAAAGCCATCGAGACCGGTCTGCCGAAGATGCGTATCGAGGAAGCCTCGGCCCGTAAGCAGGCACAAATCGACTCGGGTCGCGAGACCATCGTCGGTATCAACAAGTACCGCCTCGACCACGAAGACCCCATCGAGACCCTGGAAATCGACAACACCGCCGTGCGTGAGTCGCAGATCAAGCGCTTGAAGGAACTCCGCGCCAACCGCAACGAGGCCGACGTGCAGCGTTGCCTCGATGCCATCACCAAGTGCGCCGAGACCCACGAGGGCAACCTGCTGGCATTGGCCGTTGAAGCCGCCAAGTGCCGCGCTTCGCTGGGTGAGATTTCGATGGCTTGCGAGAAGGTCGCTGGCCGTTACAAAGCTGTTATCCGTTCAATCTCTGGAGTATATTCTATGGAAACGAAAAACGACGCAAGATTTGAGGAGGCCTGCAAGATGGCCGACGAGTTCGCCAAGATGGAAGGCCGCCGTCCGCGTATCATGGTCGCCAAGATGGGTCAGGACGGACACGACCGTGGCGCCAAGGTGGTGGCCACCGGTTATGCCGACATCGGCTTCGATGTGGATATGGGACCCTTGTTCCAGACGCCCGCTGAGGCTGCCAAGCAAGCTGTTGAGAACGACGTCCACATCATGGGCGTGAGTTCACTGGCCGCAGGTCACAAGACCCTGGTGCCTCAGGTCATCGAAGAGTTGGAGAAGCTCGGTCGTCCTGACATCATGGTCACCGTTGGTGGTGTAATTCCCGCACAGGACTACCAGTTCCTGTATGACGCCGGCGCTGTGGCTATCTTCGGTCCCGGTACGCCTGTCAGCGAGTCAGCCATCAAGATGCTGGAGCTGCTGATTGCAGCGAGGAAATAAAGTTCTCGCTAAATCCAAAACAAGAAAACCGCCTCGAAGTTTCGGGGCGGTTTTCATATTAATCAATGTAGATTACATCATCAGGAACGACATCATCACACCTGCAGCAACAGCCGAGCCGATAACGCCAGAGACGTTCGGGGCCATGGCATGCATGAGCAGGTGGTTCGACGGGTCGTACTTCTGACCTTCCACTTCGACGACGCGGGCGCTGTCGGGCACAGCCGAAACGCCAGCGGCACCGATCATCGGGTTGATTTTCTCCTTCAGGAAAACATTCATCAACTTGGCACCCAGCAGACCGCCAGCAGTGGCCACGCAGAACGAGGCAGCACCGAGGGCAAAGATCTTGATGGAGCTTGAAGTCAAGAACACGGAGGCCTGTGTGGAAGCGCCCACGGTGAGACCCAAGATGATGGTGACGATGTCAATCAACGGGTTGGAAGCTGTGTTCTGCAAGCGCTTCACGACGCCCGACTCTTTGATGATGTTGCCGAAGAACAGCATACCCAACAGCGGCAGGGCTGTGGGGCTGATGAAGGTGGTCAGGATGAGGCCGACGATGGGGAACATGATCTTTTCGGTCTTGTTCACCATGCGCGGGGCTTTCATCTTGATGAGGCGTTCTTCTTTGGTGGTCAGCGCACGGATGATAGGCGGCTGAATCACGGGCACCAGAGCCATATACGAATAAGCCGCAATGGCGATGGGACCGATGAGGTTGCGCGTGCCGTTCAAGCCGTTGGCAAGACGTGAGGAAAGGAAGATGGCGGTAGGACCGTCGGCACCACCGATGATACCGATGGCACCAGCCTCACGCAGATTGAAGCCGAGATACAAGGCACCGATGAAGGTGATAAACACACCCAATTGTGCAGCAGCACCGAGGATCATCAGTTTCGGGTTGGCGATGAGCGACGAGAAGTCGGTCATGGCACCGATGCCCAAGAAAATCAATGGCGGATACACACCCGAGGTCACACCAAAGTACAGGTAGTTCAACACGCTGCCTTTCTGGTAGAGACCCGTCTGGAGGTTCAACTCGCCGCTTTGGAAGACTTCGTTCATGAAGGCTTTCACGCTTTCAATCTCGTTGGCGGCCAAGCCAAACTCGGTCAGCTTGAGGTGGTCAACTTGTTTGATGGCATCGCTGAGCACCAAGTGTTTGTCGCCTGGGTTGTCGCCAAAGACAGCTACCAACAGGGCCTTGGCCGTGTCGATGCTGAAGGGCAAATCTGCCGGATTAGCGTTGTTGACAAAGTCCATGGCTGCGGCAAAGTCGATGCCTGCGCCTTGGAAGAATGGGATGTTACCGCAAATGATACCAGTTCCAATCGGGATGAGCAGCATAGGCTCGAACTCGAAGCGGACGGCGAGGAAGATGAAGAGGATACCCACCAAAATCATGATGATGTTACCCAACTTGCAATTTCTGAAACCCGTCAGCAGCCAGAAGTTGCCTAGACCTTCTTTCAAGCGGTCTTTGGTGGTCATCTCCTTGACTTCGGCTTTTCCAACGGCATGAACCTTGCTGTTTTGTTTCTCCAAAGCAGTCACGCGCTTGTCGAGGCTTTCCATCCGTTGACCCATCTCAACCGACTTTTGCTGTTCGGCGACGATAGCATCAGCCATGGCAGCTAATTGCGCGTTGCTTTCTTCGGCGGTCATTTCGCTCACTTGCTCGGTGTTTCCTAGGTCGGCGACTCTGGTGGCGAACAACGGGTTGTTGACGACCACGAGGTTCAGTAGCATCAGGAGCACCAATGAGCCGAGAATGACCGCAGGCTTTCTGTAAATACTTTTCTTGCCTAACATGACCTTATCCGATTACGATTAAAGTATCACCTTGAAGCACATTGTCGCCCTGACGGCAGTTGATGGCGGTGATGGTACCGTCAGCCTCGGCCAACAGGTTGTTTTCCATCTTCATGGCTTCGTACATGAGCAGCTTGTCGCCCTTCTTGACGGCATCGCCTTGCTTGACGAAGATTTGCATGATGGTTCCGGGAAGCGGAGCGGCCATCTTGTAGCCGGCACCACCTGCGGCAGCGGCCGGTTTCGGGGCAGCACTTTGGGCAGGAGCATTTGATGCGGGCTTGGCAGCAGGACGGGCCACAGGAGCCACGACCGGAGCGGCTTGCTCTTCCATTTCCACTTGATATTCAGTGCCATTCACATTGATCGTGGCGATGTTGCCCTCAATGTTTTGGACTTCTACTTCGTATGGTTTCCCACTAATGGTGAATTTGAATTTTTTCATTTTTCTACAATTTAACGTTTCCAGTGTCTAACTCCGTAATTTTTGTCGTTCCAAGAAGTTGCCCTTCTCTCGATGGTGATGACATTGCTCTCCTCGTCGTGGAGGTTGGTGGAGAGATAGAGGGCCATGCCGATGGCAGTCAGCACCTCGGGGGCTATCTCACCTTCAGCCAACTTGACAGCAGGCTTGGGAGCGGTAGAGGGCTTCAACTCAGTTTTCGGAGCGCTTCTCTTGGCATCCTGCTTGATGAAATACGCAGCCACGCCACGGAAAATCGTCGAGAGGATGAAAAGTGCCAAGATAACAATCAGAAAACCAGCGACGGTGACAATCCAGCCTTTGGTGTAGACCCAATCTTCGTGAGCCAACAGTAATGATATTTGTAACAGGTTCATCACTTTGTGGATTTAGGGTTACAGCGGGATGTTCGAATGTTTCTTCTCGGGATTGGCGAGGCGCTTCGTCTCAAGGGTGCGCAGGGCACGGATGACACGGAAACGGGTATTGCGCGGTTCGATGACATCGTCAATATAACCGAACTTGGCAGCCTCGTAGGGGTTGGCGAATTTCTTGGTGTATTCATCCACCTTCTTGGCAACGAATTCAGCGCGCTCTTCGGGATTCTCGATTTCGGCAATCTTCTTGCCATCAAGCACCTCGACGGCACCGCTGGCACCCATGACAGCGATTTCGGCGGACGGCCAAGCGTAGTTGACATCGTTGCGGAGCTGTTTGCAACCCATCACGAGGTGGGAGCCGCCATATGACTTACGCAGTGTAACAGTGACCTTCGGCACGGTGGATTCACCGTAGGCATAGAGCAACTTGGCGCCGTGGACGATGATACCCGCATACTCTTGACCCGTACCAGGCAGGAAGCCAGGCACATCGACCAAGGTCACGATCGGGATATTGAAAGCGTCGCAGAAGCGCACGAAACGGGCACCCTTGCGGGAAGCGTCGCAGTCCAAAACACCAGCGAAGAAGGCCGGGTTGTTGGCCACGATACCTACCGACATACCATCGAAGCGGGCGAAGCCGACGATGATGTTCTTGGCGTAGTTCTTATGGATCTCGAGGAAGTCGCCATTGTCAACGATAGCGGTGATGATGTCGCCAACGTTGTAAGGCTTGTTCGGGTTGTCGGGAATGATCTGGTTCAACGCATCTTCCATACGATCGATGGGGTCGTTGCATTCCACAAGCGGAGCGTTCTCCATGTTGTTCTGTGGGATGAAGGAAATGAGTCGGCGGATGATGCCGAGACCTTCTTCTTCACTTTCGGCAGCGAAGTGGGCCACGCCTGACTTCTGGCTGTGGATGCGGGCGCCACCGAGGTCGTCGGTGGAAACGTCTTCACCAATAACGGTCTTCACCACTTTCGGACCTGTGAGGAACATGTAGCTGCCTGCATTGGTCATGATGATGAAGTCGGTCAGAGCGGGAGAATACACGGCGCCACCGGCGCAGGGACCGAAAATGGCCGAAATCTGCGGGATGACACCCGAAGCGTTGATGTTGCGCTGGAAGATTTCAGCGTAACCGGCGAGGGAGCGTGAACCCTCTTGGATACGGGCACCGCCCGAGTCGCAAATGCCGATGACGGGAGCGCCAACTTTCATGGCTTGGTCCATCACTTTGCAAATCTTGAGCGACATGGTCTCACTCAAGGCACCGCCAAACACGGTGAAGTCTTGGGCGTAAACATAGACGACGCGGCCGTCGATGGTACCATGACCAGTGACGACGCCGTCGCCGAGGAATTGCTGTTTGTCGAGACCGAAATCGACGGTGCGATGGGTCACGAACATGTCAGTCTCTTCGAAACTGCCTTCGTCGAGCAGGAGGGCGATGCGCTCGCGGGCCGTCATCTTGCCTTTGGCATGTTGGGAGTCAATGCGCTTCTGGCCACCACCGAGACGGGCCTCATTGCGCTTCTCCAACAATTCTTGTATTTTCTGTTCGATTAACATGGTATTGTGTGTTATGATTATTCTTTTGACTCGGGACGCGGGACTGCGGGACACGGGACTTTCCTTGTCTCGCGTCTCGTGTCTCGAAGTCTCGTGTCTTACTTGTTCTTATTCTCGCAAAGTTCAGTCAGCACGCCGAAGGTCGATTTCGGATGCAGGAAGGCGATGCTCAAGCCTTCGGCACCGCCGCGCGGAGCCTGGTCGATGAGACGGATGCCGGCTTCCTTGGCTTCTTCGAGGTGGCCTTCAAGGTTCTCGACGGCGAAGGCGATGTGGTGCATACCACCCTTGCCGTTGTTCTTCTCGATGAAAGCGGCGATGGTGCTCTCGGGGCTGGTCGGCTCCAAAAGCTCGATTTTGGTCTGGCCGCAGCGCAAGAAAGCGGTCTTCACTTTCTGGTCGGCGACTTCTTCAATGGCATAGCACTTGGTGCCAAGCAGTTTTTCAAAGAAAGGAATGGACTCGTCCAAACTCGTGACGGCGATTCCAATGTGCTCAATGTGAGTAGGTTGCATATCTTATTCGAATAAAATTATTATTAAGTGAATTCACGGTGCAAAGGTATGATAATTTTTGGCGGATTGCAAAGAAATTGTTTCACTTTATAAAGTCCTCAAAATTATCTTGATTTATGACGACAAAATCTGTGTTCGGATAAGCGTTTCGGAATGTTTCCGACAATTTCACTTTCACTTTTGAGTTCCATTTGATTTCGCATGCGAGTATTTTTCCGTCCGATTCCTCCAAATAGTCAATCTCTTGCTGTTGTTTGGTGCGCCAAAAGTAGGTGTTTGCCCATATCTCGTTGTATGCCAAATGTTTCATCCGCTCGGAAATGACGAAGTTTTCCCACAATTGCCCAATGTCCTGTCGCATTTCGGGAAGTGTAAAATCAGCAATCAACGCGTTGCGGATGCCGTTGTCGTAGAAGAAAACCTTTCGGCTTGCCTTCAATTCGTTCCGAAGATTTCGAGCAAACGATGGCAAACGGAAGATGATAAAGCATTGCTCCAACAACACGATATATTTTTCCACCGTTTTCGCGTCCATCGAACAAATACTGCCCAATTCGTTGAACGACACTTGCGAACCAACCTGATAGGCCAATGCCCGTAATAGTGTGAGCAACTTATCGGGATGCTTGATGTTTTCCCAAGCGAGAATGTCCTTGTAAAGGTAAGCGTCCGTAAGTTGCTTAAGCACCTGTTTCTCATGGCCGTCACTCGTCACGACCTCGGGATAATAACCATAGACCAAACGGTGGGGCAAAAGGCGTTTCTCTTTCAGCAGCCCGTGATGAGCCACCATCTCGGAAAAGGAAAGTGGAAACATCTGGTATTGCCATTTCCTACCCGTGAGTGGTTCGTTGACTTTGTTGGCCAACTCAAAGTCTGAACTGCCTGTGGCAATCAGTTGGACGTCTTTGATTTGGTCGGTGATCAGTTTCAGCCGTAAACCGACATCCTTGATTCGTTGCGCCTCATCAATGACAACGATTTTGTTGTTGCCGAACTGTGACTTCAACCTGTCCGCAGAAGCGTTTTCAAACATTTTTTGTACATCCAATTCATCACCGTTTAGCCAAAGACAATCGACCTGATCTGCCATCAAATCATTCAGCAATGTTGTTTTTCCCACCTGTCTTGCTCCAAGCAATATAAGTGCCTTGCCCGTAAACAGTTTGTTTTTCAGTACTTCTTCAAGCTTTCTTTTAATCATATCCCAATCATTTTACGGCTGCAAAGATATAACTTTTTCGGAATATAATCCACAAAAGTTATAACTTTTGTGGAATTAAATCGGATAATTTGCTAAAATACGACTATGGTTGAGACTTTGGATTCTGAGGAAATCTGCTTGAAAAAGGGGGATTTCCTCACTTTTGAAAAACAATAGAATTGCAATAATCATTCAAAATCCGCGACACTTTTTCTGCTCCAAATTCATTCAAATGATTGTAGATTAATCCGCCGCAAAGGTACAATTTTTATTGAAATGGGCGAAATATAAAACTATAATTCGCCCATTTTGTTCAAATTTGTTGAAATGGGCGAAATATAAGTTCGATAGAGATTGTTGGATGGTAAGGAAATCGATCAAAATAATCGAGATTTCCTCACTTTTGGAAAATGCCGAGGGAGTCTATGGAGAAAGCCAATTCTTTAGTGAATATTTCGGCTCCTTTTGCGTTCACATGGTTAGCATCATGAAAATAGCTTGTATCTGAACATATCCACATTTGTGTAAAGTCGAGAATTGGGACATGATACTTGTCGGCAAGGTTATGATAAGCATCTAAAGAAGTTTGTTCATCCAGATTTTCTTTCAATTTGTTGATTAAAGGAGCATAAACGAATATCACTTTCGTTCCAACTTTGTCAGCCTCTGCCAGCAAACCATCCAACAAAGCCACTACTTTTAGATTGCACTGATCCTTAACTTTTCCGTTTTGCAACACCGTTTCTAATTTTTCACCGTCCCATAGCCAATCTTTATTTGAGTATCCTTTTATATACTCTCCTTTTGTGTCATGTCGTATATGCAATAGTTCCATCAATCCGATGCTAATCAGCTTATGGTCGCCTCTATATCGATACATGGGAATGTGCTTTTCCATCCATGTGAAACCATACAAGTCAAGATATGGTTTGACCAAAGTGTCGCTAATGTAGGGATAATATTGTTGCTTTTCAAAACCGTTAGTAACCATGTTTAGTTCGCCATAGTCCATGTTGATTATCAACAGTATTGGCGGGATATTGTTTCGGCGATACAATTGCCACCGAAGGTAGCTTATCCCGAATGGTTGGCCAGACACTCCCAAGTTTCGAGAATTTATGCCTAGAATACTGTCAAGGATGGATGGGTGATATGAGCAAGCGGCCCGCGAATTGCCAAGTATGATGACATCAGCATTCATTTTTTGGTTCATCAGCGCATTCATGGTATAGAAGTGTCCCCTTTCCGTACATCTCAAGCCTTTGCTAATAGCGATATCAGCGATTATTGCGATGAAAAGAACCGCAACCGTGAATAAAAATATGCCTCGGATAAACTTTTTCATCAGAATTGGAAATAGATAAAGGATTCAGAAGACGCCCCAAAAGTGAAAATCATCACTACAAGTAAAATATATATAGTCCATCGCCATTTTTTTTTAGTATGATTCCATAAAACAGGGCATTCTTTGTTTCGCCCCATCCATTCTATGGCAATTAATACGAACAGGATTAACGGCATCGGCAGCATATATGTCGGGCTATAAATCCAAGGTTTGGTTAGCAAACTCGTATTCAAAACCCCGCAAACATACTCCCAAGCCATCCCGATGCTCTCGGCCCTGAAGATAATCCACCCAAACACCGCCAAGAAAAACGTCAGCAGCATCTGCCCGGCCTCCTTGAAGGTTGGGAGGATGCGCCCTTCGGCCACTTGGTTGGTGTACTTGCGGTTCTTGCCCGTCAATATCAAAGGCAGGAACAAAATGGCGTGGTACGCGCCCCACGCGATGAAAGTCCAGTTGGCGCCGTGCCAGAAACCCGACAACAGGAAGATGACGAAGGTGTTGCGCACCACCTTGGCTTTCGAGACACGGCTGCCGCCCAAAGGGATATAGACATAATCCCTGAACCACGTCGTCAGGCTGATGTGCCACCTGCGCCAGAACTCGGCGATGTCGCGGCTGAAGTAGGGCACGTTGAAGTTGCGCATCAGCTTGATCCCGAAGAGTTTCGCCGTTCCGATGGCGATGTCGGAGTAGCCCGAGAAGTCGCCGTAAATTTGGAAGGTGAAGAAGATGGCGGCAAGGAGCAAGGTGCTTCCGGTTTGCTCCGTGTAGGTCGAAAACACTTGGTCAACATAGACCGCGCAATTGTCGGCCACCACAATCTTCTTGAACAAGCCCCAGAGAATCTGTCTCATGCCGTCAACGGCGGTGTCGTAGTCAAACTCCCTTTTCTTCAGGAACTGCGGCAAGAGGTTCGTCGCCCTTTCGATGGGGCCGGCCACTAACTGCGGGAAGAACGAGATGAAGGCGAAGAAGGCCATGATGTCCTTGGTCGGCTCAATCTTGCCGCGATACACGTCGATGGAATAGGAAAGTGCCTGGAAGGTGTAGAACGAGATGCCGACGGGGAGTATCACCTTGAGCAGCAAGCCGTCCGTTGAAATGTGGAACAGCTGCGCGAACTCGGTGACGAAGAAGTCGTAGTACTTGAAGACGGCCAAAATCAACAGGTTCAGGACGATGTTGGCCGCTGCTATCCATTTTTGCTTCTTTCTAACTAATTGATAATCAATATCTTTACCACCCCCCCGTTGAAGTCGTAACGGATTGGGTTGCAACCCTTTGCATCAGCATTCCGCTGCCCCACGAGCAGAACGAGGTGAAGGCGATGAGCAAAAGGAAACGCCAGTCCCACCAGCCGTAGAACACATAGCTCGCCACCACCACAAAGGCATTCTGCAAACGCAACTGCCACTTCGACTTGCTGATAAACTTATCGAAGGCAAACCAATAGAGCAAGAACACTATCGGCAAGAAGATGGCGAACTGGATGGAGTTGAAGAGCATGGCTATAATAATGCGGAATTATAAATGCGGAATGCGGAATAACGCAAAGCGACGTCAGGCTTTGCCCTATTCCGCATTCTACATTCCGAATTCTACTTATGCACCCTTCTAACGAAATCCTCCACTTCAGGCACGCCGCCTTGATAGACGAGATAGCCATTGTAAGGCTCTCTTGGAGTGATTTCGCTGTTGACAGGGGTGAGCATGATGTTCTTCACTTCCTCGCGGTCGTGGGTCTGGCCCAAGGCCCAGCCGAGCTTGATGTAGGCGGTCTCGGCAAGCATGTTTTGTGCCGGGATGATGCCACGGTTCATCAGGTCGCGGCCGGTGTCGTAGACGAACATGTGGGCATAGCCCCAAATGGTCTGCACGGTCATGTATTGGTGTACGCCCTTCTCGGTGGCGCGCTCGATGGCGTCGAACATGCCACGGTTGACGTGACCCAATCCGGTGCCGTCCCAAACGATGCCTTGATAGCCGTTGTCGACCAATGCGTCGAGCACGTCGGGCTTCATGCCGGGATAGTAGTAAAGGATGGCCACGCGGTCGTCGAAGGTCGGGATGATCTTCACGTCGCGGTCATTGCGGCGGTGGTTACGCGTTTGCGGTCAACAGTGGCGACAGGCGTATCGCCGATGGTGCGGAAGGTGCTACGATAGCTCGAGTGCATCTTACGCACGCGGGTACCACGATGCAGGAAACCGTATTCGTCGGAGGTGGGACCGAACATGCAGACCATCACCTCGGCCACGTCGCCGTGACCAGCGGCGGTCATGGCGTGCATCAGGTTGAGGGCAGCATCGGACGACGGACGGTCGGACGAACGCTGCGAGCCCACCAACACGACAGGTACTGGCAGGTTTTGGCACATGAAGGTCAGGGCAGCGGCGGTGTGGGCCAAGGTGTCAGTGCCGTGGCCGATGACGATGCCGTCGATGCCGTTCTGGATTTCTTCGCCAATCTTCTTGGCCAAGGCCACATACTCCTTGGGCGACATGTTCTCGGAGAACACGGCAAACACCTTCTCGGTCTCGAGGTTGCAGATGTCGGCCAGTTCCGGCACGGCGCCATACAGCTCACCCGGCGAGAAAGCGGGAATCACAGCACCCGTGCGGTAGTCCAGACGGGAGGCGATGGTGCCACCCGTGCCGAGCAATTTCACGTGCGGAAGTCCCTCAGTGTAAGGGAATTCCTTCTCCGGGATGTGGTAGTTGGCTTTCTTGTAGTCGGTCTCCACCATGCTCGTGATGGTGCTGATGTCGACACCGATGTTGTAGCCCGTGTTGACCTTCATGACGATATGTTGGTCGTCCTGGAAGGCGGCGCGAGGCAGAATCGTGCCTTTGAAGAGGCCTCCCGTGGTTTGGCATTCGGCCTGGCTCCACACGCGGCAATTGTATTTCTTGAGCACCTCAAGGGCGGCTCCGTTATATCCTTGGAAAAAATCTTCAGCCTTTGATGTTATTAGCCAATTCTTTCATTTCGATGTTGCCCATCGCTTCCTTCATCTGACCCATAATCCAGTTCTGGCGGTCGAGATCGCTGCACTTTTTCTTCTTCGGCGCAAAGCCGGCGCAGAGGTTGTCGAGCTTGGTCAGCAGGTCGTCTTTCGCATAGCGCTTGAAGCCGATCTTTTCCAAGACTTGCTCCATCGGCAGCGAAGCGTCTTCGACCAACGTCGGGGCCATGTTCCATGCCAAGCGGTAGTCTAAGCCTTGCTCTTTCAGGAAGGCAAACAGATTATATAAGGTGCTGTCGTTGAACTTCGATTCGGGGTTCTTGCCAAGCAAATGCTTGAGTCTCATGCCGACAAAGCGACCGACGGTGCGGCCATCCACGCCAAGCTTCTCGACGATTTCGGCCATGACGGGGAACCAGTTCTTCGCAAAGATGTAACGGAAGCAGTCTTGCGGCACGTTCCACTCCGAGAGTTTGTAGTAACGGTCGATGATTTCCGAAGGCAGTTCGGCTTTCAGAGCCTTGATGAAGGCGGGGTCGAGCCGGTGTCGGGGTACATGCGGTCGGCACCAGGCAACACGCGCTCGAAGATGGTGATGCCGTTCGAGACGGCCTTGCGGGTCTCCTTCGGCACGCCGTCCCAAGCCATGAGGCAGCGCTCTTCGATGGTCTCGATGGCGGTAGGCATGTCGTTTTGCGGACCCCACACGAGGATAAGGGCGTCCTCGTCGGTGGCATGGAGGCGCTTGCCGAGTTTGTGCCATTGGGCGCGGGTCAAAACAGGCTCAAACATTTCGTCGTGAAGCATGTTGGGACGCTCGAGGCAGGCGATGACCTTCAGGCGATCGGCGATTTCGTCGGCGAACATCTTGCCGGGTTGGGTGAAGTGCGACAAAACGCCACGGAACTTCGGCAGCTTGATGAGTTTCATGGCACCGCCCTTGGCCTTGTTGTCGAGGATAGGCAGGTAGTCGGTGACAAATGACACGTCGGCCACTTCCACCTTCCAGCCTTCCTTGCCGATTTCGCGGTTCAGCCTTTCTTGCAGCTGCACCAACGACCACTGACGGAAGCACTCATTATGAGACAGCTCGGGGATCCACTTGGCGTGTTGCACGCCCTTCAGCTCGATGCGTGTGCCACCCGTGCAGCTCACATTGACATCTTGACGGCCAGCGCCCATGCCTGTACGTACCAAACCTGTTGAACGGCCGAGGAAACGGATGTATTCGCAGGTCTCGCGCAATTCGTCGGGGTTCTTGCAGTCGGGGTAAGTGACGGTCTCAATCAACGGCACGCCGAGGCGGTCGGTCTGATAGATGCGGCGGTGGCCGATGTCACTGATCTCGCGGCAGGCGTCCTCCTCAATGCTCAACTGAATCAGGCGGATGTCTTTCTTTGGCAGCTTCAGCAGGCCTTCCACGCCCACGATAGCAGTACGCTGGAATCCAGTCGGGATAGAGCCGTCGAGGTATTGCTTGCGAGTGATATGCACTTCGCCCACGATGTTTAGGTTCGAACGCAAAGCAATGACGATGGCGTTGTGCAGTGCTTCGCGGTTGATGGGGAACGGCGGGGTGTCGTCAATGTCGTAGGTGCAGGCGGTGCCGCTCTTGATGCGATAGACGATTTCTTTTTTCGTCTTGAACTCCATCAGGGCCGTGCCGTCGTATTCGCCCAGCTCCGAAAGGGTGGGGCGCATGTGACGGATCAGCTCGGCGTCGTAGTCCTCAAACTTGTTGAATTTTCCGGCGGGACAGCGGCAGAACAGCTTCTCTTTCGTCTTGATTTGCTGGTGCACTTCGAGTCCCGACATGAAGCCTATGCGGTCATAGTCTTCTTGGGTGGCTTTTTTGCGCTCCACGTAGCCGGCCTGTTGCTTGGTCTGCTCGTAGTTGGCGCGGGGGTCAAAGTTTGTGCTCATATTTGTTTATTTGTTGATTTCAATATTCTTGAATTTCAAGATTAGGATCTTTTCAAAAAGAATCGGCTAAAATAGAAAAATTTTGGATTGGTTGAGAAAATAGTGCGAGAAAAATTCAGAAAACGTCTAATTGTTCTTGTCGTCAATCGTGCGAGCAATCTTCTCAATGTTTAGGCTGCGTGCCGAGGCATCAATGATTTCCTTATAAATGCCGCCTTTTTTGTAGATTTCGTCTGGGTCGCCCGACTCCTCCACATGGCCTGTCTTGAGCGCGTAAACCATCTCGCTGTCAATGATTTGTGAAATGCTGTGCGAGATGATGATGACGGTGCGGTCTTTCTTGATGGCATCGAGGCTGTTCTTGATTTGCTCGGTAGCGATGGCATCGAGGCTGGCAGTAGGCTCGTCAAGGAAGATGATGGGCGGGTTTTTGAGGAACATGCGCGCGATGGCGATACGTTGCTGCTGTCCGCCCGAGAGGTCGGAGGCTTTGTTGTAGAACTGTTTGGGCAACTGCATGATTTGGTCGTAGATATACGACTTCTTGGCGGCTTCTACCACTTCCTCATGTGTGGCGTTCGGGTTACCGTAGAGGATGTTTTCCTCAATAGTACCATCGAAAATGTGGTTCTTTTGGAGCACGAGGCCGATGTTTTCACGCAGGAATTGGGTGTCATATTCGCGCAAATCCACGCCATCAAGGGTGATGATGCCTGTCTGCGGTTCGTAGAATTTGTCCAATAAGTTAACAATGGTGCTCTTGCCCGCGCCCGAAAGACCCACCAAAGCCGTGATTTTGTTCGGTTCGATGGTCATGTTCACGTCGAAAAGGGCTTGATTGCCATTGGGATAGGTGAAGTTCACATTTTTGAGTTCAAACAGGCCGTGAATCTTTTCGGGTCTGTAATTTCCCGAAGGCTCCACTTCCTCTTCCGCATCGAGGATGCCGAAGAAGCCCTCAGCGTAGATAAGCGCGTCGTTCACGTCGTCGAAAATACGCTGCAACTGTGTGATGGGCGCAATGACATTGCTGAACAGTATCACGTGGTACATGATTTTACCGATGGTCATGCCTGGGTAGCCTATTAATACAAGGTAAGCCGTCAAGATGATGACCAGCACCGTTCCGACCTGTTTCACAAAGCTCTTGATGCCGTTGTAGTAAAACGCCACTTTGCGGGTTTTCATCTGGTTTTCAGTTACTTGATTTTGGATATCGAGTTGCTTCTGCGCCTCGATTTGCTCGCGGTTGAAGCTCTTGATGACGTTGATGGAGTCGATGATGTTCTTGATACCCTGGCTCTTGGTTTCCAAATGGTTGCGCATCTCGCGACGCCAGCCTTTCAACCTTCGTGCCTGACGGTAGGTAATCCAAAAATACACTGGCACAATGCCCAATGCCACCAAGCCGACATAAACATTGGCCGCGAACATTAAAATAAGTGCCAAAAGTGCGCTCGTGAACAGGGGCAAAAGGTCGATGAAGAAGTTTTGCACCGTGCGCGATAACGAACTGACACCTTGGTCGATACGGGCTTGCAACTTTCCGGTGGCATTGTCCGAAGAATTGAAGAAGGCCATCTTGAAAGTCAGCACTTTTTCGATGACGCTTTGGGCCAAGTCGCGGCTGACGAAGATGCGCATCCGCTCGCCGAAGTAGTTCTGCGCAAAGGTGATGAGAGCCGAGATGATTTCCTTGCCGAGGAGCACCGTCGAAATCAGTATGACGATATGGGCGGCGCGTTGCCCCCACTTTTCACCTGCCGTAACGAGGTCATTCACCTCATCAACAGTCCAGTCGAGCACGATGGCGTTGACCTGTGCCATCAAGGAGCCAATCAAGGTTAGTATTAATGTAATGAAAACCAACCATTTGTAAGGTTTGACAAACGGACTGACGTTTTTGAAGAGCTGGAAGAGGTTCATGGGTGTAAATATTTTGTGCAAAAATACAAAAATGTGGAGACGGAATGCACTCCGCCTCCACATCACAATGAATTCAAGATGATTACAAATTACATTGTCTTTGCCCATGTGTCCTTCAACGCAACGGTGCGGTTGAAGACCAAATGTTCTTTCGTGCTGTCCTTGTCCACAGTGAAGTAACCAATGCGTTGGAACTGGAAGTGGTCGAGCGGCTTGGCGTCGGCCAAGAATTCCTCCACATAACACACAGGACGCACCTCCAACGAATCGGGGTTCATCATCTCTTTCATGGCCTCTAACGAGGTCTTGCCTTCGTTTTGCAGGCGGGCCAGTTCGTCGCGTGGATTTTCCACCTTCCAGAGGCGGTCATACATGCGCACCTCGGCTTCGAGGCAACATTCGCAGCTCACCCAGTGAATGGTACCTTTTACCTTGCGGTTGGCGCCGGGCAGACCGCTCTTCGTGTTGGGGTCATATTCGGCATAGACTTCGACGATTTCGCCGTTTTCGTCTTTCTTGCAGCCTGTGCATTTCACGATGTAGGCGTTCTTCAGGCGCACTTCGTTGCCTGGGGTCATGCGGAAATACTTCTTCGGAGCATCTTCCATAAAGTCTTCTTTTTCAATCCACAGCTCGCGGCTGAAGGCAATCTTGTGACTGCCAGCCGTTTCGTCTTCGGGGTTGTTGATGGCTTCCATTTCCTCAATCTGACCTTCGGGATAGTTAGTAATGACCAACTTCACCGGATTGACAACGGCGGCCACACGGGTGGCGGTGGCGTTGAGGTCCTCGCGGATGGCGCTCTCCATCAAGGCGAAGTCGTTCAAGGCATCGTAGGTGGTGTAGCCAATCTTGTCGATGAACTTGTGGATGCCGCTGGGCGTATAGCCACGGCGACGGAAGCCGCAAATCGTGGGCATACGTGGGTCGTCCCAACCGCTCACCAGACCCTCGTTGACCAAGACCAGCAAGTTACGCTTGCTCAATAGGATATAGTTGAGGTTCAACTTATTGAACTCGGTCTGACGCGGACGGTTGTCGTCCATGTTGTCGCCCTCGCCACGGATTTCCTTCAGCCAGTCGACAAACAAGTCATACAACGGACGGTGAACCACAAACTCCAAGGTGCAGAGCGAGTGGGTGACGCCCTCGAAGTAGTCGCTTTGTCCGTGGGCGAAGTCGTACATCGGGTAGGCGTGCCATTTGGTGCCCGTGCGGTGGTGCGGTGTATCGACGACGCGATAGATAATCGGGTCGCGGAAGTGCATGTTCGGGTTGGCCATGTCAATCTTGGCACGTAAGACCATCTTGCCCTCGCCAATCTCGCCGTTGTTCATTTTGTTGAACAGGTCGAGCGACTCCTCAATAGGACGGTTGCGGTAGGGGCTTTCCACGCCAGGCTGCGTAGGTGTGCCCTTCTGGGCGGCAATCTCCTCGGAGCTTTGCTCGTCGATGTAGGCCTTGCCGCGTTTAATCAGTTCTATGGCAAAATCCCAGAGTTGCTGGAAGTAATCGGAGGCGTAGTATTCGTTACCCCACTGGTAGCCAAGCCATTGGATGTCCTCTTTGATGGCATCGACGTACTCCATGTTCTCTTTGGTGGGGTTGGTGTCGTCGAAGCGCAGGTTGCACACGCCGTTGTGTTGTGCAGCGATGCCGAAGTCGAGGCAGATGGCCTTGGCGTGGCCGATGTGGAGGTAGCCGTTCGGCTCTGGGGGGAAGCGAGTCTGCACACGTCCACCATTCTTGCCGTTGGCGAGGTCTTCTTCCACTTTCGCTTCAATGAAATTGAGCGATTTTTTTTCTTCTTTTACTTCTTCCGGGTTTGTCATAACTCTAAACTTTAAACTCTAAACTCTACACTTTTAATAGGCTTTGTACTTGTCGCCAGTCTTCTCGATGAGGATGCGATAGTACTCGTCGCTGTACTTGGGGTGCTCGCTCTTGATGGGCGTGTACTTTTGTCCGGGTTTGGCGGGCTGGGCTGTGTTCAGGTTGCCGTCCATGTATTTCATGAACAAGTCATGATAAAGCTTTTGCCATGCTTGGGTCATCTTTTGGGCTTGGTTGCAGGAGAATTGTGTCAGTTCGCGCACCTGTGCTTCTTTGCCTTTGATGGTGGCCACACGCTTGTCGAGTTCGGGGACGGCTTTTTCTGCCCAGTTGGTTTCCATGTCGCGCTGGCGCTTGCGGATCTCAGGATGGATGTAGTCATACTTGGTGTAAGCCCAGTTGCTCATCTGGTTGAAGGTCCAGAAAGCGGAAGTCTCCGACCACTCGCTCATTGAGCCGTTGCCTTCGCGGAAGCACTCGGGAATTTCGGTCATGCAGGTGTACATCGGGCAGTAAACGGTGTTGTCGGTGTCGTCCACGCCGAACCAAATGATGCCGCCAATGGGCCATTCGAGGTAACCGCGGCTTTGGGCCACGAAACTGAAGCCGGTCTGCTGGGTGGCGGTGGTGCGCTCATGCACATAGGACACACCATCGACTTTCCAGTCCATGGGACGCCAACGGTAGGGGCAGTGGAACGGACCAGCACCCACGTCTTGCGACATGTCGAGTTCTGTGCCCTCGAGGTGGTCACGCATGAAGTCCATCATGTCGAGCACGCTGACCTTCTTGTTGGGCTTCACCCACAAAGGCATACGGTTGGTCGGGAAGTTGTCGGGGGTTTGGCACATATTGGCCGTGTAGGGCTGGGCGCGCTTGATGTCGCGACCCGTAGCATAGCCCCAATAGTCTTTCATGTTGTCGGTCACCTTGTTGAACATGGCCCACACGCGGAGGTCGCAGAAACGGGCACCGTCGAAAGTGACAGGGTTGTAGACATCGGAGAAGGAAAACTTGTCATCGGGACCGTCATAAAGTTTGGCTTGCTTGGCGAAGCTGATGACGTCGTCGGCATAAACACAGTCGATGTTCGGGTCTTTCAGCAGTTTGTCGATGTTCTTGAAAGTGATGCTGGTCTTGCACTTGCGCGAGGCCAAAGGGAAAGTGGTGATGCGGGCTTGGTTGGCGTGACCGCTCACATAGCCATCGGGGATGCGGCGGGCTACCCACACGGCACCTTTGTTTTCCTTGCCCTTGCCAATCATTTCAAGAATCCAGCACTCTTCGGTGTCGGAGATGGAGAACGACTCACCCTCGCTGACATAGCCGTAGTTGGCCACCAGTTCGCCCATGCACTTGATGGCTTCGCGGGCGGTCTTGGCACGCTGTAAGGTGATGTAAATCAAGCTGCCATAATCGATGATGCCGGGGCCGTCATACAGACTCTCGATGCCGCCATAGGTCGTCTCGCCGATGGCCAGCTGCCATTCGTTCATATTGCCGACCACGTTGTAGGTGTGGGCCACTTGCGGGATTTGGCCGCGGAACACGCCGCCGTCCCAATCGTATACGTCAAGCATGGTGCCAGCGGGCCAATCTTTGGCAGGATAGTGATAGAGCTCGCCATAAAGCACATGGCTGTCGGCGGCATAGCTAATCATGCAGGAGCCGTCGGTAGAGGCACCTTTGGTAATGAGGAAATTTGTGCAGGCATTGGCTTTCCCGAAGGAAAAAACAAGAACCAAAGCCACAATTGCAGTGAATACTTTTTTCATATTGGTGATATTTTGTTGTTTGTCGCAATAATGACGGCACAAAGATAGGAAATTTTCGATTGGGATTGTAAATGATATATGAAACAAAAAAAGAGGATGACTATTTTTTAGTCACCCTCTAATCCTAATTATCGCAGGGCTTTACATCAAATTCTCAAACCCCGCCATAAAAATGAAAAACAGTTTTAATCGTATTGCTGTTGGTACGATCCATTTTGCTGTTGGTACGATCCGTTTTGTTTCGGCACGATGAGCGCACATATAAAGTAGGCTAGTAGCGCACTGCCAAAACTGCAGAAAGTGAGCAACACCCACAGCAGGCGGATGATGGTGGAATCCAGTTCAAAATACTCGGCAATGCCACCGCAAACGCCGCACAAGCGCTTGTCGGTATTCGAACGATACAGCTTTTTCATTGTTTTTTTCCTTTCGTTGTTTGGTTGAACGGCGCAAAAGTACGAACAAAAACCATACCATGCCAGAATAATTTTAATCATGGTTCGGGCGGATTTGCAAACCTCTATTGGGTTACTTATCTTCCGCGAAAAGCTCCACATAATCTTTCCCTTCTGGGGGAATGGGCAAATATTCCTCTGAAACCACGGTGAAGACGTAAACAAGCTCCCTTTCGTTTTTGGCCTCCCTGACGTATTGCCGCTTCAAGCGAGGTTTCGCTCCAGCGATGCCAAGCGTTTCGTGCATCTTCCGTTTGAGTGTTTTCTCCGAGGTTTCACCAAAAGCCACATGCCACCAGTAAAGTCTTGTGACCTCACCATTACCATTGATGACATGCAGATGCACTACAGGATGCAGCATCTTGTTTCCATTGTGCAATTCCACATACATGGCTCGTCCCACGATGTTGCCTCGCTCGTTGACGATGGGCAGGAATTCGATGGGATTCACTTCAGGCTCAAATCGGCGAGGTCCTTCCGCTGGGGCAGACAAGTCCTTCTCATCGTCCTCTACAATCGGCTGTTTTTCCACCATCTGCGGAAGTTCTTGTTCGATGGTTTTTGGCTTTCGTCTTTCTGTTGGTGCTGCTTTCACGATAAGCTTGTCGTGGACAATCTGCGTGAGGGTCATCGGCTCAAACGATACTTCCTCCACCACTATCCTTCCCTTTCCTTTCAATTCAATGACGTCACCTGGTTTCTTCCCCATCAATGCCTTGGCTATGGGTGAGACAAACGAAACGAGGCCTTTGTTCACGTCGGCTTCATCTACCCCCACGATTCTCACCACATGCCCATTGTAGCGCACCCAAGCCCCAAAGCTCACCGTGTCCTTGCTGACCTTGGTGAGGTCGACCTCCACAGCACTGTTGATACGGCCAACGAGCTGCTTGATTGTTGCGTCGATGAAATTGACCATGATATAGTTGTCGCCCGCCTTGAGACGTTCTTCTTCAAGGCTTTTCAGTTCCTCTTTGAGCGCATCGAGGCCTTCTTTGGTGACATAGTTGGGCACGCCTTGGGGCAGGTAAGCCCTTGGTGGCACCATTGGAATCTCTTCTTGATCGCCTTCTTTTATGAACCCCCTACTCATAGAAAAGACACGAGACTGCGAGACTACGAGACTACGGGACAGGGGCTTGTCTCGAAGTCCCGAAGTCCCGCGTCTCGAAGTCAAAAGATATTACAGTTTAATCTTAAACAGTTACTCATTTAATCACCAATTCATCGATGATATTCTGACACTTGCCTACTTTCTCGATGCACCAGAGGAGGTAGCGGGCATCCATGCAGATGGTGCGCTGCACTTTCTGTTCGAAGCTGAGGTCGCCGCTCATGGCCTCCCAGTTGCCGTCGAAGGCCAAACCGATGAGGTTGCCCTCACCGTCGATGACGGGACTGCCCGAGTTGCCGCCCGTGATGTCGTTGGTGGTGATGAAGTTGACGACCAGCTCACCGTTTTCGTTGGCATAACGGCCGTAGTCTTTCTTCGCCACGAGGTCACGCACGTCTTGCGGAATATCGAACTCCCAGTTGCCGGGCACATACTTGGCCATCACGCCGTCCATGGTGGTGTAGTAGTTGTAGTTGATGGCATCGGCGGCCTTGTATGGCTCCACGGTGCCATAGGTGAGGCGCATGGTGAAGTTGGCATCGGGATAGAAGTTGCGGTCGCTTTGCATCTCCATCAGGCCCTTCATGTAAAGACGTTCGCCTTGATTGCCAAGGTTTTGTGCTTCTCTATAACGGGTTAGTATGGTGTTGTAGGAGTCGATGATGTTTATGGTAAGAGCAAAAAGAGGGTCTTTGTCAAGGCTCTTGGGCTTCTGCATCCACTTCTCCAAACGGGCTTTGTCGGTGAAGATGGACTTCTCGAATGCCTTGGCCACGTATGCACTGAAGTCGCCATCATTTGCGTCACCGATGCGTGTGACTTCACTCGGACGGAGCTCAGCGGGGATGTTCTTGTAGAATAGTCCAAGTAGGGCAGTGGTCACGTCTTGGTCCAAAGGCATGCTGTAATCCTTGAAGAAAGCATCCACCAGGGGTTGCATCTTCTCGACAGAGGCCTTGATGTCGGCTTTGTCGGCTTTGGTCTCAAACATCTTGTTGATGCGCATGAACCTGCGGCTAAGGGTGATGGCTTCGCCGCCGTTCAAACCGGCCTCGCGGTGGTAGACAAAGGACTTCTCAATTTTATCGAGGATGTCCCACTTGGCCTTGATACCCTTGAAGATGTCGCTATATTCGGCCTTGCGTTTCGGGTCAGCATTGACCCAGTTCATGAAGTCTTCCTCTTGGGCGAGACGGCGCTCATAGACATGGTTGCGCTTCAGTTGTTTTACCTGACCGATGTAGTATTTCCAGTAGTTCGACACACTGGCCTGCTTGGAGGCGTACATGATGAACACCTTTTGGTCGGCATCCATGTGCTTGCGGTAGTTTTCCAACTTCGTGGTGCGGCAGTCGATGATGGCGGGGCCTTCCTCTTCGATGACGTTCTTCACGGTGTAGGAGGTCGAATAACGGTCGGTCGAGCCGGGATAGCCGAGAATCATAGCATAGTCGCCAGGCTTCACGCCGTCTAAATTAATAGGAAGGTACCACTTGCTTTTCATCGGAATGTTGTCTGCGCTGTACTCGGCGGGATTGCCATCCTTGTCGGTGTAGACACGGAAGATGTTGAAGTCGCCCTTGTGGCGCGGCCATGTCCAGTTGTCGGTGTCGGCGCCAAACTTGCCGATGCCCCAAGGCGGGCAGCACACGAGGCGCACGTCCTTGTATTCGTCATACTCGAAAAGGATGTACTGGTTGCCGCTATAGAAAGGCACAATTTCGATGCGCACGTTGCGGTCGCCTTTGCGGTCTTTCTCAAGCTGGCGTGAGTTTTTACCGATGAGCTCCTCGCGCTCGGTTTCCGAAGTCTCTGAGGTGACACCTTGCAGCACAGCTTCGGTCACGTCTTCCACCTTATTTAAGAAAAGGACAGACAGGCCAGGATTAGGCAGTTCCTCCCCCTTGCTCTTGGCCCAAAAGCCGTCGGTGAGATAGTCGTGCTCGATGGACGAGTGCTTCTGCACATAACTCAGGCCGCAGTGGTGGTTGGTGAGCAGCAGGCCTTCGGGGGAGATGATCTCGCCCGTGCAGCCGCCACCAAACTGCACAATGGCATCCTTGATGCTAGGCTGGTTGAAGCTAAAGATTTGTTCCGCCGTGAGTTGACAGCCCATGGCTTGCATTTCGGCCAGATTTTGGCTGTTGAGAGCATAAGGCAGCCACATACCTTCGTCGGCGCGGGCGACCACAAATGACAGCATTAATGCTGCGAGTAAGGAGAATACTTTTTTCATTGGGTTATTTGTTTGTTGATTCGAAATTTTCGGCAAAGATAACAAAAAACCCCACCTCTTGGGGAAGAAGGTGGGGAAAAACAATATAAAGATTATGAAAAAAATCCGATGTTGTCTTTTAATGTGTCGTCTGACGCTGCAAAGATAGGAATAATTCCGAAACGCAACGACTTCTCCGACTTTTTTACTGCTTGGCAGCCATGACCAGCTGACCTCTGTAGTACAGGTCGCCGTCCACATAGTAAGCACGGTGCATGACGTGCATGGTGCCGGTGACGGGATCGACGGTCACGTTAGGAGTTTCGGCTTTGTAGTGTGTTCTTCTCTTCGCGCCTCTGGTGTGAGACTGTCTTCTTTTAGGATGTGCCATTTTCTTGTTATTTTAACTAGTTAATTACCAATTGTTTATTTATCGTTCAAATTTATGTCTTTCAAAGCGGCCCAACGCGGGTCTATGGTTTCTTCATCAGGTTGGGCAGCAGGAGCGTTCAGCATGGCAATGACCTCGGGGTCACATTGTCCTTCGGGATGCACCCTGTACATCGGAACAGCCAAAATGATGTATTCGTAAATCAACGAACTGACATCGAAGTCATGTGCATCGGCTTCCACGACGGCTACATCGTCCGACTCTTCGGCATTCTCCGTACCCAGTTTAATGAAGAACTCCTGCTGGCTTTCAATCGGCAGGTCGAACTCTTCAGCGCAACGGTCGCAAGCCACACGAACCGTCCCTTTGATGTCGAAACGAAGCGTCAACATGGTCTCCTGTCGGTCAACATCAAGACTTACGGACACCTTACCTTGCTGTATTTCAGAGTATTCCTTGTCAGCAAAGAAATCGTCATTGATTTCAAACTGATAGGAATGGCTGCCCAAGGCAAGACCGCTCACAGGGATCAGAAATTCGCTTTTCTTTTCCATTGCGCCTAAAATTGACTCCGTCGAACTACGTCGAATCTTCGATTTCGGGCTGCAAAAGTACAAAATTAATAAATACGATGGCCTTTTGTATTATTTTTTCTTTCTCAAACAATGCTCAACAGGCTTCAACACCATGTTCTTGCATGAATTTTCGTATGGTTTCGGCATGTCGCCCACGGATGATGACATGGTGGTTGCCGATGGAATGTTGGAGCAGATAAGGCTTCAGATTAACGCTAAGAGTGATTTGTGTGCGACAGAAATGCTCGCTGTAAGGTGTTTCGATGGCTTGTGCCTCGGCAACAAAATAGCGTTCAAGCTGTGGGCCACCCCATTTGAATAAGGTGTAGTCGGTCAAAGGCAGTAGACCTTGGATGGCCACGCCGATCCCCGACTCGAAATGCGAGCGGGCAATGGTCTCGTCGCACATCGTCAGCGGGATGGTACAATGCGCCAGCATAGAGGTTGCATCCGTCAGTTGTGAGGGGTTGGCCATGAAAGCCGCTTCACCGCACAAACGTTTGGCAAGCAACATGGTGAGCAAGGTCTGCATGTCGCCTTCGCAGCCCGCTACGATGCCTTCGTCGTTGAGCAAAGCTAAAGCCAAACAACTCGTCGTGCCACAAGCCTTCACGATGTCGAAACAGCGGATGGTCATGGCATCCAAACGTTCCTCTTGGCAGATGCGCTTGATGGCAAGATAGGCTTTGGCAGCCTCCAAAATATCATTATTCGAAGGTTCGCGGACGGCCTTGGCGCGTTTCACGATGTCTTGTGCCACCTTATTGGCCTCATTTTGTGGAATGGTATTGATGCCTTCGATGAGGCGTTGCAGGTCGATGTCGATGGTTTCGATGCCATAATGTTGCCGCAAATAATCACGGTCGACACCGCTGGCGATTAACCAATCGGAGGGTTGGCCAAATAACCCGATACGGCCCTGTAGAGACACACGGCCGTGTGTCTCTACCATGGCCGAAATCATTTCATCATTCGTTCCATGCACAATGCGTCCTTCCATTCCGTTGTTGCCGAGATAGGTCAGGATTTCCAAGGCGGCAGCCAGGGAATTGTTGCGTCCGTCGGCAATCAGGATGACCGATTGACCGTTGTCGTGCCAGATGCGTTTGAACAGGTTTTCCACGCCACCAGTGGCAATCATCACGGCATCGGGAATGATTTGTAGAGACGCAAAATTTTGCGTCTCTGCATTTTCATCACCGATAATGTTGATTTCTGCATGGCATTCGTTTTCCAGCCTTTGCAGCAATTCGGCATATTCCGTCCTGACGAAATCGTCGGTCTGGAAAGAGGAACGAAGGATTAGAATGTTCATGGTTTAATGTTTCACAATAAAGCGTAATGTTGTCTTGTCTATCTTGACGAAATAGATACCGCTTTCGTAGCCCGTCGTGTTGATGCGGAGTTCGCTGTCGTTGGCCTCAAATTCGTCTACCTTTTGGCCGATGGCGTTATAGACGCGCACCGTACCAAGGTTTTCTCCATCGAGGGTCACAAAGTCATTGGCGGGATTGGGATAAAGCGTGGTCGAAGCCATGTCTTCATCCACCGACCAAGTGTCATCCACCATGACTACAAACTGTACATCAGGTAGGTTGCTTGTCACAGTGATAACGTCGGGGACAAGGCTTTTTCCTGTCACACAGCATAAGATACCTAATTCAACAGACTCGCCTTGAGGAATGGTGTACTCCGATACATTACATGAAAGCCATTCTTGGGAATCTGGCCCTATGTAGAAACCTAACTCATAGCGTTCATCGCAAATGTTTGTAATGATAGCATCTTCAGCGGTATTGTTGTAAATGGTCATCCAAGTTACTTCGCACCAAGGCAGCACAACCGTATCCATGCTGAAAGTCAGCGTCTCGTCATAAACCACAGGTAAGGGCAATGTGGTGACAATTTCATAGACAGGATCACCATAGTTGCCGTCGGGGTCGGCTGGGAGGGTAACGACATAGTATTCCGTTTCGGGAGTCAAGTCGTTGAAGGTGTTTGTCAAGGTGGCGGTTTCAAGGTTTCCGTATGCTTCCATAATAGCAACGAGGTCTTCTCCCAAAACGGCAACCCATCCCATAATCTCCAATTCGGTGGCGCACAGATAATAGTAGGAGGCGCAATCAGCGTTGGGTGTGAAGGTGGCCGTGATGCTGGTTTCGGCCGCATCGTCGATGGTAATGGCTACCTGTGGGTCGTATGTCACAGCGTTGCAGTCATGCTGTTGTAGGCCATGGGCCTCTAGAGCAGAGATGACGTCTTGGGCGTTGTTGATGGGCCAAAGGTCTTGGATGACGATGGAACGGTCGGGAGCGATCAGGATTAGGGTGGGGTAGGCGGCGATTTGATAGTTGTTGCAAATCGTGATGCCGCCTCCCGTGGTGCCGATGGTGGGATATTCCACGCCGTAGTTGGTGGCCCAGTTCTGGCAGGCCCCATCGGCATCAGAGGGAGAGATCTCCATGTAGAATACGTCGTACATGTTGCAACCCATGAGGTAGTAGGATTCGACGACCTTCGGGGTGGCCTGTTGGCAAGGACCACAGGTGGTGAAGAAGAAATCGATGAGCACATATTGTCCGCTGTCGAGGATGTCGAACAGGTGGACTTCTGTGCCGTGGCAGTCGGTTGCCGTGAAGTCGACGGCTTGGGTGATGTTGCATTGCGCTTTCAGGCCAAAACTGATGGCCAAAGCGAGCATAAAGGTAAAGAGCTTTTTCATATCGTAAAGTTTTATATGATTAATGTCGCTGCAAAAATAAAGAATAATTCGGAATGCTGAATATCGCGATGTGATGCTAAGTATTACCCAATTCCACATTGACTTCGTCGAATCTTCGATTTCATCATTCTGCATTCCACATTCCGCATTAATTATCCCGATAGTCCTTTTTCTTTGTGTATTTCAGGTCTTTCAAGGCTTGGGCCTTTACATTGATGGTGAAGTTCCAACTCTTGTAACTACCAATAGGAATCCAGTTGAAGCGCATCTCCCAGCAGTGGAGGTCACGGTAGATGCTGACGTTGGTGTAGGACAAGCCGTGGTTGGTGAAGTCCCAGCCAGTCGAGAAAGTGAATTTCCACTTGGGTGTGAGGCTGATGTCTCCATTGAGGTTGAGTGTTTGAACGACGCGATTGGTGGCGATGCCCATAATGGCGGCGTATGTGACGTTGGTAGTATAACTTAGGTTGTAGCTTAGCGTAAGCGACCAGGGTGTGGTCCAGTCAACGTAGGCATTGGGATTGCCCATGATCTCGTGGAGTTCGTCGGGGTCGAATGCTCCCGACTGTTGGGCTTGGTTATTGATTTCATCGCGCACATTGTTATCTGGACTCTTGTCACCACGCAGTTTTTTCAGTTCGTTTTGATTGAACGAATAACTCAGGCTAAAGTTCCACGAAGAGCTGTTTTTATGGAAGAGGCGCCCGCTTTCGAGGATTTCGAATTTGTTGATGCGGCGCCCCAGTGAATCGCAAGCGTAGGGATCCCAAACGCTGCTATAGTTGATTCTTAGCTTCTTGAACAAAGTCGTGCGGCCGTTGATGCCGAGGGTAGAGAATCGCAATGAGTCTTTGGTGACATCATAGTTGCCCGAGATACCGAACGACTCAAGCAAGGTGATGTTTTTTAGGCCAGTGATGGTGTCGGAGCGCGACGGCATCTTCATGTCTAAGGTGTTGTTGAGGCTGTAAGTGATTAGCCCTGACTTGTTCTGGGAAGGCGAGCCGAAAATACCGTTGGCAAATTTATTGTAGGTTTGTTCTTTCCCGTTTCCGTCAACATAGGTTCCGTATATGTTCCATTTCGGGTCGCCGAAATTGGGCTTGTAGGTGAAGCCAACGGTGGGTGTAACTACATGGCGAACAGCGCGGATAGGTCCCTTAGCAAAACGCAACATGCCGTAGAGCTTGGTGGTGAGGTTGCTCGAAAGGTTGAAATCGACAAGGTTGCGGAAACCATGTATCGTGTCGGTTTGCAAGTGACCGGTCGAGTCGGTGTCGTGGACCCACTGTTTTTCCAAATGGGTGAAGTACATATAGTCGTTGAAATTGACCGAGTTGGTCCAAGTGAAGTGCTTGAAGAGCTTGATGGGCAGGTTGACGGGGATGTTATGTTTCACGCCAGTCATCGCATGGTTGCGTGCCACGTCTTTCATCCAGTCGCCGAAGTTCTCCGAGAAGCCCTGGAAGAGCACCGTGTCAATTTCATTGACATAGATTTTTCCGTTCATGGAGTAACCGACGTTCATTTCCTGGTACCAGCGTTTTTTGCCTACTTTGCCTACTTTCTTCAAAGGATAGAAACGGTTGACGGTGAGGGTCAGTTCGGGCAATGAGGCGGTGACTTGTCGCGTCATGGTATTTTGGCTGTGGCTGGCGTTGAGGGTGAGATACACCTTGCCAGAGAAGTTGGTCTGATAGGCGATACTCGACTTGAAGGTGTTGCTCAGCTGGTCGGTGGTGGTTGTGGCGTTGTACTTGTTGAAGTTGGAGCTGACGATGTTGACATTAGCCGAAAAGTTGCGGCGTGGATGCGATTTTGGATCTTGTTTGTGGACCCATTGTATCTTGAAGTCGTTGCTTTCTTCATAGTCGGCGGCACCTTTTGTGCCTATCTTGTTGACGGCGAAGCCCAAGTCTATCGATCCGTTGAATCTGTAACGTTTGTTGTAGCGGAAAGTCGGCTTGATGCCCCAGCTGCCTCGGGTGTAGATGTCGCCAAGTATCCGCAAATCGTAGCAATCGCTGATGCCCCAATAATAACCGCCGTTTTCGAAATAGAAGCCTCTGTTGGCCGACTCGCCATAGGTGGGGATGATAAGTCCTGATTTTTTGCCTTTCGTGTTGGGGATGATGGCAAAGGGTAAGGCTAGAGGCACTGGCACATCGGAAACGGTCATGTAAATGGGGCCAGTGATGATTTTGTCGTCGGGGATGACTTTGGCCTTCTTGAAGCGGAACTGATAGTGTGGATTGTCTTTGAGGTTGCAGGTGGTGTAGCCGCCCGAGCGTATGTTGATGGTGTTGTCATCCATGCGCTTGACGCGTTCTCCGTGCAGGTAGCCGCCACTCTCTTCGGTCCAGACCTTCGTGATGACGCCTTTTTTCGACTTGAAGTTGTATGACATCTCTTCCGCCTCAAACGTGGACTGGCCTTGGGTGAATACGGGACGGCCTTGCAGCTTGCCGAGGGAGTCGAGAGTGCCTTTGGCTTTGCAAACGCTGGTCTCAAGGTCGAATTCAAGATAGTCGGCTTTCAAGGTGATGTCGTTGTATTTGGCTTCCGCATTGCCATAATAGAACACTTTTTTCTGTTCCATGTCGCGGTAGACCGAATCGGAGGCCGAGCAGATGACCTTGTACTCGATGGCGGATTTGGAGCGTTGGGGCAAGTTTGTGTTAAGTGTGTCAGCTTGTTTCTGAAGAGAGTCGTGTTGTATCGAATCCAAAACGGGAAGGGTGTCCAAAACAGCACGGAGGCTGTCATGAACGAAAAGAGAATCAGAAACTACTATGCTGTCCGTGACGAAGTAGACCGTTGTGTCGGCAGGGATAGAGTCTACAATAATCGCTATTGTATCTGTGAAGCGGACAGGTTCCACTATGTGAACTACGGCCGTTGTGTCATAGGCTTTGGGCTCAAGATCATACTTATTTTTCTCAATATGAGAGGTTTGCTTGCATCCATAAAACACAACAACCCAAAACATCAGCAGGCAAAATGCCGCTGTTGAAAAATATTTCCTATGAGTTGCGCGTTTTGTCAAGGCGAAACGTTTACTTTTGTGCGTTTGAAATTCGCTGCAAAGATAGTTTTTCTTTGCGCATAATACGTTGAATTTGATATGTTAGAACGAAAGATTTTTGGTTTTGGTGCGTTGGTGCTGCTTTTTCTGCTGCCTTTATTTGGCGTTGCCCAGAAGGGCGAAAAGATACAGACCATTGTCATCGATGCAGGTCATGGCGGCAAGGACACGGGTGCTTTGGGTAAGGTGACGACAGAGAAAGCCGTCAACCTCGCCGTTGCACTCAAGTTTGGCAACTATATCAAGGAAAATTTGCCCGATGTAAAGGTCATCTACACGCGTGGTACGGATAAGTTCGTCGAACTGAGCGAGCGTGCTGCCATTGCCAATCGAAACAATGCCGATGTGTTCATCTCCATTCACTGCAACTCTACAGAGACAGCCAATTCGGCCTATGGCGCGGAGACTTTCGTTATGGGCGAGTCGAAAAACGAGAAGAATCTGGAGGTGGCCAAGAAAGAAAACGCTGCCATTTTGCTCGAAGACAATACCGATGCCTATGACAACTTCGACCCGAACAGTACTGAGGCTTATATTCTTTTCTCGCTTTCGCAAAGTCTCTATCAAAGCCAAAGCCTTAACCTCGCCGATAAGGTGCAAAAACAATTCGCCAATAAGGCTGGCCGTCATGACCGTGGTGTGCAACAAGCTGGTTTTCTGGTACTTTGGAAAACTTCGATGCCAAGTATCCTTGTGGAATTGGGTTTCATCAATCATGCCAAGGAAGAGCAATTCCTGAATTCGGAAAAAGGACAAAACCAGATGGCTTTGGCGCTCTATCGTGCTTTTGCGGAATACAAGCGCGAGTTTGAAGCAGAAAACCATTCCACCGCCCAAATCGAGACCGAGGAAAAACTTGCCGCCAAGGACAATACTTTCTTTGCTGTGCAATTCGCCAGCCGCGACAAGAAAGTGGCTTCCACCGAAAAGACTTTCAGTGGCGTGAAAGAAGTCGATGTGTATGAATACAACGGGGCTTTCCGTTACATTTCGGGTCGTTTCACCACCAAGGCCGAGGCCACAAAACGCCAATCTGAGGTGCGTGGTTTGGGCTACAAGGATGCTTTTGTCATCGCCTTCATCAACGGTGAGCGTGGCACCATCAAACAGGCCGAGGAGGCGTTGAAAAAATAGATTTTACCAAACAGGGAAACAAATTGTCTTGTCGTTGCTTCCCGCCACAAGGCCAAACCCATTCTTCACATTGGAATACACACTGACAGGTTCGCTGTAATACTGTGAGTAGGTACTGCCCGAGGTGATGGTGCCATAATAATAATACGCCCCTTCAGTCAAATGACGCAAACGGATGTCCACGTAGGCGTTGATGCTGTCGTTAGCCTTGAAAAGCGTACTGGTGACCATGGGAATACTCAAACGGTAGGAACCTCCATCGAACGTGGCATCGTTGAAGGTGCTTTTCAATCGGTTACCCAAGCCGATGTTGATGCCATATTGGTCTTCCAATTCCGCCGTCGAGGTGCCGATGATGGGGTCGTTGAAATAAACTTGCTCCAATCGCCCTACATCATCATCCATTTCCCTCCCGTCGGGATAGGTCCAGTCACCTTCAATTCGCACGGAAGCTTCGAGACAATAGTAATCCAACAAGCCAGGGTTGGGGTCTGTGACTTCCAAAGTAACCGTGTAGTGTTTCCTGTATTCTTTGAGCCACACGATTTCAAAAGTGTCAGTGTCAGGGATGGGAACCCTAAATCCTCTTGAACTCGTCGTGTCCCATTTCGTCACACGCAAATCGGCTATACAACCAAAAGGCTCGTTGGGCAAAGGATCAGAACTGCCTTCCACCTCGTCAAATCCAGGTGCAGTCACCCTGATTTTGACGACATCACCGATTTGAGGAATGTAGTCATGGGTAAAATGATATTGGACAAAAAACACGGGAGGATTCAGATAGTCATAATAGGTTGTGTCGGCGTTCAGCTGCATCTCGCCTTTGGACTCGCCATTCACATAAAGGAAAGCTTGTGTCCCCTCGGGCATAGTATAGTCCGTGATGGTGTCGTACACGAAATCGCTTTTGTAAACAACCGCCTTGATAGGCTCGCCAGGTTGCGCAATACAGTTGACGACCAATTTGGGCTCCTCGTATTCGCCTTGGAATGGGAGGGGTTTCGTGCAGGCAGCCAAGGCTACAACCGCCATTATATATGCTATGTGTCTTGTTTTCATGACTTTAGAATTTGAATCCGTAGGAAATGGAAGGAATGATGGGGAAAATGCTGACTTGTTGTAATTGCACCGTCCCGGTTGTTTCGTCAAGGCCGCGCATGACGATGAAGGGGTTTTGGCGGTTATACACGTTGTAGATGCTGATGTTCCACACGCGCTCGCCGTGCTTCTTCTGCTTGCGGAAATTCACGCCGAGGTCGAGGCGATGGTAAGCAGGCAGCCTGTAGTTGTTGCGCTCGATGGCACCGATGGTGGGGGTACTGACAATACCACCACCATATTGGAAATAGTAGGTGATGGGCACTCCAGGATAGGTCTGTGTCGCCAAGGTGCCGCAGTTGCCACTGCTGAAAACCCACGAGGCCGACACGTCGAAGCGGTTACTGAACTTATGTTGCACGGTGATGCTAAGATCGTGGCGACGGTCGTACTTGGCAGGGAAGGGCTTTCCGCTGTTAATCATCTGTCCCTCGCGGTCAAACTGCCTCATGGAACGCGACCAAGTGTAGCCTATCCAACCCGTCGTCTTGCCGAAGGAACGTTGCACCAGCAACTCCACACCGTAGGCCCAGCCCTTGCCCATGTTCACTTTGTCTTCCCAGCCTTGGCTGGAACCGAAGAAAGTGGTGCCGTCTTTGTATTCTAACACATTGTCCATCAGTTTGTAATAGCCTTCAAGCGAGACGTCGAACAGGTCGGGCAATTCGTAGAAGCCGCCGAGCGAGAACTGATGTCCGCGTTCGGGAGCAATCCGGGCGGTGACAGGCACCCAGAGGTCGGTGGGCATGGTGAGGTTGCTGTTCGAGAGCAGGTGGACATATTGCGTCATGTAGGCATAGCCCGCCTTGAGCGAGAATCGGGGCGCCACCATCGCGCTCATGCCGAAACGAGGTTGCAGCGAGTGGTATAAGTTGCCCTGCACCGCAAAGGCGGAATAATGCAGTCCCACATTCATCTTGATGGCGGGCGTCAAAGTGAAGTTGTCCTCCACATACAGCATGGCTTCGTGGGCGTTCACGTTGCCGGAGCCACTCACCGTGTCGGTGTCGATGTTGTCTACGGTGGAAATGACCTTCATCGCCTGCACCTCGGGACGGAAGAAATGATAGGTGTAGCCGCCGCCAAAACGGATGTCATGCCTCGGGTTAGGCGCATAGTGGAAGTCAGTGCGTGCCGTAAGGTCTTGGATGCCTGATTGGTAATTCATGGCAATCGCATCCGTCGAGGTGTAGGTGTTGGGCTTGAATTCCTCGTAGGTGTAGTTTTGGTCCATGCCGAGGTCGTGGCGATATTGCGTGTAGCTCACCGAGGCATCCATGAAGAGCTGCGGCGACATGATGTGGTTCCATCGCAAGGCCGCCACCTTGTTGCCCCATTTCCAGTTGAGGCCCAGTTTCTCATGGTCGGCGTACATGTCCTCGTAGGCATAGTCCCATTTCACGTTGGCGTAGATCTTGTCGTCGCCGCTGTACCAACTCAAATAAAGCCGGTCTTTGTCCGAAATCTTCCAGTTCATCTTGGCGTTGAGGTCATAGAAATAATACCCTAACGAGAACTTGTCGATGGACTTGTCAGCCATTTTCCCGATGAGACCATAGAGATTGGTCAAGGCATCGGAATAGGTGCGACGGAAAGACAGGTTAAAAGAGAGTTTATCCTTCACAATCGGTCCTTCCACGTTGATTTTGCTGGAAATCAGGCCGAGGCTGAAATTGCCGTGATAATTCTGCATGTCGCCATCCTTCATGCGCACGTCCACGACCGAGGAGATGCGGCCACCATAACGGGCGGGAAAACCGCCTTTGTATAAGGTGACGTTCTTCAGCGCGTCAGGGTTGAAGACCGAGAAGAAGCCAAACATGTGGTTGACGTTATAGAGCGGCACACCGTCCATGAGGAGCAGATTTTCGTCGGGGCCGCCACCACGCACGTAGAGCCCTGCCGAGCCTTCCTGTCCGTTTTGCACACCGGGCAGCAGCTGTATGGCTTTCAGCACGTCTGCCTCGCCCATCAAGGTCGGGATGGCCTTGATTTGCTTGACGGGCAGTTCGATGACGCTCATCTGCGGGTTGTTGGCAGCCACCGTGGCGCGGTTGGCCTCTACCGTCACTTCCTGCAACTGGATGTTGCTGCTCATCTTCACCGTGATGACGGTGTCGGCGACCAGATTGAACGTATGGTTCACGGCATCATAGCCCACAAAGGAAAACTGCAGGTCGACAGCACCTTCCGGCAGCGTCAAGGAATAATAGCCGTAGTTGTTGGTGGCACAGCCTTGGCCAGTGTTGCGGTCAAGAATAGTCGCCCCAATCAAGGTCTCACGGCTCGCGGCATCCATCACATAGCCGCTGATGCAATGCTTCTGTGCCATCGCTGAAACCGACAGCAGCAGAAGGAAACATAAAGGGATTGTTTTTCGCATAAAAGAGGTTTAACAGGCATTATAACACTTGAGCGGTTCGAAATATTGCCTGAAACGGTCAAAAAAACAGCCGTACTTGTAAGTGCGGCTGTTACATTAAGTCATTAAAAGATTATTCCACAACGACCAAATAATAATTCTTCTTTCCTTTCTGCACAAGGATGTACTTGCCGTCGATGAGGTCGTCGGGGGTCATCATCTTGTCTAGAGTGACCTTTTCCTTGTTGACGCTTACACCGTTGGCTTGGGTCATTTTGCGGGCTTCGCCCTTCGAGGGGAAGATCTGCGTATTGACGGCCATGAAATCGACGATCGGGATGCCGGCTTCGAGGGCGGTGCGGGCGATGTGATCCTGCGGCACGCCGTCGAACACATCCAAGAAGGTCTCCTCATCGAGTTTCTCCAGGCCTTCCTTGGTCGACTTGCCGAAGAGGATGTTGGAGGCTTCGATGGCGGCATCTAAGGCTTCTTGCGAGTGCACCAACACCGTGACTTCTTGTGCAAGACGCTTTTGCAATACACGCATGCCTGGGTCTTTTTTGTGCTCCTCGATGAGGGCATCTATCACATCCTTTTCCAAAGAAGTGAAAATCTTGATGTATTTCTCGGCGTCCTCGTCGCTGACGTTGAGCCAGAACTGGTAGAACTTGTAAGGCGTGGTGCGTTTCGGGTCGAGCCAGATGTTGCCGCTCTCGGTCTTGCCGAACTTCTTGCCGTCGGCCTTGGTGATCAGCGGGCATGTCAGGGCAAAGGCCTCGTTTTCAAAGCCCAAGGTTCTACGAATCAACTCCGTGCCCGTAGTGATGTTGCCCCATTGGTCGTTGCCGCCCAGTTGCAGCTTGCAGTTCTTGTGCTGGTAGAGCCAGAGGAAATCGTAGCCTTGCAGAAGTTGGTAGGTGAATTCAGTAAAGCTCAAACCGTCGCGGGCGGTGCCGTTGAGGCGCTGCTGCACGCTGTCCTTGGCCATCATGTAGTTCACAGTGATGTGCTTGCCCACCTCACGTGCGAAGTCGAGGAAGGTGAAGTCTTTCATCCAGTCGTAGTTGTTCACCATCTCGGCGGCGTTGGGTTCTTTCGACTCGAAGTCAAGGAACTTGGCCACTTGTGCCTTAATGCACTCTTGGTTGTGGCGCAAGGTCTCTTCGTTGAGCAGGTTACGTTCTTGGCTCTTGCCCGAGGGGTCACCAATCATGCCAGTGGCGCCGCCCACGAGGATGATGGGCTTGTGGCCACAGCGTTGCAAGTGGCGCAGCATCATGATGCCGCACAGGTGTCCGATATGCAGGGAGTCGGCGGTTGGGTCAGTGCCGAGGTAGGCCGTTACCATTTCTTTCTGGAGGAGTTCTTCCGTTCCTGGCATCATCTGTGCCAACATTCCGCGCCAGCGGAGTTCTTCAACAAAATTCTTCATCGTTTACTTCAGTTTTGAGGTGCAAAAATACGGGAAATCGGCGAATAAATGGAGTATTCACCGAAAAATATGACGAATAACAAAATTTATACCCGAATGAAATAATCTATGGATAAACATTGGTTTTATATCCTATCGGGTATAGAATAGATATTTTTTAATTAAATTATATCCGCTTGAATGTAATTATATAAAAAATTTGGTGTTTTTACATTCTTTCTAATGTAATTTGCATAAAAAGTACTATTTTTGCAGCCGAAAGGATGTAAAACAATGAAGAAAACCCCTTTGACAGAGACCGTGAAACGGTTGAGAAAGCAATATGGTCTGACCCAGGAACAACTTGCCCTCAAATCGGGCGTAGGATTGAATTTTGTCCGCGAAATGGAGCAAGGCAAGGCCACCGTCAGGCTCGACAAAGTGAACCAGGTACTCAATTTATTTAATTATGAAATGATGCCCGTGTCAAGAAAGGATAGGCAATGAAAAAGGCTCTGATTTATTTTCGGGATATTTTGGCAGGACGACTCGCCGAGACAGAAGATGGTTATGAGTTTCGATACGAAGCAACCTACCTTGCCAGGCCGCAGGCCGAACCCATCAGCCTCACCTTGCCTTTGCGCAAAGAAGTTTATCAAAGCCATGTGTTATTCCCGTTTTTCGACGGACTGATACCCGAAGGTTGGCTCTTAGATGTGGCCATGCGTAATACCGACATCAGTATTCTTGACAGGATGTCATTGCTGTTGCTCTGCTGCAAGGATTGTATTGGAGCCGTTAGTGTAATCCCTGACAATGAGGAGGATTGACATGAGTAAATGTTTATTTTGCTACAAGGAATTGAATGAGGGCGAAAAGGATTTTCATGCCCGTTGCGCTCGCAATTTTTTTGGTGTGACCACAGCACCCGTCATGGAATATACCCAATCCGACATGGATCGTTTGGCCGAGCAAATCATCCGCTCGCAGACGACATTGACAGGCGTGCAGCCCAAATTGTCGTTGAACCTGCAAAAGCACGAAGGGAGTCAACGATTGACCATAGTTGGATTATGGGGTGCCTACATCTTCAAGCCACAGACTTCAAGGTTTGCAGAGCTGCCCGAGAATGAAGACCTTACCATGCACCTTGCCGAGATTGCGGGACTGAAAACGGCGCAACATTCCTTGATTCGTCTTGCCGATGAATCGTTGGGCTACCTTACTCGCCGTATGGATCGCGATGCAAAAGGCTACAAACTTCCGATGGAAGATTTCTGCCAACTGACTGAACGGCAAACGGAATACAAATACCGCAGTTCCTACGAACAGGTGGCTAAGGCTATCGAACGCTACTCCACTGTTCCACAATTAGATTTAATCAATTATTACGAAGAGGTAATCTTTTGTTGGCTTACGGGCAACAACGACATGCACTTGAAGAATTTCTCGTTGATATCCCTGAGCGAAGGACGATACGAACTTTCGCCTGCATACGATTTGCTCAATGTAGTCATCGTGAATCCTGACGATACCGAAGAATTGGCCCTCACCTTAAATGGCAAAAAACGTCGTATTTTCCGCAAGGATTTTGTTGAAGCCGCAAGTAGGTCTGGGGTTTCTGAGAAAGTCTTGGATGGATTGATTGCGCATTTCAAGCAATGCTTGCCTGCCTGGGAAAAGAAAATCGATGAATCGTTCCTGTCTGATGGGAAGAAAATGGATTATAAAGAATTGGTTTCCCAAAGAATGAACAAATTGTTAGGCTTGTAGGTCTGTGTACAGAAAATTCACACCGCTATTAACGAAAAATGCGTACTTACGCAAAAAAGTAAACAAAGAAATTGTACATCAGAAAAAATTATGTAATTTTGCAGTTGTATTGCAAATTTGCATAAAATAACATATAAAAATGATTTACAGAGATATAACGAGTGCTATCTTGGAGAATTTCAAATATTTTCCAGTAATCACCCTGACAGGACCAAGACAGTCGGGCAAAACCACACTCATTCGCGAAGTGTTTAAGGATTTGCCTTATTATTCAATGGAAAATATTGATATACAGAATTTTGCAAATAACGACCCTGTTGCTTTCCTGAATCAAGACAAGCGGGGAATGGTTTTGGATGAGGTACAAAACACTCCTCATTTGTTGTCATATATACAAGGTATTGTTGACGAGGATCCTGAAAATAAATTCATTCTGTCTGGCAGCGCGCAATTCAGTTTAATGCACAATGTAACACAATCATTGGCAGGAAGGACTGCAGTTTTGGAGCTATTGCCTCTTTCGCTCAATGAATTAAGGGGTGTCCTTTCGGAAATGAGTGTTGACAACTTGATTTTAGATGGTTTCTATCCTGCTATACACGCTGGAAAAAATGTGTCAAAGTTGTTTTATCCTGCCTATACGAAAAACTATTTGGAACGGGACGTAAGACAATTGTTGCAAGTCAAGGACATGCGGGCTTTTCAGGTGTTTTTGAGACTTTGTGCTGGCCGCATCGGCAGTCTGTTTAATAGTTCCGAATTGTCGAACGAGGTCGGTGTTTCAGTCAATACTATCAAAGCTTGGTTGTCGCTGCTACAAGCTTCATATATCGTGACACTGCTGCCCCCATATTATGAGAACTCGCGCAAGAGACTGACCAAGACACCGAAACTCTACTTTTATGATACGGGATTGGCCGTCTATCTTTTGGACATCGAAAACGAGCAGCAACTTTCGCATGACAAAATGCGAGGTCATCTGTTTGAAAACATGGTAGTTATGGAATTTATGAAAAGCGCTTTCAATAAAGGTCGAAGTGGCAATCTCTCATTTTATCGCGACAGCAATGGCAACGAAATCGACTTGCTTGTTGCCAAAGAAGGTCGTTATACGGCTATCGAAATCAAGTCGGCCCAAACCTACAACAGCGAATTTGAGAAAGGTCTTAAATTCACTTCACCTGAATTGGAATCCAAAATAATCGAAAGGGCTATCGTTTATGCTGGCGATTACGAAAACACTGAAAGCAAAATAAAACTTTTGAATTTCAAAAATTTACATAGTTTGATGTAAGATGGTTTTTCAACCTACACCGCATATTCTCTAAAACATTTCCCCCAAACAGCCACGAGTCGGCAAAATGTAAATTACCTCTAGGAAACATCTTTTCGTAGGCTGGATTGAAGACCATCTCGGGGTCGAGGTCAGGGCAGACAGTGGTGTGGTTGTAGAGATAAGTCCTTGTGGGACAAGGAACAATCAAAACGCTGTCGCGGGTGGCGTTGTATTTGGCCATGCCCAAATGGAACTCGGAAGGAACGGTACCCGTTGACGCCGTCCAAGTGGTCGGATTGACGCCCACCACATCGTTGCGCGACACCCTGCCGATGGCCGTCGTATCAGTCACCGAGTTGAAGACGACCAGACCTTGCATGAGACTGTCGGTGGCAGGCTTCAAAGCCTCGGGATAGTCTGCCAGTTCCTCTGCAGTAACATGATAGCCAATGCAATAGGCGGCAACCATCAACTTGCGTTGTTCTTCGGTTATGCCGTTTTTCAGCAGTTCGATGAGCATCTGCGAGCCTTGGCTGTGGCCCATAAGGAAGAAGGGGCGGCCGTGGTTGTAGTGCGCCATATAATATTGGAAGGCGTCGTTGACATCTTTGGCGGCTGTCTGTGCCAATTGGTGAACGACGGAATCAGGTTGGGAATAGGCCTCAAAGATTATTTGGCGGTAATAGGGTGCGTAGAAGTTGTATTCGCCATAAAGCATTTTGTTGAACCGCTGATTGCCGTTGGCTTCTTCCCTCACCTCGGGCAGGGTGATGTCGGCAAACCACGATGAGTCGTTGTCCACAAAAGAAATGGTTGACACGGTCGGATAGACGTAAAACACATCAGCGGCATGGCTTTCGTCGCCACAGCTGTACCAATAGACAGTGTCGACGTAATCGATGCTTGTCGCAACCGCTTGCGATTGACGCTTGCAAGAAAAGAATGAGGCCATCATTAATGCCATCAAAACAGCTAAAAAAGACTTGTTTTTCATCGGGATGATAACTTTTGTGCCGACAAAAATAGTAAAAGTCAGATTTTTTGTTGAAGACTCAATAAAATTTCGCAACTTTGCAGCAATTTTGAAGGACTCGTGACTTCGAGACGGCGTGACTTCGAGACGGACAAAGTCCCATAGTCTCGCGTCCCGCAGTCCCGCGTCAAAAAGAACAACAATCAAACAATCAACATAATCAACAACAATGAAAAGAGACGAAAAAATCTTTGATCTGATTCGCCAAGAGAAAGAGCGTCAGATGCACGGAATCGAACTTATCGCTTCGGAAAACTTTGTCAGTGAGCAAGTTCTGGAGGCCATGGGTTCTGTCATGACCAACAAATACGCCGAGGGTTATCCCGGCAAGCGTTACTACGGCGGCTGCCAAATCGTCGACCAGAGCGAGCAAATCGCCATCGACCGCGCCTGCCAACTGTTCAATGCCACCTTCGCCAACGTGCAGCCCCACTCGGGCGCACAGGCCAACATGGCTGTGATGCAAGCTTTGCTTGAACCCGGCGACACCTTCATGGGTCTCGACCTCTCGCACGGTGGTCACCTCTCGCACGGCAGCCCGGTCAATGCTTCGGGTATGCTCTACAAGCCCGTCGCTTATCATGTGGCCAAGGAAACGGGTCGCGTCGACTACGATGAGATGGAGAAGATTGCCCTTGAGTGCAAGCCGAAACTCATCATCGCCGGTGCTTCTGCATACAGCCGTGACTGGGACTACAAGCGCATGCGCGCCATCGCCGACCAAGTGGGTGCTGTCCTCATGGCCGACGTCAGCCACCCCGCTGGCCTCATCGCCAAGGGCCTGCTGAATGACCCGCTCGAGTACTGCCACATCATCACCACCACGACCCACAAGACCCTCCGTGGTCCCCGTGGCGGCATGATCCTCATCCGTCATGACTTCGAAGACCCGCGTGGCCGCAAGACCCCGAAGGGCGAAATCAAGATGATGTCCGCTTTGATTAATAGTGCCGTATTCCCGGGCATTCAAGGCGGTCCTCTGGAGCATGTCATCGCCTCCAAGGCCGTTGCTTTCGGCGAAGCTTTGAGCGACGAGTACAAGGAGTACATCATGCAAGTGAAGAAGAACGCCAGCGTCATGGCTGATGCTTTTGTCAACAAGGGCTATCAAGTCATCAGCGGCGGCACCGACAACCATTCGATGCTCATCGATCTCCGTGGCAAGTTCCCGGAAATCACTGGTAAGATGGTGGAAAACACCCTCGTGCTGGCCGACATCACCGTCAACAAGAACATGGTGCCCTTCGACAGCCGCTCGCCCTTCCTGACCTCTGGCTTGCGTGTTGGCACGCCCGCCATTACCACCCGTGGTCTGAAGGAAGACAAGATGCCCCTCATCGTCGACATGATTGACGATGTCATCGGTGACATTAATCCTGAGACCAAGACCGCTTCGGAGGCCAAGATTGCCGCCGTCCGCGCCGAAGTCAACAAGATGATGAAGGACTATCCGCTCTTCGCTTGGTAAGTGAAACACCTTCAAATAATAAAAGGTCGCTCCAACGGAGCGACCTTTATTTGTTTTGCATGTAAGTTGCGATTTACAAGGGGAAGTACATTCCAATGGTGGCCATGGGGCAAATGGGAATGCCGCCGATGACATCTGGGAGTGCGTCAAGTACATCACCGCCAGCTACTCTGACACCCAATCCAATTGAGCATTGGAAATAACGGGGGGCACGGTAGGTGTACATGGGTCCAACCAGCGATTGGAGCCAAAGGTCACCAAAGCCCTGCTGCCAGTAGGCAATCGAAACCATGGAACTGTTGATGTAATCCTTGAAGTGGTAGTTGATGGCTGCACCAGCACTGATGCCACCGACACCCACCTGAAGGCTGAGACGTCTGGCGCAAAGGAACTCGAAATCGGCACCGAGGGCACCGCCACCGCCATTGAGAATACCAATCGAGAGGCAAGTCTTCTTTTTGTTGGGGAGTCGTTCTGCCATGGCCTGTACACTGAACACGGCCAAAAGAGCAAAGAGCAGGAATTTTTTCATGATGTTAGGTTTTGTTGGTGTTTAAGTATGTTTTCTATTTGGTAATAATTCGTTTTATGAGCGCAAAAATAAACATTTTTTCTTACATCGCTACTTTTTACTCCACAATAGACATTTCATCAACCAAGTGCCCTGCGCCGGCGAACTTGTCGATGATGAAGAGTACATAGCGAATGTCGACGCTGATATTGCGGCAGATGGTAGGGTCGTAGATGAGGTCGCTCATCGTGCCTTCCCAGCAGCGGTCGAAGTTGAGGCCAAGAAGTTGTCCGTCAGCATTTAGGATGGGACTGCCTGAGTTGCCGCCTGTGGTATGGACACTGGCGGTGAAAGCCACATGCATGGTTCCGTCCTTGTCGGCATAACGGCCGTAGTCCTTGTTGTTGTAAAGCTCTTTTAGGCGAGGCTCCACCACATAGTCGTAGATATCGGGGTTTTCTTTTTGCATGATGCCTTCGAGTGTGGTGAAGTGATGGTATGTCTTGCCGTCTTGTGGCTTGAATCCTTCTACCTTACCGTAGGTGACGCGCAGGGTGAAGTTGGCATCTGGGAAGAGTCGTTTCTCAGGTTGCATCTCCATCTGGCCTTTCATGTAAAGGCGCTGTAGGCGGGCGTTGTCGTCGTTGAGACGCTTGATGTGGTCATAGACTTTGTCGCGGTAGAACCCAATGAGGCTTTGGTAAGCTTTCAAAGCAGGGTCGTCGGCTAGCTTTTTGGCTTTCTTTGGCTTGAAGTCGTTCAGCAGTTCGTTTACTTTTGCCTTGTCAGTGAATATGGACTTGTTGAACAAATTGTCTACATACTCATTTACGTCATAGATGTCGTTGAGGAATTCGGGACGGAAGCTGGCAGGCTGGGCTTTCATGTATTCGCTGAGCAGCATGGCGGCCACTTCTTTGTCGATGGGTTGGTAATAGTCCTTAAAGAAGCTTTCCGAGGTTTTTTTCAGGTTGGTAATCATTTTGTCGATATCCTCCTGGGGTGTGTTTTTAGTCACTTCGGAGAGTTTGGCAAAGCGTCCCGCGAAGTTGATAAGCTCGATGCGCAGTCCCGCCTCGGTCATATAGGTGTAGGCCAATTCGTATGGTTTTAATTCCCTGTAGTTTTTCTTGAAATTTTTCAGTAGGTCAATGTACATATAGCGGTTGCGCGCGCCCAAAGCCCATTCTTGGAAGTTCTTTTCAAAGGCCTCTTTCTTCTCCACGCCGTGGAAATGATTAATGCCTTCGGTGACGCCCATCCATTTCTTCCAGCCGTTGCCGATGCCGGCGTGCTTGGAGGCGTACTGGATGCGTACTTTTGGGTCCTGTTCTTGGTACTTGTTGTAGATGTCGAGCACTTTGCCGCGCATGTCTACTCTGATGGGGTCGATAAGGTTGGCCTCTTGGTCGACGGCTACGGCAGGCAGGTATTCGCTGGTGCGGGCGGGATAGCCGAACACGAAAGCAAAGTCGCCTTCCTCGGCACCTTTCAAAGAGATGTCGAGGTGTTTGGCGGGCTTGTAAGGCACATTATCCTTATGGTAAGCAGCGGGATGACCGTCTTTGTCGGCGTAAACGCGGAAAATGCTGAAGTCACCAGTGTGGCGGGGCCAGACCCAGTTGTCGGTGTCGCCACCGAACTTGCCGATGTTGCTTGGCGGGCAGCCTACGAGACGCACGTCGGTGTAGACCTCGTTGAGTAGCAGGTAGTATTCGTTGCCCAAGAAATAAGGCTTGATACTGACTTTGTAGTTCGTCTCTTTCTCAACGGTAGCAATGATTTTCTTGATGTTTTCATCGATTTTAGCCTGCCGTTCGGCTTCTGGCATATCCACGTCGATGCCGTTGAGTACTTTTTCGGTCACGTCGCGCATCTCGCGGAGGAAGATGACGCTGAGGCCAGGGCATGGCAACTCTTCGCCTCGGTTCATGGCCCAAAAGCCGTTGGTGAGGTAGTCGTGCTCCACAGAGCTGTGTTTTTGGATGTGGTCGTAACCGCAGTGGTGGTTGGTGAGGAGCAGACCGAAGTCGCTGACGATTTCGCCTGTGCAGCCACCATCAAAGAGCACAATGGCATCCTTTAGGCTGCTGTGGTTGATGCTGTAGATGTCTTCAGCGGTGATGTTCATGCCCATTTCCCGCATCTCTTTCTCGTTGTATTGCAGCAGCATGGGAATCCACATGCCTTCGCCAGCGAATAGGAGTGTAGGGAAAAGAGCCAAAAAGAAGGTCAAAAAACGGAAACGTTTCATAATAGTGTTGTTAAGTGGTTATTTCAGGCCGTGCCAATCGTCGGTGGCGTCGAAGTCAATCTCTTTGCACTGGGTGAGAATGGAAGGACAATTGCTGACGCGGTAATACGCGTCGCCTTTTTGTTGGACGACGGAAATGCCGCGCCAATGCGTATCGTAGCCGTCGCTATAAAGTTGGAAATGTTTCACGTAACCTTTCAGCATCTGTGAGCGCTCGTCATCTGGACGGGCAGGGTCGCGGCGCACTTGGATGGTGTAAGGTTTGTCAGGGTTGTAGCCGTTGGCGGGAGTAGCGCCTTTGAAGCAGGAGGAGACCAAATAAGGCCTGGCGTAGCTGTCGTTTGGGCGGTATAGTTCATTTAAGCGGCTGGTCACGGATGAGAGGTTGGTCTCAGTGTTGTTGAGGCGCAAGCATTCGAGGCCTACATTCTTGTCACGGCGATACATTTCCATGGCTACTAACTGGAGCATGATGCAGCCTTCAGGCGTGGTGCCCAGTTTGGCTTGCAGGGTTTGGAATTCAGCGAGCGTGGCTGGGATTTTCTCGATGCTTGTCTTGTCATTGGTTTGGGCGTTGGCAATACTGAACGTCATAGTCAGAAGCAAGGTCATTGCAATGATGATGTGTTTTTTCATAATGATGGGTGTTTAAGCGTTATTCTTTGTGTTTGATTGTTCTTTTGTCGACAGTAGTCCGCAGGCGGCATTGATGTCCTGTCCACGTGAGGCACGTATGGTGGCGATGATGCCCTTTTCGTTCAGGGCGTCACGGAACCAGGTCATTGTAGTGATATCGGGGCTTTTCAATGGGATGTCTGGCACGGCATGATAGCGGAGCAGGTTGACACGGCAGCGCATACTGCCCAAGAGTCGTGTGATTTCCTTGATGTGGTCCTTGCTGTGGTTCAGGTCTTTGAAGATGATGTATTCAAACGACAAGCGGCGTTGTCCGTGCCAGTCGTGTTGGCGCAAGGCGTGGATGACTTCCTTGATGGGGTACGTCTTTTCAACGGGCATCAACTTAAGGCGCTCGTCGTGGAAAGGACTGTGCATGGAGATGGCCAGGTTGCATTTCGATTCTTCAAGGAAACGCTTCATATTGGGGATGAGGCCGCAGGTGGAGACGGTGATACGTGTCGGACTCCAACCCAATGCCCATTCCTCGGTGAATACCGACAAGGCTTCCATGAGGTTCTCATAGTTGGCCAAAGGCTCGCCCATGCCCATGACGACGATGTTGGTCAGGGTGTCGAACTCGGGCAGACTGAGCACTTGGTTGACGATTTCGGCTACGGTGAGGTTTTTCTGGAAGCCTTGTTTTCCCGTGGCGCAGAAAAGGCAGTCCATCTGGCAGCCTACTTGCGTGGAGATGCACAAGGTAGCGCGTTCCTTGTCGGGGATGTAGGCCGTCTCGACGAAACCATCGCCAGCAGGGAAGAGATATTTCTTCGTGCCGTCTTTCGACAGTTCTTCTTTGACGGGAGCTACCAGTCCGGTTTCGTAATGTTCTGTCAACAAGGTTCGGGTTGTTTTGCTTAGGTTGCTCATATCGTCAAACGAGGCGCAATGCTTTTGGTAGAGCCAGTCGACTAATTGCTTGCCCGTGAATTTTGGCAGACCTAGTTCAACAACGATATCCTGCAACTCGGCAGGGGTTTTGCCTAGAAGTATCTCTTTCTCCATGAGGTTCTTGTATTAATGTGTCAATATTTCCAAGCCGGTCTCAGTCATCAGGAAAGTGTGTTCCCATTGGGCGGAGGGCAGTTCGTCTTCGGTGATGACGGTCCAGCCGTCGGCACTGTCGATAAAAACTTTCCAAGTACCCATGTTGATCATTGGCTCGATGGTAAAGACCATGCCAGGAACGAGCAGCATTCCCGTGCCTTTCTTGCCATAGTGCAGCACTTCGGGGTCGTCATGGAACTTGAGTCCCACGCCATGGCCGCAGAGGTCGCGCACCACGCCAAAACCGTTTTTGTGGGCATGTTGCTCGATGGCGTTGCCGATGTCGCCCACAAAGCCGAAAGGCTTGGCGGCTTCCATGCCGACATAGAGGCATTCCTTGGCAACGTCGACGAGTTTCTGTTTACGAGGCGTAGTCTTACCGATGACATACATGCGTGAGGCATCTGAATAGAATCCGTCGAGTATGGTGGTGCAGTCCACGTTGATGATGTCGCCTTCTTTCAGGATGTCTTTGGCCGACGGGATACCGTGGCACACGACTTCATTAATGGAAGTACATACGCTTTTTGGGAAACCTTCGTAGCCTAATGGGGCGGGAATGGCACCGTGTTCGATGGTGTAGTTGTGTACCAACTCATTGATTTCCAATGTGCTCATTCCGGCATGTATTTTTTCTCCTACCAGGTCGAGGATGGCGGTATTGATGACGCCGCTTTTTTTGATGCCTTCAATTTCCTCAGGGGTGCGGATAAGATTGCGCTTTGGCACCAGAGCCCCTTTGCTCTCCAATGCCATGATTTTTCTGTCGAAAGCGGTAGGCTCTTGTCCAGCGGGGACACGCCAACGTCTGCGTCTCGTGAACATATCGTATAAATTTTGGCGCAAATGTACATAAATTGTAAAATTGGGGGCAATTGAAATGGAAAAATATTACTTTTGCGCGAAAATTGTTGTAAAATGAGGCTTCTAAAGGGTATATTGCTTATTGCGATGCTGTTTGCTGCATCGTGGATGCAGGCGCAAGAGCAGGACGGCGAATCGCGTAAGAAGACCCGTGTGCACATTGAGCACTATGATAAAGCCACCTATTCCCAAAGCCTCGGCGATGTGCAACGGTTGATAGGCCACGTCAAGATACGCCACGACTCAGCCTATTTTTTTTGCGACTCGGCCTATTTTTATGAGAAGACCAATAGTTTCGATGCCTACCAGAATGTACATATCCTCGTCAACGACAGCGTGGAAATCTTTAGCGACTTGATGAACTATGACGGCAACGCCCGCTTCGCTGAGTTTTTCGACAACGTCCGCCTGATGGATGACTCCACCACGCTTTACACTGAGTATATGACCTATGACCGTAACCAGCATCTGGCTTGCTATCCCGATAGTGCAACCACTATCCGCGGCAATAAGACCCTCATTAGTTGCATCGGTTACTACCGCGACGACCTGAAGGAATTGTCGTTTTTTGAAAACGTAATCGTTACGCATCCGAAGTACCAAATGTACACCGATACGTTGTATTATAACACCAAAATTGAAAAGATGTGGTTCCTCGGTCCCACCACCATTGTCAACGAGGAAAACATATTGGACGGCACCCGTGGCCATTACCTCGTGAAGGAAGACCATGTGTTTCTTGACAAACGGCCTTTTTTGCATAATAAGACCCAACAAGTGCATTCCGACTCCATTTTTTACGACCGTAACCGAGGTGTGGCCAAAGCCTACGAACATGTCGACATGATTGACACTTCTTATAAAATGATCATGCGTGGAGGTTATGTCGAACTATGGGAACACAAGGAATTCTCGTATGCCACAGACAGTGCCTATGCCATCTATTACGAGGATGGCGATTCGCTTTACCTGCATAGCGATACCATGTTTTTCTATTTCGACAAGGAGAAAGAAGAGTTGGATCGTTTCATCGCACGACGTAATGTTCGGTTCTACAAATCGGACCTGCAAGGCAAATGCGACACACTGACCTACCATCGCGCCGACTCGACAGTGAGGATGCGTGTTGCTCCGGTGCTATGGAACGAAGAGAGCCAAATGACGGCTGACCGTATTGATATCAAGACAGATGGAGAGAATGTGGACTTCGTGTTTCAGGACGACAACGCGTTCATCGCCTCACGCGACACTATCGAAGGCTTCAACCAAATCAAGGGCACCGACATCATTTCGCACTTCAAGAAAGGCGAAATTCACCATGTCAATGTCGACGGTAACTCCGCTGAATCCATTTATTGGATTCGGGATGACGACGGCGGCATCATTGGCATTGACGTGGCCAAGTCGGAGACGATGGTCATCGAAATGAAAAACAACAACATTTCGATCATCAAGTCGTTCAGAGACATACAAGAGACCATGTATCCCGAAGAAGACTTGAATGAAAGTAGTCGTTATCTGTCGGGCTTCAAGTGGTACGAAGAAGTGAGGCCCAAGGATAAGGACGACATCTTCCGCCACATTGAGGTTGAGACACCTCAAGTCAAGTCTGAGGAAACGACCCCAGAGACGCCTGTTGAAACTCCAGCTGAAGAAGAACCGCAAAAACGACATAGGGCAAGAAACAACAATAAATCAATATCTAATCAAGAATGAAAAAACTCATCCTCATCCGTCACGGAGAAAGTGAATGGAACAAATTGAACCTCTTTACGGGGTGGACCAATGTTGACCTTTCGGAAAAAGGCGTACAGGAAGCCAAGGAAGCTGGCAAGACGCTGAAAGAGAACGGCTACAAGCCTGAGATATGCTTCACCTCTTACCTCAAACGCGCCATCAAGACCTTGAACTTGGCTCTCGAAGCCATGGACATGGACTGGCTGCCAGTCTATAAGTCGTGGAGACTCAACGAGAAATCATACGGCCAGCTGCAAGGTCTCGACAAGAAGATGACCGCCGAGAAATACGGCGACGAGCAAGTGCGTCTGTGGCGCCGTGCCTTCGATGTGCGTCCGCCCGCGTTAGACATGAACGACCCCAAGAGCCCCCGCATGGACCCGCGCTATGCCGAACTCACCGATGAACAAATCCCGCTCACTGAAGCCCTCTGCGATACCATCGAACGTGTGATGCCTTATTACGAGAACAACATCATGAAGGCCTTTGAAGACCACGACCAAGTGTTGGTGGTGGCTCACGGCAATAGCCTACGTGGTGTGGTGAAGGTGTTGAAAGGCATGAGCAACGACGAAATCATCGCCTTCAACATCCCGACAGGCATTCCGTATGTCTTTGAGTTCGATGACAACATGAAGTTACAAAAGGATTTCTTCCTCGGTGACCCCGAGAAGGTGGCCGCATTGATGGCGGCTGTAGCCAATCAAGGCAAGGCAAAATAATGGTTTTGGGCAATTGCCCAAAACCATTATTTCTTTTTTCTATATTTCAGAATAACAACGAGATACGCCACGGCAACGATGATGAGCAGCAGGGTGCTGACGGCGCGGAAACCTTGGTTGGTGTCGTGGAACCATTGGCTGTAGTCGAATGATTCGTTGACGAGGCTAGAGAAGTCGTAGATGGCTGAAAAGATGGTCAGGCAGGTCAGGAAGGTGAGGAACTTGTTGGTTTTTTCCTCAGCGAGCTGGCCTCGTTTCTCCATTTCTTTGCTGATCATCCGATAGAGTTGCTCGTTGTCTTGTTGTGTGTCGAGGCTTTTCTCCAAAGCATTATTGACCAAGTCAGGTAGGAAGTTGTATGAAATCGAGCTGAAGCTGTAGTCCTGTTCAAACTGGTCGAGTTGTTCTTCCAAGATTTCCACGTCGACGGTGCGCTTGCGGTAGCAGAGGTTGACCTTGTAGAGGAACACTTTGCGGAAGAGCTGGTAGATATAGATTTTGCCGAAATAGTCTTCCTTCCAGTTGTTGACAACCCATTCGGGTGTGTCGATGGAAAGCATAGTGAAGGTGTCCAACAAGGCCAGCCCTTTCCAGCCGTTGAAGACGGAGATGCTATGGTCGGACATGATACCTTGATAATACTCTTTGCTGTTCATTCCCAATGAGTTGGGTGTATGTTTGGCCAGTGTTCCAGCATCGAAGAGCAAGTAGTCCACATTATCGTTTTCCAAAGGCTCGGCAAGCGAGATAGCTTGAAACAGCTTGAACTTGTTGCCAGGTTCAATCAGTTGGCAGAGGTTGCCTTGAAGGGTGAGATGGCTTTGGGTGAGTGTATTATAGATGTCAATAATAGGTTGCAGGGCGGTCTGGGCGAAGTCGGCTTGTAACTCGTTGTAACGTCCGCAGTTGCGGAGGGCGTTGAGGCAACGGGTCATCAGGTTGAAGTCGGTTTTCTCGAAGTGGATTTCAACGGCAAACAATGTCAGATTGAACGGGGCGCTCCATAGATGCAGGCAGTCGAGCACAAACTCAGCTACCTCAGTATCGGAGAATCGTAGCATGCAGGGCTTGCCGATGGCGCGGTCGTGGCGCACCATGTCTTTTGTCATGAAGGAGGCAAATTCAGGGAAATAGTAGTTCGACAGCTCTTCGCGGTCGGCATCGGAATAACACGCTTGGATCCAGCCTTCGGGGACACGGTTTTTGAGGGATTGCTTGGCGGAGAAGTAGCCACAGAGGCAAACGGTATTGTTGACCAGCATAACAGTTCGTTTTTCAAATCGTTGGCAAAGTTAGCAAATCTTTGGTTCATTTTAAGGTTATGCGGAAAAAATGGTATCTTTGCCAAAATTTCGTCCATGAACTATCGGAACTTTCCTTTCACTTTGGCGCATCCCTTGGAGCAGTATGAGGCCCAAAAAGCGGCAGGCGTCTATTCAAAGGCCATGAACTATGCGCTTGATTTTTTCGAGATTTCGACCCAATACCTTTCCGTAGTGCTGTTAGGACTGATTCGTGAGCATTACGAACCGCAAACGGCCAATGCCCATGTCGGTTTTGTGGTAGGGAAAATCGATACCAAACGTCCGCTTTCGTTCGGCGACTGGGCCAATGACATCTTGCCGCGCACGGCACAAGCGGCGCGTGAACTCATTCCCGACGAGCCATTGACACAAGCGGTGTCGGCCTTGAGCAGCAAGAAACGCAACCTGCTCCTTGGCGGCAAGAAAGAGGCCAGCATTGTGCAGATTCGCAATGAGTACAAAGGCCACAGCACTACTTTGGCCGAGAGCATCTACATGAATGTGCTTGACGAATTGGAGCCGAGAATGCAGGAAATGGTGGGGGCATTGGCACCGTTAGTGGAGTATGTGGAGCAGGCGGAGAATGGTCATTTGTTCATTATGCACAATGGCGAGAAGAAAGCCGACCTGTATCCCGTAGTTCATGCGGATGAAAACGGATATGTGTATGTCTTCCAGTCGCTTAAGGACGAAGAAGTGGCCTTTATCTCGTCGGACGAGCATGCCGTCACGATGATTACCGACAAGTTCAATCCCGACTTCGACCAATGGATGCAACGCCTCGTGCCGTCGTTCGACATCGCAAAGGAAGCCAACTGGGAAGAGCTTCGCGAGCAGATGCGTGAGTATTCTTCCGAGTATTTGCGACATATGTATTCAGAGAAGAAATACAACCAGGAGTTGTTTGTAGAGCGAGAACAACTGGGGCGTGCTTTTGTCACTTTCCGCACTTCCGACAGCCGTTTTCTTCCTTTGCCGGGCGATGCGGGGCAAGGCAAGACTACCCAGCTCTGCCACTGGACCGAGCAGCTGCTCCATTCCGATGACGGGGTGCTTACTTTTGCCAGTACCGAGTTTGCTACGGGCAATTTGGACCAAAAACTGAGAGACATTTTCGGGTTGTCATACAAAAAGAGAATGCAACAGTTCTTGTTGGTACTCAACGAGAAAGCCGTGGCAGCAGGTCAACAAATCATCATTTTCTTTGACGCTTTGAACGAGGTGCTGACTTATCCTGGAACCCCGATGGGAGAAAGCAGTCCCTTGGCTCTTTATAAGGACATTTACGCTCTGTTCGGGATGCATGAACTGACGGCGGTACGCATCATCTTCACTTGCCGTAACTATACCTGGCAGAACGAGTTGCGTCCCGAACAGAAGCATCAAGATATGAGTTTGTTCTGTCGAATTGGGGAGGAGGAGATTGCCGTGAGAAGCTTCACCGACGAGGAGACAGAACGCGCTTATGGCATCTACCACGAGTTGTATCAGATGGAGACACCCTTTGGCCAGTTGGACAGAAAGAATGTCATCAGAATCAAGAACCCATTGATTCTCAAGATTGTATGTACCAACTATTTGGGAAAGGAACTGCCGACTGAAAACAAAAACTATACTTCGGTGGCCTTGTTCGAAAAGATGATTGACGACATCCAGCACTCCTACGCGGGTAACCGTCAGATGCAGATCCTGTTTGGCATGGCCGAGGTCTTTTTGCAGGATTATGAGAGTGGAAAGGCCCAGGATTCCTTGCTTTTGGACGACTTGAAGAAGGCTCGATTTGCACCGGATTCGCCGTTGCACAAGGTGGCCAACCTGGTCTATAACGACAAAGGCACGACCATCGCTTTTGAGGAACTGCTCAACAAACCCGAGCGTCCCGTACTGCGCCTCATCAAGGACGAGAAGGTGCAGTTCATCTACGAACGTTTCTTGGAGTATATGCTTGCCTTGGTGTATTTCCGTAGGGAGACAGAGGGCAGGGAAGAAGCCATCACGGCGGAGCGCATTGCCGAAACGATGAAAGGCGCAGCCCTCAACGAAGTCTTCATGTGCTCGTTGCGCAATGTGCTCATCATGGATTATATGCGCACGGGCAATCCGCAAACCATTATCGACTTGGCTGGTGACTACAGCGACAATTTCGAAATCCTTACCCTCGTCAGCGACCTGATGAACACCCTTGTGCTTGAGAACTACGAAGCCCAGCTCTTTCCCTTGCTGCAAGTGCTGTTCACCCATATCAACGATGACCAAAAGAGCAAGGTGGACGAGTACAACCGCGTGTGGAAAGTCATCGAAAAGAACAAGGCCGACGACGAAACCATCCGAAAATACAACGAACTCTCCGAGTCCATCTTGCCGTTGATGAACCGGAAACGTCTTGCGACAGGCACTTTAATTAATGGTGTGCTGTTCACCGACTACCACAACGAGAGTTTATACCAAACCGACCCTTATCAGCTGCTTGACACCATCATGGACGACCCGATGATGGAGATTCGTGATAACGCCTCGCTGATGGTTTACTACGCTTCCAACAAGACGCACACCAACAGCTATACACCACTGCGTGAGAACATTACGCGGCAAATCGTGCGACATATGTACGACTACATCAACGCCACACCTTTGGTAGGCTTGGCCAAGTCGAAGCGCAGAAAACGGGTGATGACCTTCCTTGAGGCGGGCACACGCATCAATGTTTTGCTCATCATCGACAAGGTGCTGGAAGGTAAAAACGATGGCGATAGAACAGAAATAAGTCTGATTTTCAATGATATAACAAAAGTGGCCAAACATTTGACGGGCAACTTTACTCTCATCCGTCTGTTGTTGCCGTTCATCCAAATCGTGATGCGCCGCCAGTTCCTCTTCCAGTCGGACTATGTCAACAATGTCATTGAGTATCAGACTTTCTGGGAAGATGATGTGGTGCCGAAAGAGAGCGCGGATGGTGCCTGGTGTCGTGCCGACCTGGCCACTGCCGCGTCCTTTGCCTTCCTTTGCTCAAAACAAGGTCAGCCCGATGCACCGACATCGGAGGAGTTTAGGCAGTTCATTCCGAAGATCGTTTCTGCTTACCGTACAGGTGACAGCCTCAGTTATCTGACCCTTGAGCGCATCCTCATCATCGCGGGCGTGGTTGACTATGCCAACGTGCAGCCCGTCATCCAGGAGTTGCGCAGCGGTAGCATTAACGATAGCCCTTGGTTCGACTATTCGCAAATGTCGTTCATTTACGTGCTCTACCAACTTGGCTTGAAGATGCCCGAACTGCCGCAAGAGGTAGCCGATATGTTGGAAGAGTGGTGCATCGACTGGACGCTGCGCTGCCGAGGCTGGTTCAAGGGGCACAACAGTCACAAAGCCAACTCGAAGCAGCTTTACAAGCGCAATGTGATGACATGGTACGCCATGGTCTACTGCGCCCGTCACGGCGACGAGCGCGACCCATCGGAGCAAAGCGTCATGGGCTTCCGCAAACTCGTCAACCAAGCTATTGAGACCTGCGACAAGGAGCTGTTGGTGCATCTGTTGAACAATATTTCCGAGCTTGTCAGCGACTCGGGCTACATTTACACCTCGCTCGACCTCTTGGAAAGCGTGATGAAACAAATTCCTTCGCAAGCCATTTTGGATGAGTTTGAACAGAATGCCAATCCGCGCTATGCTGAAACCCAAGAATCCATTATTACATTGATTGGCAAGATTTTAGGTACGGCTAAAAACTACTTCCCGCTGCAAGTCAATAGTTTCCTGACCAAAGACATCATCAACCTGCCTTTCCCGGGCATCGACAAATACAAGGACGAAATACTCGGTTACAATCCTGGCGGCGAGCGTCTCTCCGACTTGTTTACACACAAGTTTGGTAACGCATTGATTTATACTTTGATACATGAAGAAGCGGTGGACGATGTCGCCGTCAATTCCTTAAAGGCTGCGAGCAAGTCGTCGGGCAGCTACAAGTGGTTTGAGGAGGTCGTCAAAGTCACGCTTAACAAGATGTTTAACCTACGATTATAACAAATGTTCCACAATTGTAAACTAACCTTTATTTTTGCAATCGTTTTAACCATTAGTGCATGTTCCTGCAATAAAGACATGAATACGACCTCAAACAATCATCCGCTTATCGTTGCCCATCGTGGAGGGGCTGGTCTTGGCATGGAGAACAGTCTTTCGTGCATTGAAAAAGGTATTGCTGCGGGTGCCGATATGATTGAAATTGACATTCACCTCACCGCCGACGGTCGAATCGTGGTGTGCCATGACCGCACCATTAACCGCACTACCAACGGCAAGGGTAGAATCGCCAAAATGACGCTGACAGAAATCCAACAGTTTCGACTGCTTGATAAAGGCCGAAAGCCTTCGAACGAGACCTTGCCTACCCTTGAGCAGGTGTTGGAATTGTGTAAAGGCCGTTGTCGTATGCTGATTGAGATAAAAAAAAGAAAAGGCTTATATGAAGGCATTGAGGTTTTGGCCGACAGCCTTGTCAAACAATACGGGATGCAGGATCAAGTAGTGTTTCAGTCGTTCAACGACGAGGTGCTGTTCAAATTACACGAAATCGACCCAACGTTGCGGCTTGAGAAGCTGTTGTTCTACAAGTCTGGTGGTCATGTCTTTGATGGCGCGTTCGCTTCGTATTCCGCCGAGAAATATGATTTTATAGCCTCGTTCAACATCTGCAAATTCTTTGTCACGAAGCGTTTCATCCGCAAGATGCATGAGGCAGGTAAGGAAGTCAAGGTGTGGACGGTCAATAAGCCGAAGAAGACACTGGCTGGTGTCGACGGCATCATCACCAATCGCCCGGACTTGTTTTAGAAAACGTAATTAAACCCAACAAAAGCCTTCAGTTTTTCGCCGTCGCGTTTGTCTAAGGCTTTGCCTAGGTCGACCGACACGATGAGATTGCGGTTCATGATGAGTTTCAGGCCACTACCTGCGCTCATGTGGATGCTTTCGTTGTCGCCGCTATAGTAGATTTTCTCTGCTTTTTCGTCGGCGGAAAGTGATTCTTCGTATTTCTTTTGTTCCTCCAACATCTTATCCTCTCTGAACTTCTGTGTCACCATACCTGCGTCAAAGAAAGGATTGAGGGCTACTTGCCAGTTTTGGTTGATGAACTTAAAGCCCACGATGCGCCAGCGCATTTCCACGTTGGCAAAGGCAAAGCCCTCGCCGAGTACGCCGTTGCGGTTGACGCCACGCATGGTGACGGCACCGCCCAAACCTTCCGTGTACATCTTCTGGAAGAACATGGTATTCAAGTTGTTGATCATATACCATGGGGTTTCGCCCACGATGCGGTTTTGGGCACCGAGACGGTAGGCAAAGGTCAGTTTGTCTTTATACAGCGGGATGTAATGTCTCCACAGGAAAGTGAATGATAGGTTGCTGTAGCCCTTGTTGTCGATAAGGTCAGGAGCGCCTACCAAGGTGGCTTCGGTGTAGATGCCACGTGTGGGGTCGCTGTTGTGGTCGCGGCTGTCGTAAATCATGCCGAGGCGGATTTGTGTGGTGTTGCCGCCATGGGCCGTCACACTGTCGATGATGCCGGCTTTCACGTAACTCTCATAAAGTGTAGGTTCTTGGCCGGCATATTTATCCATTTTCACTGTGTCGATGGGCGCAATGGCGGTATTGTAGTATGCCAAACCAGCCGTCCAGTAGAGGTTCTTTACGCCGAAGAACGGGCGTTGCATGCTGCCCACAAAACGGAATTGTTTGCGGTCGAGGAAGTGGTAGCCGCTCTTGAAATCCTCGGGGTTATCAGGGCTGATATTGGGGTCGAAGGCGCTGGCCTCGTAGCCATTGAAGCCGAAGAACTCGTATTTGTTGGCATAGAAATAGGTCACGTCGAAGAAGAGTTTAGTGTCTTTGACGACATAGGGCATGTCGCTATAGAAGCGGAATACGCCAGAGCCTTTTGTATAGCGTGAGGCCTCCACGTTGAATTTGTAGTTATAACGGGGATAGCGCGAGCCATCACCATAGTTGAAAATGTCGCAAGTCACGCCATATTGGAAACCCAAATCGGCATCGAAACCCACCACGGGCAGCGGACCGAAGTTCCAGCCTTTCTTGATGATTTCGCCCTTTTCGTTATAGGTCTTTTCCTTCTTGGTTTTCTTTTCTTGAGCCATGCCGCCCACTGCCAACAGCAGGGCAAGCATTAGGAGTAGTGTTTTTTTCATATTGATGATATTGATATACTTCTAATTCTAGAGTTAACCACTCTCTTATAGCGTCATTGCGGGCTTGACCCGCAATCTCCTAAGCGATAGGGACACCCTTTTGCGTAGGAGATGGCGGATGTTCCTCCGCCATGACGATAAGGCTTGAGGATACACTCAAGGTGCAAAAATAGTTTTTTTATCAACATTAGCGAAAAAAAGTGCTATTTTTGCCGCTTAAAATCAGCAAAATGACCTTCGTTGAGCTACTCCTCATTGCCATAGGCCTTTCTCGGTCTCCATCTGCAAGGGCTTGACCACAAAAAGGTTCTCGTGGCGCATGGCCTTGGTGTGTGGTCTTTGGTTTGGCTTATTCCAAGCCTTGATGCCTACCATCGGATATTTCTTGGGGGCACAATTTCAGGAAATGATTGAAGCTTACGACCATTGGATTACCTTTGGCCTGCTCGGTCTCATTGGTGCCAACATGATTCGGGAAGCTTTGTCGAAAAAGGGAGAGGAGTCATCCAACGCAGCGCTTGATTTCAAGACCATGTTCCTGTTGGCCATCGCCACCAGCATCGATGCTTTAGCCGTAGGCGTTTCGTTTGCTTGTATTCAGGTGGAATTGTGGTCATCGGTGCTCGTCATCGGTTCGACCACTTTTGTTTTCTCTGCCTTGGGTGTGAAAATCGGTAATGTGTTCGGTTCCAAATATGAGAAATCGGCAGGGATTGTCGGTGGCATCATTCTGATTCTCATCGGATTGAAAATCCTTTTGGAACATTTGGGCATCATTGGATTTTGAAGGCTTAGATTCCACCTTACGCACGAGCCTTCGCTGGAATGACATGCCTTCAAAAGAGCAGTTTTCTCCATTTTTCAAAAAAACTGACCAACATTTTGCACACCATATCAAAATATTGTGTACTTTTGCAGCGCAAAACGGTTCGGGATGTAGCGCAGCCCGGTAGCGCGCTTCGTTCGGGACGAAGAGGCCGCAAGTTCGAATCTTGTCATCCCGACTTTG
>CAJOIF010000020.1 GCA_905234765.1 uncultured Bacteroidales bacterium
AGGCATATCCTTGTAGATGGCCGCTACCGTGACATCAGTCCAATTCCAGTAGCCATATTGGAAATGATCGCCCACCTGCACGCCCAAGCGTTTTGCCGCCGACTCGGACATAACCGCATCCGTGTTGCTAATCCAATTGTCCAAATTGCCGGCAACAAGTTCAAATCCGAACACATCGATGGCGGGCTTGGAGAAACTGGTGACTCTCAATTCAACCGACGATTGTCCTTCGCCCAAGCGTACGGAAACTTCGTTGCTTCCTAAATTGGCAGCGCAGCAGCCCGCCTCTACGCTGGGGACAGCAGCAATGACCGCTTCCGACATCGGACGATTGACGTATGTCGAATAAACATTGTTTGAAAACCGGTCTGGCATGGTAAGGACATAAATCCTGTCGCTGTCCTTGAGTGCCTTGTTGTAGGTGAGGTCGTGGTGCACCTGCACAAGGATGATGTAAAGCGCGGCGAAGGCTGCCGTCAAGCCTAATATATTCAGCACTGACGATGCCAATGCTGTTTTTCCTTTTTTGAATAAGCGTGCCATGATACTTTATGTTTTTAATTGTTCTTTAATGATTTAACTGGATTCATCCTTGCCACACGGTTGCTGCTCAAAACGACTACAACCGTCACCACGAGAAGCACCACAACGGCTCCGATGATGAAATACAAAGGCGATAGGCCGATGCGCATGGCGAACAGCTCCAGCCATTTATCGGAGATGAAATAGGCGATGGCCACACCGATTAAGGCGGCAATCACCGCCAGTTTCAGCACGTCCACCACGAACATGCGGATGATTTCGCCCGTCACTGCGCCGTTCACCTTGCGGATGGCAACTTCCTTGCTACGGCGGTTGGACTCGTCGCGGACAAAGCCAATCAGACCAACCAAGGCGATGGCCATAGCAAACAAGGCTCCCATCGTGAAAGCACGGCGCATCTGGTAAGTGTAGGAATATTCTTCCTTGACCAATTCGGTATATGGCGTCACCTCTATGTTTTTCCGGTCGGGCAGACACTCCTCGATAACCGACTTCACCTTTTCTATCATCTCGGGATTCACTTCACGCACCTTCACCACCAGTTTATCCATGATTTGAGCATAATCGAAAGGACCATCAAACCAATCTTTGTTCCAGCAGAAACGGATGCTGGGCCTACTGTCCTTGCCGATTGCCGAACCGATAACATAGTCCTCATAAACGCCACAAATGGTATATACATCAACATCGCTGTCGCTGTGTTCCGAAATCAAGATGTCCTTGCCCACAGCGCCGTCGCTCCAATCTTCAAAGCGGTTCATCTCCTTCACGAAACTACTGCTCACGGCCACATCATTCGGCTTCGATGGTATCCGGCCTTCCAGCAAACGGAAGCCCATCAGGTCGAAGAAGCCCTCCGTCGCACCGTATTGGTCGCACACATTGAACAATTCTTTCGATGGGTTGTCAGGCAAAGAGATGTTGTTACCCGATGATCAATAAGCCAATTCGGCATCTTCCACCCCGGGAATCGACCTCAGTTTCTCGGTAATAAACGCCAGATTGTCCTTGCCTGCACCTTCCAGTGACGAATACAGCAACTGGTCGTATTCATAGCCCAAATCGGCGCCCAGCGCAGTATTGTATTGTCGGTCGGCCACGATGACCATAGGCAGCAGGATGGCGTTGATGCCAATCTGCACCATCAACAAGGAGAGTTTCCAACGGCGTTTGCTCTCATTGTAACCACCGAAGGCCGATGAAACTGGAATCCTGACGAACATCATTGCTGGGATGAGAGCACCAACCAGGAAGATGAAAGCGAGAATGGCGATGAGTGTCCATCGGGTCTGAGGCACCATGAGGTTCTGAACGGGCACGCCTAGCAGCGACTCAACGACCCCGTTGAATGCCCATATCAGCAAAGCAGCCACAGCCAATGCAGCCAGCAGGTTCAAGGCTGTTTCCTTGAAGAGCATCCCATAGATGCTGCCTGCACTGGCACCGTAACATTTCCTGACACCCATTTCCTTCGATCGGCGCACCACGTCCGAGACGGTCATCAGCAGGTAGTTCAACACCGAGACCAGCATCACCAGAATAGCTATGACCGACAATATCATCACAAAATTCCTGACGCTCTTCTCCTGACGGTGCAAGGTGACAAGAGGCTTCAGTGTGTACCATATCGAAGAGCCGTTCTGTTCCAACTCCTCCAAGGGCTGGTGCGCCTCCTGCATCTTTCGGATGGCGTCTTTCAACTCAACGGGTTTTACATTGGGCATGAGCCTGACATAACTGTAATAGCGGTCGTTGCCCAACCAGTTGTTGTTGCTCCTCTCCCCACAAAAGCCAATACTCAACACGATGTCGCATCGCACCGATCCATTCTTTGGAAAGTCCTCGAACACGCCCACTACGGTCAGTTTGGTATTCGGGTCTTCCTCAATGTAGATTTGCTTGCCGACGGCTTGATTAACGCCACCTAACTTCTCAGCAAAACTGCGGCTGACGGCGACTTCATTATTCCATCGTTGCAATGCATGCATCGGGTCGCCAACCAAGACGGTTCGGCCGAAAAAGTCAAAGAAACAAGTATCCACACCGAGGCACACTCCTGTGATAAGGTTGTCGCTTTCATCATAAAAGTGATTGTTTGACACATCGGTATAACGCGTCGCTGCTTCCACACCAGGGACCTCCGCCTTGAAGCCAGGCGCAATAGCTCCCGAAGTACATGAATAGTCACTTGGGTCGTCGCCTTTCTGATGGATGATATTTTCGGTGATTCGATAAATGCGGTCCACATCTTTGTAGAAACTGTCGTAGGACAGCTCGAAACACACCTTACCAATCAGCACGATGCCGATGGCGAGACCGAAGCCGAGGGAGAGGATTTTTATGAGTTTGTCGGAGATTTTGTTCATTTTGTTTAGGTGTTTTGTTGACACGAGACTTCGTGACACGAGACGCGGGACGCGCAAAGCGATGACTAACTGGGGGTCACGACCCTAAAGCCTTGACCGTCATGGCGGAGGAACGCCCGCCATCTCCTATGCTAGAGGGTGTCCCTTTCGCTTAGGAGATTGCGGGTCAAGCCCGCAATGACTCCGCGGGTCAAGCCCGCAATGACGGTTTGAGGCTGGGTCCCGAGTCCCACAGTCTCGCGTCCCGTGTCCTCTTAAAGTTGCGACAAAACTTCCTCGACAATTTTACCGTCGAAGAGGTTGATGATGCGGTCAGCGTAGCTGGCATCGCGCTGGGAGTGTGTCACCATGACGATGGTGGTGCCTTCCTTGTGGAGGTCGGTGAGCAGCTCCATCACCTCCTTGCCGTTCTTGGAATCCAAGTTACCGGTGGGCTCGTCGGCGAGGATGAGCTTGGGGTTGGCGACGACGGCGCGGGCGATAGCCACACGCTGTTGCTGACCGCCAGACAACTGCTGCGGGAAGTGCTCGGAGCGGTGCTTGATGGCCATGCGTGTCATGATGGCCTCTACACGCTCTTTGCGCTCGGCAGAGGGGATGTTCATGTAGCGCAACGGCAGTTCGATGTTCTCAAACACATTCAGTTCGTCGATGAGGTTGAAGCTCTGGAACACGAAGCCGATGTTGCCCTTGCGGAACTGGGTGCGGTCCTTCTCCTTGAGGTCACCGACCTGATGGCCGAGGAGTTCGTACTTGCCCTCGGTGGGGTTGTCCAAGAGGCCGAGGATGTTGAGCAAGGTGGACTTGCCGCAGCCCGAGGGACCCATGATGGCGACAAACTCGCCGTCGTTGATTTCGAACGAAACGCCGTTCAAGGCCGTGGTTTCGATTTCTTCCGTGCGGAAGACTTTGGTCAGATTTTCTGTTGTTTAATGATTTAACTTTTATTTTGTTGATTTGTTGTTTGTCGTTTAATTTGACTCGTGACTTCGGGACACGAGACAGGGGTGTTGCTACCTTGTCCTTTTTACCGTCATGGCGGAGGAACCGTCATTCCGCGGAAGCGGAACGCCATCTCCTACGCATGGAGACAACACCCTCGCGTTTAGGAGATTGCGGGTCAAGCCCGCAATGACGGTTTGGGGTGAAGTCCCGTGTCCCGTAGTCCCGTGTCCCGTGTCAAAATACCAATACATCGCTTTCTCCGAAATTGTCATACGATGAGGTAATCACCCGTTCGCCGGACTCCAAGCCTTCGACGACCTCGTAATACTGCGGGTTCTGCCGCCCGATCTTGATGTCGCGCTTCACGGCTTTGCTGCCGTCGGGCGAGAGCACATAGATCCATTTGCCGCCCGTCTTCTGGTAGAAGGCGCCACGCGGGATGAGCACGGCCTCCACGGGCTGGCCGAGTTGCAGGTTGAGGTAATAGGTCTGGCCGCTGCGGATGTTGTCGGGCTGCTGCTCCATGAACTTGAAGTCGGCCTTGAACTTGCCGTCGCGCACCTCTGGATACACCTTTCGGATCTGCGCCTGATACCGCTCGCTCTGTCGCTCGAAGGTAGCCTCCAAGCCAGGCGTGATGCGGTCGATGTAATGCTCATCTATCTGGGCTTCAATCTTGTAACTGTCCAAGTTGTTGATTTGCCCAATCTTGGAGCCTGCGCCTACCGACTGACCCAACACCACATCCAACAGGCCCAACTCGCCGTCGATGGGTGCCTTGATGGTGAGGTTTTCCTTGCGCTTGCGGATCATCATCATGTTGATGCGCATGTTGTCGAGGCTCTCGCGCATCTGGTTGATTTCCACCGAGCGGTGGAGGCTGTCCTGCTTGGCACGGTTTTCCACCAGTTTCAGGCGGCTGGTCGAGAGCTCAAAGTCCTCCTCGGCCTTCAGATAGTCCTCGCGGGCGATGAGGCCGTCTGCATAGAGGGCCTTCTGCGCCTCGTAGATGCGGCGGTTGCGCTGCGCTTCCATCTGCAATTGCAGCTTCTCCTGTTCGACGCTCAACTTCTGCTGCTCCATTTGGAGCATCGTGTTGCGCAGGATGTTCTCCTTCTCGGCGAGGTCGGCTTCGGAGTTAAGGATTTGCATGTCGAGGTTCTCGTTGCTGAGGATGAGTATAACATTGCCAGCACTGACGCGGCTGCCTTCTTCGGCTACAATCTGCTGCACCACGCCGCCTTCCAAGGGGCTGATTTGGATGGTTGTCATGGGCGCGACCTGTCCGCTGATGCGGATGTAGTCGTTGAACTCGCCTTGCGTAACGGTGCTCACGGTGATGTTGTCCGCATCGATGCGGAGCTTCTGGGCATCATCACGGAAGATGAGCCAGAGGATGAAGGCCAGGAGCAGGGCTCCGCCCCAGAACGGCAAGGCCTTCTTGGTAAAGGCGAGGGCTATGCCTTTCTTCTTTTCGATTTTACGATCCATTGAGTTGGTTCCCATATTGTTGATTGTTTATTGATCTATATACGATGTTCCCCCATAATATGTTACAACGCTGCATTTAATAAAGTATTGAAGCTGAGCGTTGAGGTGCTCGGCGAGGGCGTTGAGGTAGTTGTTGGAGGCAGTCTGGTATTCGATGGACGAAATCAAGCCTTGCTCGAAGCGCTTGCCGTTCAGTTGATAGGCCTCCTCTTGCAAGTCGGCACGGGTGGCGGCTTGGAGCAAGGCATCGGCGCTGCCGTCGCGGTCGGCTATAGCGCGGCGAACCTCGGCCTCCACGGTTTGGAGCGTCTGCTCATAGTCGGCCTGGGCGCGGTCGTAGGCATTCTTCCGCTTTGCGATGTTGGAATGCTTTGAGAGGCGGTCGAAGATGGGAATGCTCAACGAGACTTGGATGTATTCGCCACCGTTGTTTTTCAACTGGTCGAAATAGGGCGTTGGCACATAGCCCGCCATGCCCGGATAGGTGAAGAAGCTCGACGACCAGCCGCCATAGAGTGACAGCGTGGGCAACAGCTGCCAGCGAGCCGTCTTCAAGGCAAGGCGAGCATTCTTCATGGTGCCTTCGGCCAAAAGAACCGATGGCATGTTTGTTTTGGCAAATTCCACCATCTGTGAAATTTTATCCGTTCCGTTTGTAGGGCTGTCATAATATGGCAGCCGCGACAACGAATCGTTGATTATGCGGCTACCACGATGTGACAGCCCTACGTCCAAACCGTCAATTTTCAATGGCGTTTCAATAGGCCAAAACATCACATCCTTCAAGGTGATCATGGCGTTGTTGAGGTTGTTGCGGCAGGTGGTCAGTTGGTACTGTCGCTCGGCGAGGTCGCTCTGCATCTGCACCACGTCGGCGTGGGACTTCTGACCCAGTTGCTCTTGCCTCGTGGCGAGTTGCACGGACTTCTCTGCGGTGGCCACCTGCGCTTGCAAGGCCTTCTCCAACTCGGTGTAGTAAAGCACATTGCAGTAGGCCTCCATCGTGGCAAGGCAGATTTGGTCTTCCAGCTGTTGTTCCTTGGTGAGCCCCATCTGTTGTGCCGTCTTGGTGATCTTTAGGTTGTTAACGGCCTGGAAGCCATTAAACAAAGCGATTCCACCCGAGAGACTATAACCATTGTGGAACGAAGTCGTCCGGTTGTAGGTGTTGGTCTCAGGGTCGATGCTGCGGCCAAAGTTGGCGTAAGCGTAGGTACTGCCGCTCACCTGAGGTGTGAAGGCATTCAGGATGGCATCGCGGCGGTCGATTTGGGCATCGCGGTTGTCGGCATGTTGGATACGCATCTTGGTGGAGTGCTCCACGGCATAGCGCATGCAGGCTTTGAGGTCCATGGTGACGGTGTCCTGGGCCTTGACGTGATTCAAGGCCCCCAGAAACAGCACCAAAATGAAGAAGGTATGTTTTGCTTTCATCATGAACATATTATAATGATGCACATGGGAAAGCATATCGTGTGCCAAAAATGTAAAATGCTGATTTTCAGTAATTTTGAAAAATGAGGTTTTGTAAAAGTGTAAAGTTTCTTTACAGTGGGTGTAAAGAAATTTTACAGTGGAAAACCGAACATTTATCAAAAAGTCTTGTTTTTCCCATTTTTTACTATTTTTGTAGCCTCTATACATCAAAAACATCCATAACCTAAACATTAACACTATGAAAAAGACTTTGATTATTGCCCTTGCAGGCATCATGATGTTCGCTTTCACACAATGTGGCGGCGGCGGCAACACCAACAGCGGCAGCAAAATTGCTAAAGGCAGCAAAGAGTATCAAGACAACTTGGAACTATACCAGAAAATTGAAAAATCCGTAAAAGACGCCAAAACTTGCGACGAATTAGGCGAAGCCATCATGAGTGTGCTTCTCATGGGTCTTGCCAATGACAAGGAGTATGCTGAAAACGAAAAGATGACAGAAGCAGAACAAGCCGAACTTGAAAAACTCGGCGATAGCTTCCAAGAACTCTTCGAAAAACAATCCGAAAAGCTGGGTTGCGAAGAAGGCGACTTCAAAATCTTCTAAGTAAAAACCCTCCTTATGCGAATAAAGGAAGCCGCAATTGCGGCTTCCTTTATTTTATTAAGTTGACTCTACGCGTCACGACACCTGACTCAGTCACAATACGGACGACATAGATGCCCTTGGAATAGCCTTCCAAGTTCAACTCCACTTGGGTCGAGTTGGGCTTTCTGTCTTCGAGCATCACGCCGTTAATACCCATCAACGTCACCTGTTGGATGACGCTTTGTGATTCGATAACGACTACATCCTTGACAGGATTGGGATAGACATTGAGTTTCAGTGCGGCCAACTCATTCACATTCACGTCGGTAGTGTCGGTGGGAACAATTTTCACATCATCCACGAACCAGTCAAAAGCCAGGAACTCGCCAAAGCTGTTATAGCCTCTGAAGCCAATCTTGATGTTCTTCCCGATATACTCGTCCAAATTGATGGAAATCGGTTCATCGTAGGCGTTGATTTGTCCGTAAGGCATATCGGCGGCATCCCATTTGTCTTCCCAAGTGCCGTTGTAGGTGTCGTACACGCGGACTGCAAAGTGGTCGTAGCCATCGGTGCCGTATTGCACCCAAGTCCAGAATTGCAAGACCGTAGGACGGGTGATGGTCAGCACAGGAGTGATTAGAGTTTGGTCTTGTGCTGACGGGTTCTCGCTGCTGTCCCATTCCAAAACGGCATGTTTGTTACCGCGATGAGGCGAAACGATAAAATCTTCTTCGTAATAGTCCGTGTAATATACCGTACCTTGGAAGCTCCAATCCCACCAAGTCGGGTTGCCGTCGGTGGTCCAGCCTTCGGGAAGGCCATACAGAGTGCAGTCCTCAAAGGTCTCGTAGAGCAAGGGACGTTGATAATCCCAACGAATCTGGATTTCCTCAGATGTGGCACTGTTGCCTAAGGCATCCACGAGTTGCACAGTCATTGTGCCGTGGGTGTGGTTGTCGTAGGCAGGAACGGTAGCCGTATAATCGTAGTTGCCCCTACCCTTGCCTGCCATCGTGAAGGTCAGGTCGTGGGTCACACCCCAGATGGTGTAGGTGGCCGCCAAGGTGGCTGGCATTTCAGATGCATCATGGACACGCAACGTGAGGTTCATTTCGGTATCGGCATAAGTCTGGTTACCAGTAACCGAGACTACGGTAGGTGGATTGGTATCAATCGAGGAATTGTCAATAAAGATATCGTCGATAAGGAGGTCCCAGCCATAGCCGCTCACGCCCTCGAAAATGATGAAACCATAATTGTCAGGGCAATCGAAAGTAAAGGAATACTCGTACCAATCATCCTCATCAGCAATGACAGGCTCCATATAGGTACAACGGTGAACTGTTCCCAACAACTGCCCGCCTTCCGAACGCGGCACCGAGTTGTAATACACATTGATACGGTCAGAACGGTTGATGTTCGGGTTGCTGTTACGATACATCCAGAAGCGGACGAGGTTGTCGTAGTCGTTCAGCTCCAGTTTGGGTGAAACCAGTTCAGCCGAGCAGCCTTCTGGATTGGTGTAGGTATAGAATCGGGCCATAAATTGGCTTTCATTATGCGGCATAGCACTCGGTGTAGAACTCGATTGGCGCCTGTCGAAAGCGTAGGTACCGTTTGTGATGTTGTTCTGCCAGCCAAATGGAACGAAGTCGTCCTCAAAGCCTTCCTCCAAAGGGAAGTTGCTGACAGGAGCCAATGCCGTAATTTGGAAGTCGGCACTTTGCGTTGGAGCGGAATGACTTGAGGTCACATTGAAAGTAGCGTGAAGGATTTCGCCGTTGTTGAGGTTCATGGGCAGGGTGGCTACAGCGACCAGCTCAGCAGAACCGTTATAGGGCAGGCTGACTTGGGTCACCTGTGTGCCGTTTTGGTAGAAAGTCATCGGCAGGTCGCAGGTGCTGGTGAGTTGGTAGGTATCGGCCTCCGAGCCTGCATTATCCAAACGGAAACGCAAGTTGGCCTGCTCGCCGAAATAAACAGAGGTATCTGCAGTGAGCTGCTCCACATTGAAATAGTATTGCGCGGTCTGCTCAATGATAATGTCATCGATGGACAAATACCAAGGCCCATTGTCGGCCACGCTATGGAAGCCTACATAAAACGAGCCTGAACTGGTGGCTTGGAACACGCCCGAAGCCTGCTCATATTCTTCGTTGGCGACAACCATCATCGGCACCGCTGTGACCGTCATAGCTGAAGGATTGGCACTTGCCCCAGCTTTCACTTCCAAGTTGAAGTGGTCGACATGCCAAGTGGCATACCAGAACGAAACACGATAGTAGTTTCCAGCGGTCACGTTGATTTCCTTGTAGATCCACACGTCGGTGTTATAGGTGGCATACATGTACCAGTCGCCAGTATGCGGCTTACGTCCGCGAGCCTCGTTATCGTCAGGAATGGTGATGCCTGCTTTCCAGCCACCATCACCAATCCAGCCCACAGGGGTCTGACCTACCGTGTTACCATTTTCAAAAGTTTCATCGACAAGAACCTGGGCGAAGGCACTTCCTGCAAGAAGCCACATTGCAATAAAAGCATACAGTTTTTTCATATTTCGATTCTTTTTAATTGGCACAAAAATAAGGATTGTTTTCCTTTTAGCAGGGGAAAAACACAAAAAAAGTGTTTCTTGAGAATTGAGACGAGGCCTCCGTTTACAACTTTTTCTCTCTCAACAATCCGCGATATAATCCGTGAGTACAATTGCCCACAACGACATAGCCCTGCGCATCGTAATAACGGTTGAGGAAAGCATTGTCCACAGCACAATCAAGGCGGAAATACTGCTTTCCCATCGTGGCGGCATGGAGTTCAGCGAGACGAAGAAACACCTTGCCTACGCCGGGCTTATTGATATCTGTCGCGAAGTTATGGAGATAGTATGCGCTTCCTTCGACATCGTCAGGCCAGCGGTCGTCCTCTTCTTTCAACACCGCGCCACATACGATTTGTTTTGTCGCTTTCTCCTCAAGCACATACATCTCACCGTCAGCTTGTTTCTGCTCGTAGTAACAGAAAGGGAAACGCTCCAAATAGGCCGTCACATTCCATTGTCTGATGCCTTTTTCATCCATCCATAAGATACGGTCCTGCACCAGTTGAAACACCTTTAGTACCTCATCGGTAGAAGCCTTTCGGAAAATGAAGTCGCAGATTTCAGTCATTGTCATTCCATTTTATGGCGCAAAGGTATAAATATTTGCCAAAATGTCAGTTTTCCCAATGGCACACAATTTGACCATTAGACGCGAGACTTCGAGACACGAGACGCGAGACGTTCTAATCGTCCCATGTCCCGCAGTCCCGAGTCTAGTGTCTATTTGAAATTCAAAAACACAACAATATGCAACAAACTGGTAACATTGGAGTAAAGACAGAAAACATTTTCCCTGTCATCAAGAAGTTCTTGTATTCGGACCAGGAGATTTTCCTGCGCGAAATCATCAGCAACGCCGTGGACGCCACGCAAAAGCTGAAAGCCCTCGCCGCCTCGGGCGAGTTCAAGGGCGAATTGGGCGACCTTACTATTAAGGTGGAAGTCGATAAGAAGAAAAAGACCCTCACCGTCCGCGACCGCGGCATCGGCATGAACGCCGAAGAGGTGGACAAATACATCAACCAAATTGCCTTCTCGGGTGCCGAGGAGTTCATCGCCAAGTTCAAGACCCAAAGCGAGGCCGAGGCTGCCAACATCATCGGACATTTTGGCTTGGGCTTCTACTCCGCCTTCATGGTCTCCTCGAAGGTGTCGCTGATCTCGAAATCATGCAAGGAAGAAGGCCCAAACGGCGTCATTTGGGAATGCGACGGCAGCCCCGAGTACACCATGAACGAAATCCCGAAAGGCGACCGCGGCACTGATGTCATCCTTTACATCGCCGACGATGCCTCCGAGTTCCTCGAAGAAGGCCGCATCCGCGAGTTGCTCAACAAATACTGCAAGTTCCTGCCCATCCCGATTCAGTTCGGCACGCGCAAGGTGCAGGAGGAAATCGAGGGCGAGACCGACAAGGACGGCAAACCCAAGACCAAAGAAGTGGAGAAGCCGTGGATTATCAATGACGTGGCACCGCTGTGGAAGAAAGCCCCGACCGACATCAAGGACGAGGAATACAACGACTTCTACCACACGCTCTACCCGATGAACTTCGGCGAACCGCTGTTCCACATCCACCTCAATGTCGATTACCCCTTCAACCTCACGGGCATCCTCTATTTCCCGAAGGTGAAGAACCGCTACGAGTTCCAACGCAACAAGATACAGCTCTACTGCAACGAAGTCTTCGTCACCGACAGCGTGGAAGGCATCCTGCCCGAGTTCCTCTCGTTGCTACACGGCGTCATCGACTCGCCCGACATCCCGCTGAACGTCAGTCGTTCGTTCCTGCAAAGCGACCAAAACGTGAAGAAAATCTCGACCTACATCACCAAGAAGGTGGCTGAAAAGTTGGAGGAACTCTTCAAGAAAGACCGCGAGGCCTACGAGAAGAACTGGGACGACATCCGCGTCTTCATCGAATACGGCATGATGAGCGACCCGAAGTTCTACGAGCGTGCCGAGAAGTTCTTCCTCTTCAAGGACACCGACGATAAGTACTACACCATCGAGGAATACAAGACCCTCATCAAGGAGCAGCAGACCGACAAGGACAAGAACCTCGTCTACCTGTACGCCACCGACAAGGACGACCAGTACACCAACATTGAGAACGCAAAGGCCAAGGGCTACAACGTGTTGATGATGGACGGCATCCTCGACCCGCATTTCATCAGTGCCTACGAACAGAAGGAAGGCGAAAAGGGCGGTGATGGTCGTGCGATGTTTGCCCGCGTTGACTCCAACACCGTCGACAAACTCATCGTAAAAGACGACAAGGAAGCCGCCTCGAAGCTCGATGACAAGCAGAAGGCGACTTTGAAGACCGCTTTCGAGAAGGTCATTGACAAGGTGAAGTTCAACGTGGAGTTCAGCAACGAAGGTGAGACCGATGCCCCCGTGGAGGTCACCCAAAACGAGTGGATGCGCCGTATGAAGGAGATGGAACAGATGGGCGACGGCCCGATGTCGTTCTACGGCTCCATGCCCGACAGCTACACGCTGATGCTCAACACCAACAGCCCCGTCATCACCAGCCTCTTGGACAAGGACGAAGCCGAGCAGGAAGCCACCATCAGGCAGATCTACGACCTCGCGCTGCTTTCGAAGAACTTGCTGAAGGGCAAGGATTTGAGCGAGTTTGTTAAACGCAATCTTGAGAAACTATAATTGAGAGATTGACATAATAAAAGCCGCAGTTAGGCAGGAATTTGCTTGGCTGCGGCTTTTGTCATATTCTTCAGCAATCATTTCACAGTGCACACAGGTCGGACAAGCAAACCATTACAACGCTCAGATCTACTCATGCCGTCATTGCCGTAGGGAAAATAGAACTCGCTTCCAAAATACGGATAATCCCAATCAATGGAATTCGTCCAGTATTGACCACTGTGACCAACTTGATTGAATTCGTCAATTCCAACGTTTCCTGACAATACTCCTTGAACCCCTCCCGCAGGCAGGAAAATACTGTTACCATTAGTTCCTGTAATGAGCAATCCATTCACCCCATCGTGAGTCTCCCACGTATGACTACACTGATGGAACAATTCACAACTTTCTCCCTCTGTAGGCGTGCGCCATCCCTCACCCCAATTGACAGTAGCCGCATCGTCAGAAGGCTGCATGATTCTCAAACTATCCAAAAAGCCATTATAACCATAATTCTCATAGACGTCACCGTATGCATGGAAAAGCACACTGTATTTTGTCAACTGGTCATAATCCCCATTGCAGTATCTATAAGTACTCCAATCATATATCTCCTTAGGTTCCGTCTCGCCCCATGCAAAGTAATTGCCATAGCCTTCCGGCGTATCGGCTCCCACGTTGCAAGTCGCCCATAAGGTTCCACTCGGGAGGCCAAGGTCAACGTAATCGTGACCGTTGAGACTGCCGCTGTTGTCCACGATAGTATCATTTTGACCATTGTTGTTGCCGCCATTGTTGGGTTCATCTGGCTTATTGCAACTTACCGTAAAAATCATCATTAGCATTATGGCTGCTATGGCCTTTGTGAATTTGTTCATCTTTTTGTTGGTTTTAGACTTTGCAAAGAAACAAAAATAATCCAAACCGTACCAATTAAAACCGTAAAAACCAACAATTTTCCTATCAAAATTTCAAAATTAGTATTTCTAAACATTATTTTTTATCGCATTTTAGTGTTTTCAAACATTATTTTTTGAAAAAAGTTAGTGTTTTGAAATATTATTCATATCTTTGCACCCGAAAAATTGTAAAATAAGATGAGCAAATTTAGTTTACATAATTGACACGAGACTGCGAGACACGAGACGCGAGACGATTGGGATTTGTCCCGCGTCACGAAGTCCCGCGTCCCGTGTCAAAGAATTGAAGTTACATTTTGAAATAACACTTAACTTAACAACAATCGCCATGAGTGCACCGGATTATTTGCAGCGAACATTGGACAGAAGACTATCGTCCATCTCCACCGCCTTCAAGAGATACTTGTATCAAGACATCGATTGGAGGGACAACCTTATTGGCATCAAAGGGCCAAAAGGCACAGGAAAATCTACGCTGATGCTCCAGCACATCAAAGAGACCTTCCCCGACACATCGGAAGTGCTCTATGCCTCGTTGGACGATTTCTGGTTTACAACGAATTCCTTTACGGATATCGTGGAGGACTATTATGCCTACGGCGGCCGATACCTATTTCTCGACGAGATTCATTATTTGGACTCGTGGCAGACTATCCTGAAAAACCTCAACGACAATTACCCAGGACTTTTCATCGCCTATACTGGCTCGTCGATGCTCAAGATGGAAAAAGGCAAAGGAGACCTTTCAAGAAGGCTGATTGAATACAACCTGACAGGGCTTTCTTTCCGTGAATATTTGGCCTTTGAAGGTCTAAAGGACATTCCTCGCATATCTTTGGTAGATTTGCTCAAAAATCATCGAAGCATCGCGTTGGAGATTGTCAGCGACGGCTTTCAGGTGCTTCCTGCTTTTGCCCAATACTTGAAGGTTGGCTATTATCCTTTCTATAAACAAGTTTACGAAGGGTATGGAACCCGCTTGAAAAATGTGGTGAGTCACATCTTGGAGAACGACTATGCCGTCATCGAGAATGTCGAGCAATCCACCATCAGGAAAGCCAAGAAGATGTTTATGATTCTGGCCGATCAAGTCCCACAGAAGCCCAATATGTCAGAGCTTTATCGCGAGTTGGACACCGACCGCAACCAAGGGTTGAAGATGCTTTACGCCTTGGAGCAGGCAGGCTTGCTGTCGCTGCTGACCGACACGCCACGAAAGTTGTCCGACCTGTCGCGACCCGAAAAGATCTATCTCAACAACCCCAACCTCATGAACGCATTTGCGCTGCAACCCAACATTGGCACCATTCGGGAGGCCTTCTTCTTGAACCAATTGAGCCAATCGTATCAGGTGACCTATCCGCCAAAAGGCGATTTCCTTGTGGAAGGAAAATATCTTTTCGAAGTCGGTGGACGCAAGAAATCCTTCGACCAAATAAAAGACATCAAAAACAGTTATTTAGCCATAGACGAAACCGAAGTGGGTCACGGGAACAAAATCCCGCTTTGGATGTTTGGTTTGCTGTATTAACGACAAAGCCGCAACGAGGCAAGGATTTGCTTGGCTGCGACTTTTCTGTTTCTACTTTAGCACTTATTTTGCCGAACACACCGCCCGAACGGTTTGCCCTCGGTTGCGGTCGCTGCTGCCGCATAGATGGCTGCTGTCGCAATTGAAGTGGAAGCCCCAGGCGCGATACGGAAATTCCACGTTGAGCGAAACCGACCAATAGAGACCAAGGTCGGCATTGAACACATCCTCCCACCAATAACCCGCAGCGGGCAAAAAGATCTCATTGCCGTTCGAGGCGGTGATGTGCCAGCCTTTCACACCATTCAAGGTGGTCCACGTGCCCGTCGTATTGAGGAATAGCTCCTCCCATTCCACAATGGTTGGCGTGCGCCATCCTTCGCTCCAATTAGCTTTAGCGGCATCATCGGCAGGCTCCATAATGGCTAAGCCGTCAACAAACCCGCCGAGTCCATAGCCCGAATCGGTGCAATACTTACTCAATTCATATCGGTCATGGACAAAATTACCATACTTGTAGCTTTTCCAATCATAAATTTCCTTGGGCGTGACCTCGCCCCAAGCATAGTAATCGCCAAATTCTTCAGGCGTGTTCGCTCCAACGTTACAAGTTGCCCACAATGTGCCGCTCGGCAATCCGAGGTCAACGTATTCGTGGCCATTAATCGTATTCTCATTGCCGTCACCGCCATTATTCGGCTCATCCGGTTTGTTGCAACTTGCCGCGAAAAGCATCAGCATTATGGCTGCCATGGCCTTCAAAACTCTATTCATAGCCATCCAATCCTTAGATTCTTGAGTTTGCAAAGAAACAAAATAAATCACGATATGGCAACTTTGAAATACTGAATTGCGGAAAATGATTATTTTTGCACTCAAATCAGATTGATCATGTCAAACGCCATTACCATACTGAACCGAGAGGAAGACCGCCGCGTCGTGGAAGCCATCAAGGAGGCGGAGCTCAACACCTCGGGCGAGATCAAAGTGCATATCGAGAACCATTGCCGTGGCGACGTGGAGCAACGCAGCCTGTTTGTCTTCAACCGCTTGAAACTCAACGAAACCCAACTGCGCAACGGTGTGCTTATCTACCTAGCCGTGAAAGACCACAAGTTTGCCATCCTCGGCGACGAAGGCATCAACAAGTTGGTGGGAGACGGTTTTTGGAACGATGTGAAAGACCTGATGCTGCACCATTTCAAGGAAGGCCGTTTCGCCGAAGGTCTCGAACAGGGCATCCAACGCTGCGGCGAGAAACTAAAGACCTACTTCCCCTACCAATCTGATGACATCAACGAGATTCCTGACGAAATTTCTTATGAAAACAATTGAAAATCAAAAATACAAGTTTTTGTCAATCTTGCTTTTTGTCTTACTGGCATTGGTTTCGGCGTTGAAAGCACAGCTTCCCTCGCCGCCTAACCCACCACACTTGGTGAACGACTACACAAGCACTTTAAGCAGTTCCCAAATCAACACGTTGGAACGCAAGTTAGTGGCATACAATGACAGCACTTCCACCCAAATCCTCGTCCTCCTCGTCAACGACCTGCAAGGCTACAGCATCGAGAAATACGCCACTGAAATTGGCCATAGTTGGGGTGTGGGACAAAAAGGCAAAAACAACGGCGTGGTCATCCTAGTGAAGCCCAAGAAAGGCAGCGAACGCGGCCAAGTAAACATTAGTCCCGGCTACGGCATGGAGCCATATGTCACCGACGCTACGGCCAAACGCATCATCGAGAAGGAGATGATTCCCGCTTTCAAGGAAAATGACTACTACGCGGGCATCGACAATGCCGCCAACGTCATAATGGACCTCTGCTCGGGCAAGTTCACCCAAGACGAATACACTGGGGACGACGGTTTCCCGCTTTGGTTTATCATCCTTATAATTATCGCCATCGTTCTCATTTTGTCCAAGTTTTCTGACAACAACGGCCAATCCTATACTGGCGGCGGTTATCGCACCATCTGGATTCCTATGGGTGGTTTCGGGGGCGGATTTGGGGGCAGCAGCGGAGGATTTGGAGGCTTCGGGGGCGGCGGCTTTGGAGGTGGCGGCGCGAGTGGAAGCTGGTAAGCTGCAATTAGATTCCCTTTGGGAATGGCAATTAGTGCTATGTTATACTGCGGCGGCAGATGGCACTACATACCGTTAACAAGTATTGCCGCCGCTGGATACTAAGAAAAGAAACTCCATTCCCGAAGGGAATCTCAAAAGATAACAATATGTCGGAACCTATCATAGAAATCAAAAACGCATCCATATTCCAACAGGAGAACCTCGTTCTTTCCAATGTCAACTTGACGTTGGACAAGGGCGAATTCATCTACCTCATCGGCCGCACGGGTAGCGGAAAGTCCTCATTACTAAAGACTTTGTATGGCGAGTTGCCTGCCCGTGACGGTATTATCCGCGTGGCTGGCTACGACCTTACCAAACTTAGGAGAAAGGACATTCCCTATCTGCGCCGCAAAATTGGCATCGTCTTCCAGGATTTCCAGCTACTGTTCGACCGCAGTGTAGAGAAAAACCTCGAGTTCGTATTAGGTGCCACTGGCTGGACGGAGAAAGAAGAGATTTCGCAGCGCATTGACGAGGTGCTGGCCAAAGTGGGATTGAGTGACAAGCGTAAATGCATGCCCCACCAGATGTCAGGCGGCGAACAGCAAGGTGTGGCCATCGCCCGCGCCCTGCTCAATGAGCCTGACGTCATACTCGCCGACGAACCCACCGGCAACCTTGATCCAGAAACGACCCTTGAAGTGATGAAACTTATGCGCCGCATCAGCGAGAACGGCACCGCCGTGCTGATGGCTACACATAACTATACACTTATGCAGAAGTATCCCTCTCGCATTGCAAATTGCAAGAACGGGACAGTGGTTTGCTCAGAAATGGAGTGATTAGCAAAAAATCGCCTTCGCGATTTTTTGCGCATTAGCTTCATTATCATACAATTGTCGCATTTGCGCATCACGCTCATCAATATCCTCATCCGTAAAATCTTCTTCCATCAGGCGCTTGATTTCGGCAATCATCTGTTCAGGTTCATCGGCTACCACACAAAGACTCTCCAGTGAAGTTCCCTTTATCATATCGGAATTGACCAGACAAAACCTCCCGTTGTAAAGAGCATTCAACAGCTTAAGTTTCAAACCTGTAGGCTGGTTGGTCACTAAAATGTTCACTTGCGCTTGACGCAAAAGATCAATCATCTCCGCATCGTCTGGGTTAGCCACTAAAGTCAAATTACTGTATTTTTCAGCCAACTTCACCAATTTGTCTGAAGGGTTCAATCCAGACACAATGCAATGCAAATCCAATTCAGAAAACACATTCTCTATCAACCATTTGGCCGCTTCTTCGTTTTCTCTTACCGAGAGATTGCCATGATACAAAACATATTCTCCCCTACCCGTTTCCGAACATACTGAATCGGTCGAGTTGAAGCCGGGAACCAATGTCACTTTACCATATCTCTTAGAAAAATAATCCGCATCCTGCTGTGAAATGGCGAAAATGCCCACTGCCTTGCGCAAAACAGGCTCATAACGCCTTAGTTTCCAAGCCTCTGCAAGATAAAACAAACGCTTCCAACCGCATCTTTCCGAATCGCCCAAACCTTGGTAGTAGTCGTGTTCGATATTGTGGGCACGAACATATATTTTTCTATTTTTCAATCGTTTATCAAAAAGAACTGCCGTGGCATGCAAGCCTTCGCAAAGAATGGGATAGTCATCTTTCAGCAAGTCCTGCACCAATGCCTCGGAACGTCTCGAATTGACAATGAAAGGCGTAAGGCTCAATTGTTTGGCAAAGGAAGTGTCGCGCTTGTAATATTTCACCTCATGGCAATGCTTCAGTATCTCCTGCTCACCACGACCATACTCAAAGCAATGCAGATGCACCTTGACACCCGCCTCCGAGAGTGCCTTCACGCGATAAAACACGTCTATCACACCACCGTAATTGGCAGGATACGGCACGTCAAATGCTATGATATGTAGGTGATTTTCAATCATAATGGTGGTAGATTTCAAGCAGTTTTTGTTCCTCATTCTCCCAACACAGCACCCGAGCCGCAACAGCCAAATTCTGCTTCCATTGCTCCCTTCGCGCTTCGTCGGACAACCCATCACGAATGGTGGCAGCTATGGTTTGTGGTTCATGGTTCTCGATGAACAAACCTAAATCATATTGTCGGATAATTCTCTCTATCTCAGTCAGATGTGAAGCAACGATAGGAACACCCGCTTGGATGAAATCGAACAACTTGTTAGGTAGACTGAAGCGGTAGTTTAGATTGGTGTCCTTGTCGAGGCAAAAGCCCAGCTCGGCAAGTTGCGTGTAGGCCATCATCTGCTGGTAAGGCATTCTGGGGAAAAAGCGCACGCGGTCGGTAATTTGCAGTTGCTCAACCATTTGCTTCAGAATGGGCAACACATCGCCGCCACCGATGATCATAAGGAAACAGTCATCAAGACATTGCATGGCCTGCACCAGTTCCTCTGCACCGCGCTGGATGTTGATGCCAGAGCCTTGCAAGACTAAAAGGTGTTTGTCGGCGGGCAGTCCCAAAGTCTGTTTATCGCCCTTTGGTGGCAAAGCCTTACGTGGAGGTATATTCCTGATGACATGGCATTTGACACCATATTTCTCACGGAACAAATCGGCGATAGAGTCACAAACGGTAATCATTTCGTCCAATTTAGGCACCACAAAGCCCTCAATGCTTTTCCAGACCTTTTGCACCCTAGGTCGGTTGACCAACTCCGGTGTCTCGGTAAAAAATTCATGGCTGTCAAAAATCATTTTACTGCCTTTCAACCGCGAAATGAAATAGTTGGGCAAGATTGTATCCAAGTCATTGGACAAAAGCAGGTTAGCTCGATGAAACAACAAAAAGAAAAACAATCGGATGTTGTACTCTGCATAGAATAGCGGGCCTTTCTCAAAAAGCAGTCTCATTCGATGCGTCTCGTAGGATCTTTCATCCATCGGCGGACTTTTACCAAAAGCACCTCATAACCAGCCTTTTGCAAAGCCAGACACGACTTGTTGACTCGTTGGTCCGTGACCAAGTCGTTGATTACCGATACGATGGCGCGTTTCATCGGGGCAAAGGTACAAAGTTTTCTGATGAAACGACGTCAATTGACTTCTATTGTGTATTTTTGCCCCCATGAATACCAATATCGACCTCCAGCCCTTCAATAGCTTCGGTTTCCATTCCGTAGCAAATCATTTCGTGGAAATCAATGACATTCAAGAACTTAAAGCATTGATTCAATCCGATATATTCAAAAAAGAAGAGCATTTGATTCTCAGTGGAGGCAACAATATACTTTTCCAAAAGGAGCGTTTCGATGGCATTGTCGTGCGCATCAACATGAAAGGCATTGACATCCTTGAAGAACAAGGCAACGACGTAGTTATAAGAGCGCAAGCAGGTGAAGACTGGCCAGAATTCGTCAAAAAAATGGTCTCCAAAGGACTTCACGGCGTGGAAAACCTCGCACACATTCCTGGAAAAGTTGGCGCAGCACCCGTGCAGAACATTGGTGCATACGGCATGGAATTGAAGGACTGTTTCCTGCGATGCGAGGCCATCGAACTGGCGACAGGCGAGAAACGAGTTTTCACGAAAAAGGAATGCCGTTTCGGTTATCGCGACAGTATCTTCAAGAACGAGCTGAAAGGACAATATGTTATTATTTCCGTTGATTTTCTGCTGCACAAACAAGCCGAATTGAAGTTGGAATACGGCAATATCAAAACCTATTTGTCAGAAAACGGCATCGACAAGCCTACGCTACAACAGTTTCACGACGCCATTTGTGCCATCCGCGATGCCAAGTTACCCGACGTAAAGCAGATTGGTAATGCAGGTAGTTTTTTCAAGAATCCAGTCATCAGTAAAGAGCAATTTAAGGCTTTGCAGCGACAATTCCCCGACATTCCGCATTATCCCGATGTGGAGGGGATGGTAAAAGTGCCAGCAGGATGGCTCATCGAACACGCTGGCTGGAAAGGTTGGCGCGACGAGCATGTGGGCGTGTATGAAAAGCAGGCGCTCGTATTGGTACATTATGGTGGTGGCACGGGAAAAGACATCGTGGAACTGTCCCACAAGATCCAAGACTCTGTAGAAGAGAAATTTGGGATTCGGATTAGCCCTGAAGTGAATTTCGTCTAGCTCTCCAACGCCCCAATCAATTCCATAACATTCTGGAAACCGTGTCGTTCGCAATACATCTTCATGCCTTCGACAACCTTAACGGAAACGGCTGGGTCAATGAAATTGGCCGTGCCGATTTCAATAGCAGAAGCACCGGCAAGCATGAACTCCACGGCATCGGTAGCGTTGGAGATGCCGCCCAAGCCCACTACAGGAATCTTCACCGCCTTGGCCACCTGCCACACCATGCGCAAGGCAACAGGCTTCACGCAGGCGCCCGACAGTCCACCCGTTATGACAGACAGCTTCGGTTGGCGCTTCTCCGCATCGATGGCCATGCCCATCAAGGTGTTGATGAGCGACACCGAATCGGCACCGGCAGCTTCGGCAGCCAACGCAATTTCAGCGATGTTGGTCACATTGGGCGACAGCTTGACCATCAGGTGCTTGTGACACACCTTGCGCACCTCGGAGACCACCTGAGCGATGCCCGTAGTGGTCACGCCGAAGGCCATGCCGCCTTGCTTCACGTTGGGACATGACACGTTCAACTCGATGGCAGGAATCTTGTCCAAAGCATCCACCATCTCGGCACCTTTCACGTAATCTTCAAGGCAGGAACCAGAGAGGTTGAGCAACACGTTGGTATCGAAGTCCTTGATGCGCGGGTAAATCGTGTCGATGAAGTATTGCACGCCTTTGTTTTGCAGTCCTACGCAGTTGAGCATTCCCGAAGGCGTCTCGGCCATACGTGGATAGGGGTTGCCCTCGCGCGGATGAAGCGTTGTGCCTTTCACGATGATACCGCCCAGCTGGGCCAAGTCCACGAAATCGGTGTATTCCTCGCCATAGCCGAAGGTACCCGAAGCCGTCATCACGGGGTTGCGCAGCACCAGGCCGCGACCCAAGTCTATCGTCATGTTCAATACCGGTCCTTCCTTGCAGACACACACATGGCCGTCGACGGTGTCCTCCACGCAACAGAGGCAGGCTCCCAAACCACAAGCCATCAAGTTTTCCAACGAAACCTCACACCATGTACTTTTTTCAGCAGCCATCTTTGCCACCGCCTTCATCATCGGCTTAGGACCGCAGACATAAATCTTATCAAAACTTTGCTTTTGCCAAATGGAATGCTCGGTCACAAAACCTTTCTCTTGCAACGACCCGTCTTCCGTAGTCACGAAAGTCTCTCCAAGCTTTCTGTAATCACTTAGTCGAAGTATATCTGATTTTGTCTTCCCACCCAAAAGCAACGTTGGCTTTGTATTTCTTTCCTTCAGCAACTTGGCGAAATAATACAACGGTGCAATGCCGATGCCTCCTCCGACAAGCAACACCTTTTCCCATTGTTGAGGAAACGTAAAGCCATTGCCCAAAGGCAACACCATATTAATAAAATCTCCCTTCTTGACCTGAGCGAGCTGACGAGTGCCTTCTCCTATTTGTTGGACCAACAAAGAGACCTCATTCAGTTCATAATCCACATCATGGATGGAAATCGGACGACGAAGATAGGTGGACGGTGAGCCATCAACACGCACCTGAACGAATTGTCCGGGCTCAATATCGGGCAAGGGTTGTGTCGACTGAAGCCTCAGTTTCACCGAACGGCCATACTTCTTCTTCTCTACCAGTTTGAAGTCTGCAATCTGTTTTGTCATACTCCTGACCTTTTGTGGGGACAAAGATACAAAAAAAGCCGCAGAAGCGGCTTCTTATCGTGTTTGCTATGAAAAATCACTTTTCATTTTCAGCCTCGGGTTGTGTTTCCTCCTCGGTGAAATCAAGCAGGCCTTTGTCGTTCAGCATCTGATACCAAGCGAAAACCTTCCTCATATCCGAAGGATAAACGGCATCCTCGTCATAATCAGGCATAACGAAAGCGAATTTCTCACGCAACTCGTCATTGCCAGCCGTCTTGAAATCGAAGTCAACCTTGTCACCCATCTTTTCGTGGATCATTTTGAAGACTTCCTTCAGCGGACGGTCCTCATCGGTGGAGAAAATGGAAATCTCTTCCAAGGAACTCATGCGGTCACGAGCAAAAGCAGGAATGCACTTGCCGTCAACAACCGATTCGACGATAATTCTTCCAATGGCATGAGCCTTAATCTGATACAACCCCGGCTTGCCGGATATCGAAACAATTTTACTTAAATCCATAGTCAATGATGTTTTAAAAATTCTCAAAAACGGCTGCAAAAATAGGAAAAGTTTTGAAAACGGCGACTTTTTTATAACTTTGCAGCGACAGAACATCTGTCTCATACCGACAACAACATAATCACGAATCAAGAAACAAGGCAATTTAGAGATGAGCAAATACGACATATTCATCAGTTACCGTAGAGAAAGTTTCAATCAAGCCAATTTGATATCGACGCGACTGAAGGCGTTGGGATACCGCGTTTTCATTGACGTAGAAGCCCTCAACTCAGGAAAATTCAACGAGCAACTCCTTACCGTCATCAAACACTGCAAAGACGTCATCGTTGTGCTTCCGCCCCATGCCCTGGACCGCTGCACCGATGAACACGACTGGGTGCGCCGCGAATTGGAATGCGCCATCGAGAACAAAAAGAACATCATCCCCATCATGCTGACAGGGTTTGAATGGCCCAATCCCATGCCCAAAGGGTTGGAAGACCTGTACTTGTACCAAGCAATTGCACCCATGCCCGATGTCTATTTCGACATGCAAATCAAAAAGTTGCAAAGCTACTTGAAGAGCAAGGCATATTATCAGAAGCGCAGGCGTTGGATTGTTGGCTCAGCCATCGCCTTGGGTGTAATTGCTTTATTGCTTTTCATCGGATACCTCACTTATACTCCTGTAGCCAAACGATTGGGTGACAGTTTATTACTCCGAATGGAGGAAATGATGGATTATGAAGGCATCAGCAACGATGCCAACACATTATGGACCCAATACACACTTAATTACGATCAGGCTGAAGACTCTCTTGAGCAGTTGGCACAATCCGACAAGTTGCTGAAGAATCTGTCAAAACTCGAAAATGAAGCCGACATTTTACACAGTCGGATGAAAGAAAACCGGATTCAAGTCTCAGAGTTCCACATTCCGCTGTTTTGGATTCATGGTATCGAGCCCATCGACCTTCTCCTCATTGACCAAATCACTGATACCGACTTCGACCAACTGACACAACAATTCGACCTATACAAGAGAATTGTAGAAGACGGGGCCCAAGATGACATGGTGAAACAACAAGCAACTGTTATCAACCGCGACTTCTGTCGGTACAATGTTGATGTATTCTACTACTCCTATCTGCAAATGTTGACCCATCTGCCACAAAGTGTCCAAGAACGATTCTACCAACTCTCGCCAAAATGGACCAACATGCCAAAAGTGGGACTTGGCCTTGCGGACAAAGAATACGAGCGTCTCATCAACTTGGCTTCAGAGGAAATGGATATCAAATTGAAGGATTTCAAGAGAATCAAAGCCCAGGCTCAGTCCGAATAAGGCCGTCAATACTCCAACCGAATCTCATCCACCCAAAGCACATTGCCTAGGGCTCCTATGAATGCGCCCTGACTGCCTGATGTGATCATCATAATGGCATGGGTCACAGGACAATTCGCATCCGCCCACGCCTCTTCAAGAATGACTTTTTTCTTTCCTTTTTTGTTTAGGGCATACATGGTCTTGTCGCCTGAAACCAAGTTCATATATGGCTTGTAATTCTTTGATTTTCTTGCATCTCCATATATTACTGGCACCCTAAAATCCTTTACCCAGCCAGAAGATGATTTTTCAATATGGTAAATTGCCGTCCCCACCCTCTTTGCGTGGATATTGCCTTTTTCATCCTCCCAACGGTATTGAAGGATGAAAAGAATCTCAGCGGGGTCGTAACCATCAAATTCCGTCGTCCGAAACGTGGTGCCCTTCACCAACTTTCCCGTATTTGGGATATTGGCTTTATAATTAAGCACCAACGCTTTAGGCCGTTTCGTAAAAGGAATGCCCCAATCCATGAAAGCGTATGGGTCGCTGACACCCGTGATAGGTTCGAGCATCTTTCCCCAATAGATAGAGCCTGCCGCCAACACCTTGATGTTCACCAATCCAGCCACCTTACACGAAGCGAATTGGGTGGCAAGTTTGGCACAACGTCCCGTCGGACCACGGTCGGGCGTAACGTTGGTGCTGGTCTTCACCACGCCCATCACCTTTGCAAATGCATTGGACGACGACCAGATCGTATTCTTGTAGCCATAGGCCTCGTTGCCACGTACCGTGTCGGTCGGGCCAACCACATACAACGTTTTTTCCTGACCTCCAATGATTTGCGATTCCGTGACATAACGCACCGTCCACTGCTCGAAGTCACCAAGAGGCACCTTCTCGTAGCGTTGGCCGTAAGCCATAACACCCAACAACAGAGCCAAAATTATTTGAATTTTCGCCATAACTTGTCAACCAATACTTTGGGCAAAATGGCTATCAGAGGTGGAAGATAAAGGTTCATCAGTCCGGGTCTCACCACCCTTTTCTTGCGAATCATCCCCTTCAAAGCCTTTCGCACCAACCATTGCGGTGTACCAATCAGTCCAATTTTCACGCCAAAGTTCAGCAAAGTAGGTTTCAATTTGTAGAGTGGCGTAGCGATGGCGGCCGGACAGACTGTCGTCACACCTACTCCGTAAGGGCGCATTTCGAAATAGAGCGACTTGCCGAAGCTCTTCAGATAAGCTTTCGAGGCAGAATAGATGGTGATGCCTGGACACGGAAGTTTGGCCGCCATCGACGACATATTAATAATGTATCCAAAGCCGCGTTTCTTCATCTCCTCGCCAAACAAGACACAGAGTCTGGTAGGTGTAAAGATATGCAGGCGCATCATTGTCAAGGCTTTGGCCTCATTTTCTTGAGCCAATTCCTCGAAGAAAAACATCCCCGCATTATTGATCAATATGTCGATTTGCAAGTTCTCGGCTTGGCAAAAGGCAAACAATTCATCAGCGGCAGTCTCGGTAGCCAAGTCCTGATATCGTGGAATCACCTTTATTTCATCCGTTGCAAGACTTTTTGCCACCTTTGGCAGTTCCTCCTTCTGATTGCTGACCAGCAACAAATCACATCCAATTTCAGCCAACTGTCGCGCATACTCCATGCCCATACCCGAACTGCCGCCTGTGACAAGTGCCATAGGCCGATGCCCATGCGACTCCACAAACCGATTCAACCACTTGGTCTTGTTCATCCTTTCTTTTCCGCTTTCTTGATTTCTTTCCTCAATTTCTTTGGCAGTTCCTCGTCAACGCAATGGTGACACTTCATTTCCAAAGTGTACATTCGACCAATGCAATAATTGGAGTGCTTGCACTCGCTATGGGTCACCTCACCGCTTTGCAATTTGTTGACGAAGTCCGTGTCGTTGATCAACGCACGTGCCATTTGCAGGGCCACAAAACCCGAATCAAGCACCTCTTCCATCTTCTCTTTCGAAACCATGCCTCCGACATAGATCAATGGCATCTTCAGGTTGGCGCGAAACACCTTGGCATCCTCCAGAAAATAGCCCTCGCTATAAGGCACCGTGGGTATCATCAGTCGTCCAAACACGGCCAAACCCGCTTTGAGCCACCAAAACTTCTTCGGGTCCATGTAGTATCTCAGAGTCTTGAGTGGCATCGCGCCACGCATCACCTCCATCGGAGCCTTGCTGACAAAACCAGCCGTCAAGACAAGAGCATGAACGCCAAGTTTTTCCAGTTCTTTGGCCACCGCAAGACATTCTTCTTGATCCATGCCTTTTCGAAATCCGTCATGCATATTCACTTTCACCACCACAGCCATATCATTGCCCGCAGCACGCATCACTTCCTCGATGACAAGACGCATGAAACGCATCCGGTTGTCAAGGTTACCACCAAACTCATCGCGACGGTGGTTGGTGTAGGGCGACAGGAATTGACTGATGAGGTAGCCGTGTCCTGCATGGATTTCAACACAATCGAAGCCCGCCTTACGTGCCAAATCGACCGCTTTTCCGAAATCAAGCACCAGTTCGTAAATCTCTGATTTCTTGAGTTTTCTAACAAAAGTTGGCGAATAGAGATTGAAACCTCGCGAGGCACCCACGGGTGTACAGCCACAGGTGGAGCGATGCGTCATATTACCGCAGTGCCCCAGCTGGATAGAGGCCTTGGCACCATAACTATGGACGGAATCGGTGAGGCGTTTCAAGTCGGAGACAATCTCCTCACGCATCCAAAGCTGGCCGTTGAATGAAAGTCCCGACTGGTTGACGGCAGCATAGGCTACTGTCGTCATGCCGACGCCGCCTTTTGCTACCGCTGTATGATAGTCAAACAAATCGTCGGAAGGACGATTGCCGTAAGCCATATTCTCAAAAGCCGCCGAGCGTATCACCCTGTTGCGCAAAGTGACAGGGCCAATTTGACACGGCGTGAATATTACTGAGTTTTCCATAAACTAATATATAAAAGGTATGATTCTCTTGACTTTTTTCGTATCCAATTGATCGCCGAACTCAGCTTGATACCGCTTATAGATATGGTCAGCGCGAGGTCCAAGGTTGGCGAATGTCCACAAAGCGAACACCACACCCGACCACGACCAAGTAAGGATGGCGAAGCCAATCCATTCCACGAATTCGCCAAAATAATTGGCCGAAGTCACATAGCGGAACATCCCACTTTGAGGCAAGTAATGCTTGCTATCGCCTTCCTTGCGCAGGTTGCGTATGATGTCATCGGATTGGATGTTGATATACATCCCAATGATGAATATCAGAAAACCAACGATAAATCTCGGGTCAGTGAGCCAATCGCGGCCATAGTAGTCATTGGGTGAGAGATAGAAAATCCAACCGCCTTGCATCAAAGCATTCAGCACATTGAAAGTCACGCCCATCACAATGATGGAGAGCGGCATCACGCTGTGTCCACGCAAGCGGAGCGGAAACACGAACGAGCGTTGGATGTAATGCAACTCGAAAAGGAAAAGAAAGGCCAAGCGAACCAAGTCGCCACGTCGGTCAGAAAAGAACCACAGCAACAACATGGCAACGAACACCGGCGACTCCATGAGCACCCATCCCAACTTGTTGTTGACTGCCGGTCCCCATTTCTTGTCATAAAACTTGCCATAACCCGCATCCACAAAAAACAGGCTCACAAACACCACCACAGCCACACAAGCCATGATGACCAAAAACAGATAAAAGGCATGAATTGTCATCTTATTGAGAAATAATTGTCAAAAATAGTGAAAATACCTATCGACCCACTATTTTTTCACCAAACAATCGAAAAAAATCCATTACTTTTGCGCCATCAACCATTTAAAAGCACATGCCATGTCCACAGGAATCAGTTGGATACTCATCATCGTCATCGGCCTCGCAGGACTGCTGGTCCAAGGGCGTCTGAAAAGTGTATTTGCCAAATATTCAAAGGTGTTGTCGCCCGGTGGACTCACTGGAGCCCAAATCGCGCAAAAAATGCTTCACGACAACGGCATCTATGACGTACAGGTAACATGCATCAACGGACAACTCACCGACCATTATGACCCCAGAAAAAAGACCGTCAACCTCAGTGAAAACGTCTATAAACTGAATAGTGTGGCCGCTGCCGCTGTAGCCGCCCACGAATGTGGCCATGCCGTGCAACACAAAGTCGGTTATGCACCGTTGAAGCTACGCTCATCGTTGGTACCCGCTGTGAACGTCTCATCCAAGCTGTCGATGATTATCATCATCATCGGACTGCTTATCATGGAAATCTTCCCTTACTTGTTCTGGATTGGCATTGCCATGTTTGCAATGGTATTCCTCTTCAGCGTCATCACACTGCCAGTAGAATTCAACGCATCAAGACGGGCTTTGGCATGGCTCAAGTCGTCCAACACCCTCAGCCAGACTGAAGTTGCCCAAGCCAAGGAGGCGCTCAGCTGGGCTGCCAGCACTTACGTAGTTGCAGCCTTGTCATCATTGGCCTCACTGCTCTATTACATCGGGCTCGGAAACAGCCGCCGATAACTCCCTTAATTGCAAATCTTGCTGTAAGCTTCCTTGATTTGAAGTGCCAAATCTTCGCTTCCATTGGCATCAACAGCTTTCATAAAGTCGAGACGGGCTGCATCAAATCTATCAATGTCACTTTGAGTCATATAGCGTTGTTTCTGCACGAAATCCTTACTCATCATGACAAACTGGTCCACCGCGAATGACCAATCTTCAGCAGAATAATGCGAGGATTGTTTGGCCGTCTGTTTTACAAATTTCTCTGCGTTGACAGCAACTTCGTTCGGTTGATCGGCAATCTTATACTCAACTGGTCCACGCTGACAACCAGCCATAGCCAGCATAGCAATCAATAAAAGAGGAAATACTTTTTTCATCGTGTTGGAATTTTGGCGCAAAAATAATACTTTTTGACTTTGCTATTGATTATTTTCGTATTTTAGCCGACTAATTTCGATTTATCAACAAATAAAACACCATCATTATGAGTACTATCAAAGATTTGGAACCGAATGGCGTGTGGAGAAACTTCTACAGCTTGACGCAAATTCCGCGCCCTTCGAAGAAAGAGGCTAAGGTGATCGCCTTCATGAAACAATGGGGCGAAGAGCACGGCTTGGAAACCATCATTGAGGACTGCGGCAACGTCATCATGCGCAAGCCGGCCACTCCTGGCATGGAGAACCGCAAAGGCGTCATCCTGCAAGCCCACTTGGACATGGTCCCGCAAAAGAATGCCGACAAGGTACATGATTTCGAGAACGACCCAATCGAGACCCACATCGAAGACGGTTGGGTGAAGGCCAATGGCACCACCCTTGGTGCAGACGATGGTCTGGGTGCCGCCGCAGCCATGGCGGTTCTCGAAGCCACCGACCTGCAACACGGTCCCATCGAGGCCCTCTTCACCATCGACGAAGAGACCGGCATGACGGGTGCCAACAAGCTGCAACCTGGTCTGCTGCAAGGCGACATATTGATGAATATGGACTCCGAAACCGAGGGCGAACTATACGTGGGTTGCGCCGGCGGTGTGGACAACATCGGCACATGGACGCCTACCTTTGAAGCCGTCCCCGCTGGCATGAAAGCCTTCCGCATCTTTGTGAAAGGCCTAAAAGGTGGTCACTCGGGCATGGACATCAACCTGGGTCGCGCCAACGCCAACAAGGTGCTGAACACCTTGATGCTGATGGCAGCTGAGAAATACGGTCTGCGCCTTGCCAAGATTGACGGCGGCAGTTTGCGCAATGCCATCCCGAGAGAAGCTGAAGCCATCGTGGTCGTGCCTACCGACAAAGAAGCCGAATTCAAGCAGTTTGCCGCTGAATTTGAGACAATTTCAAAGGAAGAGTTCGCCGAAGTGGAACCTGAATTGGCCATCCTCTGCGAAGACGCTGCCATGCCGGAGAAGGTCATCGACGTGAAAACGCAAGACAATATGTTCTGCGCCATCGCCCGCTATCCCAATGGTGTCATCGCCATGTCGGAAGACTTTGAAGGCACCACTGAGACCTCAAGCAACCTGGCCACATGGAAGATGGAAGACGGAAAAATCACGACCGCTTCGTTGACCCGTAGCCTCGTCGATGCCGCCAAGGACAAACTGGCAGAGCAAATTCGCAAGAACCTCACCGACAATGGTGCAGAGGCCTACTCCACTGGTGATTATCCAGGTTGGAAGCCCAACATCAACTCGACCATCCTCAATTTGATGAAGCAAGTCTATCACGACAAGTTCGGCAAAGAAGCCAAGATCATGGTCATCCACGCCGGCTTGGAATGCGGTATCCTTGGCTCGAAGTACCCGAATTGGGATATGGTCAGCTTCGGTCCCACCTTGGTGCACCCCCATTCACCAGACGAAGCCCTACTTATCGAGAGCGTGCAACCCTTCTGGGAGTTCCTCGTCGAAACGTTGAAAAATATCCCCGAAAAAGATACTATTGCATAAATAACTAACAATCAACGTATTGAAAAAGGCGAAATCTAATTTGGTTTTGCCTTTTTCATTTTTTTCAAGAAAAATGTTGGGGCTAAAGAAAATATTTGTACTTTTGCAGCCCGATTCAAAGGGATTGAAGCGAAAAATAACAAATAAAAAGATAAAGAGATGAAGCGCACTTATCAACCTTCGAACAGAAAACGTAGAAACAAACACGGTTTCAGAGAGAGAATGTCAACGGCTAACGGCCGTAAGGTTTTGGCCCGCAAAAAACTTACAGTTTCTGACGAATATTAATTTTCGGAAGCCGTTATATTTCTCATTTAAGGTAACGAAGGCGACCCCATTGGGAATCGCCTTTTGTTGTTTTTGTTTGTAGAGACGGTGCACCGTCTCTACATTCATTTGCCGCAACGATAAATGATTTCCTCTCCCCTGCGCGCCAATTGCATGCGCTCGCGCTGTCCTTCTGGAACCTCGTAATACAGTCTGTCTTCCGTCACCATGAAACCTGCCTTGCGCAACACGTCGGCATAGTCGCGGCCAAACTGGCGCACGTGGTCGTACTGTCCAAACAGGCGTTGGCGCTCCTTCGGGTCGGTGACGCTTGGGTCTTCGAATGTATCCACGTCGGGATTGATGGGCACAAGGAGAATGGCCCAACCGCCAGGTTTCAAAATCCTTTTGATTTCCGAAAAGGCCTTATTAGCGTCATTGACATGTTCCAGCACATGGTTACAGATAACCACATCGTAGGTGTCACTCGGTTGGTCAATGGCGGTGACGTCGAGATGCAGGTCAGCAATGGGAGAATCGAGGTCGGCGGTGGTGTAATCCAAGTTTTTCAAGGCCCGGAAGCGCTTCAGGAAAGGCTGTTCGGGCGCGAAATGCAGCACCTTAAGCGGCGCAGTGAAGAAATCTGTTTTTTCTTTCAGATAGAGCCACAGCAAACGATGCCTTTCCAACGACAAGCATTTGGGGCACAAGCGGTTATCCATCGCCTTGCCATAGCCATAGGGCAAAAACTTACGGAAATGGCCGCCACAAACGGGGCATTCTACCTTGTTGCCAATATAAAAAGGACGAATCAAAAGACTAAAAAGGTAGCTTAACTTGATGAGCCACTGGCGAGGAAAAATCTTGGTAAAAAAGGATATGATCTTTTTCATCTTCAATTAATTCTAAGTTAATGACATAATAGCCGCTGACATCTTGGACCAGGAATACTTCTCTTTCTCTTGCAAAATAGCGTCCTTAAAATCATCATAACGCGCGTTTTCGAAAAAATCCGCCATGGCATCGGCGATACGACTCGGCTGAGGTTCCACCACATAACCCACTCTTCCATTGGGGACCATCTCGCCCAAGCCTCCGACATTCGTCACCAACATAGGTTTCTCAAAATGGTAGGCAACTTGGGTCACGCCGCTTTGGGTGGCCGACTTGTAAGGTTGTACGATAAGATCCGAGGCATTGAAATAGTCTTTAACTTTTTCATCGGGGATAAACTCATCGTAAACAAGCACTTTATCTTCCAAACCCAACTCTTTGATCTGTTTCAAATACGATTCTTTCCCCTCGTAAAACTCACCAGCGACCAGCAACTTGACAGGAAACTTTTGTAATCGCTCATCCGCGAAAGCCTCAAGCAGCCAGTCCAGACCTTTATAGGCTCGCACCAAGCCGAAAAACAACAGATAGCGATAGCGGTCATCCAGATTCAAGTTGTGCAAAGCGGTCTCCCGACTCTCTCTTGCCCCATAGCTGTCGTAGATCGGATGAGGCGACCAAGCCTTAGGCTTATCCTTCCTGTCAAAAGTGGAAATGTCCTTCAGCACCGACTCCGACAAAGCCACAAAACCATCCATCGATTTGATGAAATAAGGCGGAAAACATCTGTCAAGAATCGATTTTTCATGTGGCACCATATTGTGTACCAAAGCGATACGCTTCACGCCTTTCAATTTTCGGGCAATGGTGCCATAACAAGGGGCAAAAAACGACATCCAATATGCAAACAGAACCAAATCATAATGCTTTCGGTTGATTTCCCTTCCGACCTTTATCCAATTGAAAGGATTGGTTGAATTGATGCAACGCTTTATGGTCAAATCGGCAGGAGCCTGTGCCGTGGAATATTGCGTCTTCCCTGGGAACAGGAAACCCGGATACTGCAAAGTAAAGGTATACATTTCCACCTCACAGCCCTCGTCCTGAAACTGACGTGCCAACCGTTCGTCGAAAGCGGCGATGCCACCCCGATACGGATACGCTGGTCCCACTATGGCAATTTTCTTCATCGTTCTTCGAAATGACATGCAAAATTAGAAAAAAATATCGTATTTTCGCGGCTTATAAAAAACACATCCAAAAAAATGAAGAGCACCTTCTTTGGCAAGAACAAGAAAGCAATCGGAATCATTGCTTCCATTCTGTTTTTTGCAGTAATTACTCTAGTTTATAACGCCCCTGTGTTAGAAGGGAAACGCCTCAAACAACACGACATTGAAATGTACAAAGGCGCCGCGAAGGAAGTCACCGACTTTCGCAACGAAACTGGCGAGACCAGCCTTTGGACCAATTCTATGTTTGGCGGCATGCCGGCCTGGACCATCTCCGTGCCACTCCGTTCCAACCTGATTCAGTATGTCCACAAAACACTTTCATTAGGCCTACCTAGTCCTTTGGGCAGCATCTTTATCAGTATGTTAGGTTTCTTCATCCTTTTACTAGTATTGGATGTCGGGATTGGCATCAGTGCCATTGGAGCCATCGCCTATGGCTTCACTTCCTACCTATTCATCGTTATTGGAGCAGGGCACAACACCAAGGCTTTTGCGATGGCTTATATGGCTCCTGTCATTGCAGGCATCCTTCTGACATACAAGGGGAAATACCTATGGGGCGGTGTGCTTACCGCACTTGCATTGGCATTGGAAATCAACGCCAACCATCTTCAAATCACATACTATCTTTTGATTATCGCCCTCATCATTATCATAGCGGAATTGATTTCGTCCATTCGAGAGAAGATGTTCAAGCGGTTCATGAAGTCAAGTGTCATTTTGTTGTTCGTAGCCATATTGAGTTCACTCACCTTCGCGACAAAGTTATACGCCAACTATGAATTCGGCAAGGAGACTACACGCGGCAAACCTGTATTGACTCGTAATGAAGCCAACCAGACCAAAGGCCTCGACCGCGACTACATCACCCAATGGAGCTATGGCATCGGCGAGACTTGGAGTTTGATGATTCCCAACGCCAAAGGCGGTGCATCAGCCTATATCGGCAGCAAGAATCCCGCCCTCGAAAAAGCCGATTCCCGCTTTAGGCAAAACATCGCCCAAAGCAACGCCTACTGGGGAGACCAACCCGGTACCAGCGGCCCCGTATACGTGGGTGCCATTGTCGTGTTCCTCTTCATTTTGGGCGCACTGACCGTAAAAGGCAACTTGAAATGGGCTTTGCTGATTGCGACGCTATTGTCCATTTTGCTTAGTTGGGGCAAAAACTTCATGGGGTTCACTAACTTTTTCCTCGATTACATCCCTGGTTACAATAAGTTCCGAGCTGTTTCTATGACTTTGGTCATCGCGGAAGTCACGATGCCATTGTTGGGTTTTCTTGGCTTGGCCGAGATCGCAAAAGAGCCTGACGGCTTCAAGAAAAACCAAAAGAAATTCTTCATTGCCTTGGGTATCACGGCAGGTTTCTGTCTGTTGTTCAGTTTGGCACCCAAATTGTTTTTCAGTTTCTTCAGCCAAAGCGAGGCCGAACAATTCTCAACGTTGAGTTCGGGCAAGGATGGAGCCATCTATGCCACTTTTGCTACACAGCTTGAAGCCGTGCGTATAGCCATCTTCCGCAAGGACGCGCTACGCAGTTTCTTCTTTATTTTATTGGCCGCTGTGCCTTTGTTCCTTTACGGAAAGGGCAAATTGAAAGCCCAGATTGCCTTCCCTATCCTTGCTGTTCTCGTTTTGGTCGATATGTATCCCATTGACAGACGCTACCTCAACAATGACAATTTCATCCCGAGACGTCAAGTTGACATGCCGTTTACGGCATCCGCTGCCAACCAATATATCCTGAACGACCAAACTTTAGACTTCAGAGTCGCTGACATCACCAAAGACGCCTTCAACGATGCCAGTACGTGCTACTTCCACAAGTCGATTGGCGGCTATTCTGGTGCCAAATTGCGCCGTTATCAAGACATCATCAGTCAATATCTCGGCGGTGAACTGAACCAACTCCGCAGTGTCAAGACGGGTGAGGCCATGATACAAGCCTTGAGCCAACAAAACGTGCTCAACATGCTGAACACCAAGTACATCATCATCAATCCCAACTCTCAACCCTTCCTGAATCCCTTTGCTTTCGGCAATGCATGGATTGTCAACGACATCCGATGGGTGGACACGCCCAATGAGGAGATTGATGCCATCGGCGCCACTGATTTACAGCATACTGCCATCCTGAACAAGGAGTTCCAATCGCAGGTAAGCGGCTACAGCTCCAAAGACAGCATCAGCAACATCACCCTCACCGACTACAAGCCCAACCAAGTCACCTACAGTTTTGAAGCCGATGAAGACAAACTAGTCGTCTTCTCAGAAATCTGGACCAGCAAAGGTTGGACGATGCACCTTGACGGCCAGGAACACCCCATCTTACGCGCCAATTACGTTCTGCGTGCTGCAATGATTCCCGCAGGCAGTCACGAAATCGTCATGCGCTACGAACCGAGAATCTGGAAGGTGGGCGGCGTGATCTCGCTGGTGAGTTCGCTGGTGGTCGTCCTCTTTGCCATCGGAGCCCTTGTCTTCACCCTAATTAATAACAAGAAGAAAGCCCAACCCGCATGACCAAGGTCCTTTTCATCAGGTTCAAGAAAAGCGAAGGCATCTTGGATGGCGGCGAGCAAGTGGCAGAGATGCACTACGAAACGCTAGCCAAGCTGGTGGGAAAAGAGCATGTAGAGACCGCCTATGTACACAGCCAGGACAAGAAAAGGTCACTTCTGGACTACCTGCGTGGCATCCTGTATTTCCCCTTCGACTACCACTTCGGCCTGACGCCGAGAAAAGCCAAGAACATCGTGCGGATTGCCTGGGGCTACGACATCGTATTCATCGACCGAAGCGTGTTTGGCATCCTTGCCAAGAAACTGAAAAAGGCTGGCTATACCGGCAGAATCGTCACCTTCTTCCATAACGTCGAGTCTTTGTACTTCGACTCCAAGATTTCAAAGAGCACCCCCTTCAGGAGTGTCATCATCAGATGTGCCGACCACAACGACGGCTTCGCATGCCAGTATTCCGACAAGACCATCGCCTTGAACAAGCGTGACGACGACTTGATCTTCGAGCGCTACCAACGTCATGCCGATGTGCTGATGCCCATTGCTTTCCGTGACAAGTTCAATGGTGTTTCCCACGACAACGCACTTACCCATACCCAACCCGAATGTCTGTTTATCGGCAGTTATTTCGCGCCGAACAACGAAGGACTCCTATGGTTCGTGAAGAGTGTCGTCCCCCATGTCGACATCAGCCTCAAGGTGGTTGGAAAAGACATGGAGAGACTAAAGGAAGAGGAAGAATCGTTGCGTGGCATCGAGGTCATCGGTAGCGTGCCCGACCTTGCCCCCTACATCACCGAGGCCGACATTATGATACTACCCATTTTCAAAGGGAGCGGAATGAAAGTCAAGACCTGCGAGTCGTTGATGTACGGCAAGAACATCCTCGGCACCGACGAAGCCTTTGAGGGCTATGACGCCGACTACGACCGCATCGGAGGCAAATGCAACACCGCCGATGGTTTTGTCAAGAAAATCAACGAATTCGCGGCTTCGCCTCGCCCAAGGTTTAACACGTATTCGCGTCAGCTATATCTAGAGAGGTATTCCGAGCCGACGCTTGTCGAGAACATGAGAAGCGCCTTGTTTGGCGACTAAAGCTCGGCCTGTTGACGCACGATGTCAAGATTCCTAAACTGCCTGACAGGATAGGGCCTCCTAGTGGTTTCACGCTTACCAATCGCCCAGTTTTTCACAGGTGTCATGAAATCGGCGCCATAAAAACCTGCCAGCCACGAATCGGCCTTGTCGGGCATGTGGAATTGGATGCCCATAAAGTCATGGCGAGAGAAAGTAGTCCTCTCAGCCGTGATGATCTGGCTGGGGAACCCGTCGCTCTCGTTGGCCTCTTTCCAATCCTTGTACTCGTGCTTGAACGGCACGATGACAGCAAAGGTATCTTCGTCCTTCTCAAAGAAATAGTAGAAGTCGACGGGGACTTTGTTGTATTCGAACTGTTCCACCGTAATACGGCCGTCGTCTTTGGTATAGAACTGACGAACCAAGCGGAACCCGCTCTCGCGCATGATGTCGAGCATATTATCGGGCCTTTCCGAGTCCATAATGCCAAGGTCGAGGTCGTAGTCGTAAGAGATGAAACCTTTGTCACGATAGGCGCCTAAGAGCAAACCGAAGACAAAGAAAGGCTTCACGCCTGCTTTCGTCAGCACCTCGTCGACCCTTGCCAAGACCTCTACGCCATTTTCACGGATGGCCTTTGCCTCTCGTTTTGCAATCCGACGGTTCAAACGGTCCACAATCTTGGTATAGACACCCATTTTCACTGCCATCTTGACTGCTATATCCCTTAAAAAACCACTCATAACTGTTGCCTCGTTTTATGAATCCCCAAGAAGGAAATCCTTGGTATGAACATCTTTTTTAATCTGCTCCTCGGAAGGAAGTTTCATGTAATCCCCGAAGATACGCCTCAGGAAAGCGTCGGTGTCACCAGGAACGGGCAACTCCACACCTTCAAAAGGCACATACTTGACGGGAAACACCTCGGAATAGCGCATGTCGTGGTAGGGCGTGCCCTTTCCGAGTCCATAATGCATCTCGCCCTTCTTGCGGAACAAGTCGAGAGGATAGGTCAACGGCTGAATGCAGTCGTAGACGAACCAGTTGAACTTGGTCACCATGCGCCTCAGATTGTCGTTCTTTATCCTATACATCCAGTTAAGCAAGGCGGCGCGTGCCTTCGCGCACGTCCAAGCCCTTAAATAGCTATGCTTGGCGACGCAAAACACATCAATACCGTATCCCTTGTATTTATATAGTTTACCTCGCGGTGGGAAGCAACCCAACAGATTGCCTTCCTTCGCACGGTATTTCGGGAACCCGAATGTATAGTTGAAGTCGGTCTTCCTGCAATGCAGCACAAATCGGTCGGAATCGGTCGCAAGTAAGATTTTCACGAGTTTCTTATAATCGTCCTCGTAAAGCGCGATATCCATGTCGTCATCCCACGGGATGAAACCCTGATGACGCACAGCACCCAATGCGCTTCCGCCCGTAATGAAATAGGTCAGTCCGTTCTCCTTGCAGATCTTGTCGAGAAGCAAGACCTCGTCAAGAAGACGTAGCTGAAGCTCACGTAGCGGCGAGCCATCGGGGGAATACTTTTGCCTCAATCCTTCCGTGTCGACCATAAAGCTGAAATTCAACCGCAAAAATACGGAAAAATACCGTTGCTCCACTTTTTTTTCTACTTTTGCGCTCCAATTCAACACAACCAAGACAGCCATGAAAGAAGCACTGGTAATAGGCGGCAGCAACGGCATTGGGCTGGCCATTGCATTAGAATTACAGAAAAGAGGTTGTTTAGTCCACATCGTCGACAAAGCCCCAAACAGTTTATTCGACACTTCTGAAAACTTACGTTTCCGTCAAGCCAACCTTTTGAGCACCGACTACACGTTTTTAGAGGAATACAATAACGTCGACACCCTCGTCGTCACTGCCGGTTTTGGACGCATCACCCCCTTCGAGGACATCCTGGAGCAAGAAATCCAAAACAGTTTCCAGGTAAACAGCATCGCTGTCATGCGAGTGTTGCATTTCTTCTTCCCCAAGATGAAGCAGTGTTCGCCTTTCCATTGCGCCGTGATGGGCAGCATCGCCGGGCTCATCAGTTCTCCCCTCTTCGCCACCTACAGTGCCACGAAAGCGGCTCTTTGCAACGCCATTGAAAGCCTCAATATAGAGCTGGAGATGGCGGGCACCGAGAACCGCATCTTGAACGTCTCACCAGGTTCCATCAAAGGCACAAAATTCAATGGTGGAGACAACGATTTGAGTCAGACCGAGGCCTTGTCACAAGCCATCATCGCCAAGATGGAGGAAAGACAGACGCTATACATCCCTCAATACGAGGAAGTCTACAAAGGTGTACTCGAACGCTACCATAACGACCCACACCAATTTGGACTGGACAGCTATCAATACAAGCAAGCCAGCGGTCGCACCAGCAGCAAGCCGCAACTGAAAATCGGTTACTTGAGTGGCACCTTCGACTTGTTCCACATCGGGCACCTCAACCTGCTGCGCCGCGCCAAGGAGCACTGCGACTACCTCGTGGTCGGCGTTCACAAAGACGCCTCCCACAAAGGCAAATCGACCTTCATCTCTTTCGAGGAGCGATGCGAAATCGTCAGAAGCATCAAGTATGTCGACCAAGTGATTCCTTCTGAAAGAGAAGACTGCGACATTTACCTCAAAGGCATTGTGAAATACGACTACCTCTTCGTCGGCTCCGACTACAAAGGCACAGAGCGTTTCAACCGTTATGAGCAGATCTTCGCCGACAAAGGCGTGAAAATCATCTATTTCCCCTACACCCAAGGCACCAGCAGCAGCCAACTCCGTGAAGCCCTAACAGCGATTCGCAACGCCAAGTAAACTTTTTTGACAAAAAGCGATTCATCTCTTCTTATTCCATTTTTAATTGTTATTTTTGCGACCATATAACCGTGTGTCGCAATGAGGCTTCATGCACTTCTCATATTGTTGGTATTGGCACCGATGCTCGCTTTTTCCCAAGCAGTTCACATCGGCGACATCCTCTGCACCGACGGCAGCATCGTCAGCCGCGAGGCTTTTCTTGGCTCGGGACGGACTGCGGAGGGCATCGTCTTTTACGTGAACGCCTCTGATTCGGGAGGTTGGGTGGTGGCCCTCGACAACCAAAGCAACGACATCAAGTGGAGCAGCGACAACAACTATGGATACAACATCCCCGACTTGGACAATTACGGCGATGCCCGTGCCGCCATGCTCGACCTCAACGGCCGCGAAAACACAGGCATCATCCGCAGTCATGGCAACAGCAACGACTTCCCTGCCGCTTGGGCCGTCGACTACGACAATGGCTGGTATCTGCCCAGTGGCGGCCAACTGCGCTATCTATACTCTTACGCCCCCGAAATCAATGCCTCGCTTCAAATGGTAGGCGGAACATTGCTTCCTTACCATGGCAACAACTACTGGTGGTCGTCGACAGAGCACTCTGGCTATCATGCCTTCGATATGAACACAGGAGGAAGCCTCGGCGATTACGTAAAGAACAACCAATCCAACTATCCGCCAAGCGGCATCGGCGTGCGCCAGATCAAAGACTTCACCATAGCCAACCCCGTGCATCCCACCTATCATATCGGCGACCTCATTATCAACGACGATGGCACCCGAGGCATCCTCTTCTACCTCACCCCCGACCAAAGTGACGGCTGGATGGTGGCCTTGAACGACGTCTCCACTTCGGTGCCATGGGGTAATGGCGACGTGCCAGGACTGACCAACCAGACCTGCTCGACACCCTACGGGAGCCTTTTGGACGAGACCGACGGCTTCGCCAACACTGGCATCCTCAGAGGCCACCAAAATGGGCAAAACACCGCTGCCAACGTCGTCGACTACGAGCATGGATGGTACCTGCCCACAGCAGGACAGCTCTCGAAACTCTTTGGCGCATTGCCGTTCGTCGAAAATCCCTTGCTCGCCCATGGCAGCACCTTGGCCCATGCCGAGTATTGGTCGAGTTCGGAGGCCAATGCCGACGAAGCCTTCGCCGTGTCTTTCAGACCTGCTAGCAACGTTCGTGCGGGAGGGTTCATCCGCAGCGACAAGGGTCAAAACTATCATGTTCGCGCCATACGGAACCTGGCACTAGCTCCAATCCCCACCGTTGGTGAAATTGCCACGCCAGCATCCATTTGCGAAGATGAAGTCCTGACCTTGCAAATCCCAGAAACCCAATTCGCCACAACGGAAGGTTGGCAACTCAGCCCGACGATTGATTTCGACCATCCGACACCCTACCACGGCGAACCTTTGGACTCCTCTTACGACGGCTGGTTCATTCGCTATTTTGTCACCAACGATTATGGCACCGATTATAGCAATATCGTGAGCATCACTGTCCTGCCTCTCCCAGAAGCCATTCCTGAAATCGTGGGGCCTCAAGAAGTCTATGTGTCGACCAATACCGTCTTGGGTCTATACGACTATTCCATTGATTCCGTACAGTTTGCCACCCATTATGAATGGGCTCTCGAAGGGGCGAATTGGCCAATGGACACCACAAGTACCTATTGCACCCTTTTGGCTGCCACGCCTGTCACGGCGACTTTGAAAGCCACGGCTTGGAACGGTTGTGGTTATACTGAACAGCAGATTGTCATCCACGCGGGATTCTTTGACGTTAACGAAAACCAAGCTTTGCCCGTGGCTGTCTACCCCAATCCCGCCCGTGACAAAGTGTTCATTGAGACAGAAGGCATCGTGCGCGTCAGGTTGTACGACATACTAGGACAATGCCTTATCGAAAAGGAAGGAAGAAATAATGACAAATTGGAAATCAACATAAACAATTTGATTCCAGCCATTTACACCATCGAAATATTGGCCGAACAAGGTAGAATTATCCGCAAGTTGGATGTAACGCACTAATCCAAATTATTTCCCGCGAAATATCTTCAATCCCTTGTCAATCAAATCGTTGACGGATTGTGAGATTTTTACCTTGTAGATTGTAGTCAAACCTAATGCGAGGAATAAAGCGGTTTTCAACACCGCATCCATGAGCAAACCAAAAACGGGCTTTGCGAACAAGCCTGCGAACAGCGGTGTTAATGCAATTTGCCACAAATAATCAAGGCCAAACATGGCGCCGACAACCAACAGGACAAGCAATTGCTTGCCACACAATGGCGACGTGCCGATTTTCCAACGAATCAAGGCGAGCAACAGCACATAATGCACCATATATGCCACCAAAGTAGCAAATGCCGCGCCATTCACACCCCAAACGGGGACCCAACGCGCATTGAGATACCACGCCAACACCGTCAGCAAAACCGTGAAAAACAGGGAGTAATAGTAGATTTTGGAATAGCTCAATACCGTTGTCCCCACATTCAATGTCGAATTGACGAGGCGGCTCAAACCCAGAACCAACACCGCCCATTTGCCTGCCCTAAACACTTCACCGTTGGGCAACAAGGTGAAAATCATGTCGATATTAATCCAAATGAGGAAAAACACCAACGAACCGATCAGGAACTGATGAAGTGAAACACTTTTGCAGATTCGGTCCGCCTCCTTTACATTGCCTTCCGCCATGGCCTGCGAGATTTGCGGCTTGCTGATGGTTCCAAGAGATCGGTATGGCATCTCAACCAAGGAAGCGATATAGATGGCGATGGTCAAGATGCCGCCCACGGCGAGGCCTTGCTTACCCGCCACAAAATAGCGGTTCAGCAACGGCGTAATATTGCCCGCCAACGCCGAGGTAATAAGGAAAATCGTGTAAATCAAAAAATCGCGTTTCAGTTTGGGCGTAATATGCTTTTTCTCAATGCGGAACGACACCCGATGCAAAGCCAACAGATAAACAATGTTGAGCACTGTTGCCAAGCCGTAGGAAACGCAGAACGCAATCACCATGCCTGTCAGGGAAAAGACGTGGAAACCATAAAGCAAATAGATGATCAAAGTCATCACCCGCAGACCCACCTCACGTATGAATCGAGGCACCACGATGCGCATCAGCAGGTTTGAGTTGGTTTCAAACACCGAGATGTAGAGCATGAAGAAAGCCAGCGGAATCACGAAATAGATGTAATCGATGAACAGCTCCGACTTCTCGGAGAAGAACGAGGCGATAGGATTTTGGAGCAGGAAAAAGAAGCCCAAAAACACGGCAAAACCAATCAATGGCACAATCAACGTCCAGCCGAAAAACCCATGGTCACGATGCTCCTCATCCTTAAAGAAAGGATAGTAGCGCATGGCCGAAGTGTTGGTGCCCAATTGCGCCAAGCCTGAAAACAACAACGCCGACTGGAGCAACACATCAACAAGACCGATTTCTTCAGTAGTCAGATACTTGGTCTGGATGAAAAAAGTCGTGACGATGCCCACGGCCACCCCGATGTAGGTGGCGATGGTGCCTTTGATGCTCTGTCGTGCTACGATGCCCATGGTGTCACTTTTCAGAAATCGAATATTGTTCTTCAGAACGTTTCCGTTCCACCTCCACATACTCCCCGTAAGCCCTGATAATCAACTCATTGTTCTTGATTTCCTCCTCCATGTTCTGAATCAACACGTTCTGTTCCTCTATGGTTTTCCTGATGGAACTGATTTTCTGTTGACGGTATTCGTTGGCCGTCTGATAGGTCTGGATGTGTTTCTTCAAATCCTCGATAACGATTTCGCGACGGCGGTTGGCATCCTCGGAATCGCTCAACTTGTCGGTCTTTCGACGGATGCCCGAATTCAGGTCGTTACCGGCCAAAATCAGGATGGCGACAATCCAAATCCACAACAAAAGGATGATAAGCGTACCGATGGAGCCGTAAAGCACATTGTATTGCGAGAAATTGGAGATATAGGTATTGAACGCCACCGTACCCAAAACGAACAATGTTGTAGCGAGAATCGTTCCCGGGCTGAATACGACAAAATCGCGATAAAGTTTCTTTCCGTTCGGTCCAGTCCGTTTGCGCTCGACACGATAATGTTCATCGAACTTCACGTTGCCAAAGTAATAGAGCAGAGAGATGCCGAAACACAAGGCAAAGATACCCACCACCCAACGCAACACACTGAACAAGAAGAAGGCAAAAGACCCGCCCTTCAAAACCTCGTGTGTGACCAAATAGCGCAGAGCGGTACCGCCCAAAGAAATCAGCAGAACCGATATGATAATCAGCGCGCCCAAAATGACGAGCATGATGATGGCGAAAAGGCGTTGCATCAGCCAACCCTTCAAATCCAATCCTTTGTCGGTCAAAAAATTAGCATAGACGTTACGGAATCCATTGAAGAAAGCTACGATACCGCTGGAGCCGAAAATCAAGCAAAGCAAAATACTGATGGAGAGCAGTCCGTCGTGGGACTGATTCATGATGCCGTCGATGGTATTGGCCACATAATCTAGCGTGCCTGAAGGGATAAGGAAGTCGTTGATCGCCATCATCACACGTTCGTAAAGATGCGGGATGGGAATGTAGGGAATCAGCGTGAAGAAGAACAGTACCAACGGGAACAGTGCCACAAAAAAGTTGAATGCCACGCCTGCCGCACGGTCGACGGTGCGACCCTTGCTGAACAGTTTGACAAAGTCAATCAGCACATCAAGGAGCGGCAACTTGGTGCCTGGGAAACGAACCATGCGAAGGATGTTCTCGTCCTTATGATACCAAGCCTTGAGTGCGTCCCTCTTTGCCGCGAGCCATAAGTTCAATTTGCCGGGTTTCTTGTCTTTTTTTGACATAAACGGATTTTTACGGTGCAAAAATAGTGGTTTTGTTGCAATGAACTGACAAAAATCCTATTTTTGCCGCATTATGACCAACGAATCCATCTCACACGAAGGCATCGTCACGAGAATCACCGACGATGAACTGGAAATCAAGATACTGGCGCAAAGTGCCTGCGCGGCCTGCCACGCCAAAAGTGCCTGTGGCATGGGCGAACAAGCTGAGAAGATACTCTCCGTACCGCGACCTGAAGGACAAGAGTTCCAACTCAACCAAAAAGTCAACGTGAAAATGTCCATCGGACAGGGCAACAAAGCGGCGGTTTTGGCTTACCTGATTCCCATCATTTTGTTGTTGGCAGTGCTGTTCGTATGCCTTGGATTTGGCTTGGGAGAAGGCCTTTCGGCACTCATCAGCATCGTCGCGCTGATACCTTATTATATAGTGCTTTACCTGCGACGAGACAGACTCAAGCAAAAGTTCGAATACACCATTAATTAAAATTAGGAGAGATTTTATCATGAAAAACATCTTCTTACTATGGGCCATTCTAGTGTTCCCTCTACTCGGTTTTGGCCAGACCGTCAGCATTGGCGACATCATATGCGTACAAGGGAACGACACCATCATTGTGCATTACCAAGACTACACAGAAGGCGCCATCGGTGTAGTTTTCTACGTCGATGAAACTGGACAACATGGATGGGCACTTCATCCTCAGATTCAAGCCAATCAAATCTATTGGTCAAACGAATACGAACTCCCTTTGGGGCTAACAGGATGGCAATCCATTCGCCAGGCCATCTACGACCTTGACGGATACGGCAATACCGGGTTCCTGCGTGCCGCATCGCAATATGACCACAACAAATATCCAGGCGCATGGGTTGTCGATTACGAGCACGGTTGGTATTGGCCAGCAATCGGTCAACTGAACATCTTATTTGGCAACGCTACCATTGTCAACAATTCACTCAAAATAATTGGAGGCACGTTGTTGAAAGGCAAATGGGTTTACTGGTCTTCCTCTGTATACGGGTTCAACAATGACTGCGCCTTGTATATTGCCTACATGGGTGGCATGGGTGCCATCACCAAATCAAGAATCGAGTTGTCAGGAATCGATTTGTCAATTCGCAGCATCAGAAACTTCTAATTCCTAAAAGCCATGAAAAAAACAACTATCATCACCATATTGCTCTGCCTTTCCTGCGCATTTGGATTGAAAGCGCAAGTGTATCATTTAGGACAAATAATCACCAACCCCGACGGCAGCCAAGGTGTAGTGTTCTATCTCAACGAGGATGGTTCCTCTGGTTGGATGGTCGCATTGCACGATGTGGCATTAGCGGTCCCGTGGGGACTGACCGACGAAATAGAAGGACTTGATCATGTCATCAATACAAACAACGATTACATAACTACTGCCTTCGCGGATACTGATGGATATGCCAATACGCTGGCAATCCTGAATCATTACCAATCTACTGGCTATACAGGTCAATATGCCGCCGCCACAGTTGACATCGCAAACGGGTGGTATCTGCCTGCCGCCGGACAGCTAAAAATGTTGTATGTCAATGCTATATTTTATGAATCTGCTTTGGAATCCGTAGGCGAGAAATTAGGACTGCACCCCTATTGGTCGAGTACCCAAGAAAACACCGAAAACGCCTGGTATGTCCATTTCGGATCGCCATATCCCGAGGAAGCCTGGGCTTGGAATGCATACATGCTTTTCTGTCCAAAGACCAACAACGTATCCAACCATGGAGGCTATTTTGCCGTCAGGCCAGTTCGCAACCTTGAATTCTCTCCACTGCCTCACATAGGCAATCTATACGAGCCTGCCGTTATTTGCAATGAAGGCCCGATAGAGTTGGTCACGCCTAATTTGATTAATGCCGACAATTACGGATGGGAAATCGCTGATGATGCAGCATTCACCAATCCCATTGCCTATACTGGACAAATCTTGGACATGACATTCAACGGCTGGTACCTGCGTCTATGGGCCACCAACGAAGAAGGCACTTCCTACAGCAATTCCGTTCGCATCTCAGTGCATGAGTCAAACTCGGGGTACGCCACGGTTTCTAGTTGCGAGAATTACGAATGGAACGGGCAAACATACAATGAATCAGGTATTTACCAAACTATATTAGTCAACCAATGGGGCTGCGACAGCATCGCCACCCTACATCTTATTATTAACGATGCCTACAACATCGCCTTGGACACCACGGTTTGTGAAAGCTTTGTTTGGAACGGACACGAATATACGCAGTCAGGACAATATGAGCAGACTTTCATCACCAGTAACGGCTGCGATTCCATAGTCAGCTTGAATCTCATAGTTGAGCAGCGTCTTGAACCAATTCCAGAAATTGTGGGGTTACAAGAAATCTTCGTTTCGACCGACCTCGTGCAATACGAATACGATTATTACATTGATCCCGTGGCATTTGCAACGCATTACGAATGGGTTTGCGATGTTTCGGGCTGGATTGTGGACGCCTCAGAAACGCATTGCACCTTGCATGCCACCTCGTCTGGCACAGCAACCCTGAAAGTCAGGGCTTGGAATGACTACTGCGGATACACCGAACAGGAAATAGTCATCCATGCTGGATTTTTCGACATCAACGAAAGTCAAGCCTTGCCCATTGCGGTCTATCCCAATCCCGCCAACGACAAAGTGTTCATCGAAGCCAAGGGAATAATAAGCGTCAGATTGTGTGACTTGTATGGGCAATGCCTTATCAAAAAGGAAGGCGACAATAAAGACACGATGGAAATCAGCATAAACAACTTGCATTCATCTGTTTACATCATTGAAATACTGACCGAGCATGGCAGAGTTATCCGAAAGTTGAATGTAACGCGCTAATAAAAACCGAAATTTTTCCATTGTCGAAAAAAGGAGATTCCGTATTTTTGCAGATTCTTAAGAATTGAAAACAAACTCAAAATTTTATTACTAATGAGTAACACTTTACTTATTTCCCTTGCGGTTCTCGGAATCCTTGGCGGCGTTTTGGCCGTGATTCTGTACTTTGTGGCACAGAAGTTCAAGGTGGAAGAGAACCCATTGATTGACGAAGCGGAAGCCTGTCTGCCTGGCGCCAACTGCGGCGGTTGCGGCTTCGCGGGCTGCCGTGCCTTGGCTGAGGCTTGTGTGAAACAAGCTGCCGAGAAAGGCAACATCGACGGCCTCGCCTGCCCTGGCACCGACATGAACAAGGTGGCCGCCGTCTTAGGACTGACCGCTGCCGCCTTCGAGCCTAAAATCGCGGTGGTGCGCTGCAATGGCAGTTGCCAGAACTCACCCTCCAAGGTGCATTATGAAGGCGCCGACATCTGCGCTTTCGCCAACACGCTCTACGCAGGCGAAGGTGGCTGCTCGAAAGGCTGCCTCGGCCTTGGCGACTGCGTGAAGAAGTGCAACTTCAACGCGCTGCACATCGACAAGGAGACGGGATTGCCCGTCGTCGACCCCGACAAGTGCGTGGGCTGCGGCGTGTGCGCTCGTACCTGCCCACGTGGCATCATCGAGGTGCGCCCGCGTGGCAAGAAAGACCGTCGCGTGTATGTGTGCTGCTCCAACACCGACAAGGGTGCTTTGGTCATCAAGAACTGCTCGGCAGGTTGCATAGGCTGCCAGAAATGCTTGAAGGAATGCCCCTTCGAGGCTATCGAGATGAAGGGCAACCTGGCCTACATCGATCCTGCCAAGTGCAAAGCCTGCGGCAAATGTGTCAAGGTATGCCCAAGAGGCAGCATCCACGCCATCAACTTCCCGACTCCAAAACCTGAAGCACAGCCTGTGGAAGTGAAAACTGAAGTCAAACCCGAAAACACCGTCACAGCATGAACCCGATAAAGACTTTCCATAAGGGCGGCGTGCATCCGGAAGAGAACAAACTCTCGGCCGACCAGCCCATACAAGACATCCCGATGCCTAAGCAGCTCATCGTCCCGCTGGGACAATGCCTTGGTGCACCGGCTGAATGCATCGTCAACAAAGGCGACCGCGTGCTGACAGGTCAGCTCATAGGCACCGCCAAGGGGTTCATCTCGGCCAACGTCCATAGTCCCGCCACGGGCACCGTTGCCAAGGTGGATGTCGTCATGGACCATACCGGTTACTACAAACCCGCTGTCTTCATCGACAGAGAAGACCAAGACGAATGGGTTGAAGGCGTCATTCAAACGGATGAATTGCTTACCGAAATCAAACTCGACTCAAAACAGATTATAGATAAGGTGAAAGAATGCGGCATCGTCGGCATGGGTGGTGCCACCTTCCCCACTCACGTGAAGCTGATGGTGCCAGAAGGCAAGAAAGCCGAATACGTCATCATCAACGCTGCCGAGTGCGAGCCTTACTTGACCTGCGACTACCGCCTCTTGCTTGAAAAGACCCAAGAGTTCCTCATGGGTGTCAAGATTTTGATGAAAGCGGTCAATACAGACAAAGGCATCATCGGCATCGAGGAAAACAAAATGCCCGCTATCGAGTTGCTTGACAAGACCATCAACGAGCATAAGAACTTATATGCCGGCATTGAGGTGCAGCCTTTGAAGACCAAGTACCCCCAAGGCGGCGAAAAGCAAATCATCAAGGCCATCACAGGTCGCGAGGTACCGTCAGGCAAACTGCCCATTGAGACGGGTTGCGTCGTAGTCAATGTAGCCTCGACCTACGCCATTTATGAGGCTGTACAGAAAAACAAGCCCCTGATTGAGCGTATTGTGACCGTCACGGGCAAATCGGTCAAAAAGCCGGGCAACTTCCGTGTGCGTTTCGGCACGCCTGCCGACCTCCTCATCGAGGCCGCTGGCGGTCTGCCTGAAGACATCACCGACGTCATCAACGGCGGTCCCATGATGGGCAAGAGCGTGTCGGTCACCAACTTCCCGTGCATCAAAGGCACGTCGGGCATCCTGCTCATGACCCTCAAGGAAGCGCAAGACCGTCGTCAGACCAACTGCATCCGCTGCGGCCGCTGCGCCGGTGCCTGCCCCATGGGCTTGCAGCCGTTCCTGCTCCACAAGCTGGCCAAGCAGAATGATTTTGACGAGACCGAGAAGAACCACATCATGGACTGCATCGAATGCGGCTCCTGCGAGTTCACCTGTCCCGCCAACATCCCGCTGCTCGACTACATCCGTTATGGCAAGGCCAAGACCGGTGCCATCATCCGTGCGCGTAATCAGAAATAAGCTATCAGCCATCAGCTGTCAGCTATCAGCCAGGTCAACACCTGCTGAAAGCTGATTGCTGAGAGCTGAAAGCCAAAACAATTCAACGATTAAACAATCAACAATTCAACAATGAACAAATACACAATATCAGGTTCGCCGCATGTGCATTCACCGGAAAACACGAGGAAAATCATGTATCGTGTGCTCCTCGCCTTGGTACCGGCTTTGCTTGTGGCCATTTACTATTTCGGCTGGTATGCCCTCCGCCTGACCATCATCACGGTGGCCGCCTGTATGCTGACCGAATGGCTCATTCAGAAATTCCTTATCAAAGGCCCCTTGACCATCAACGACGGCTCGGCCGCGCTGACGGGCGTGCTGTTGGCCTTCAATGTGCCCGCCAACCTTCCCATCTGGATGGCTATCGTGGGTAGCATCGTCGCCATCGGCATCGGCAAGATGGCCTTTGGCGGCTTGGGCAAGAACCCCTTCAACCCGGCTTTGGTAGGCCGTGTGTTCATGCTCGTGTCGTTCCCGACCGCCATGACCACTTGGCCGCAGGCCCAGCCCATCTTTGACAAAGGCTTCTTCGCCGACGCCGTCACGGGTCCCACCCCACTCGGTCTCTTGAAAGAAGCAGGCGTTGGGTCGCTGGCTGAAGCTGGTGACATGCAGTTCATCGACATGGTTCTGGGCAACCGCGGTGGTGCCTTCGGCGAGGTTTGTGCCATCGCCCTGCTTTTAGGTGCGATTTACCTCCTCTGCCGCAAGGTCATCGACATCTGGACGCCGTTGAGCATCCTGCTCACCGTGTTCGTCTTCACGGGCATCTGCTACCTCATCGACCCAACGCAGTACATCGCTCCGTGGTATCATCTCGTCTATGGCGGTCTCATCCTCGGCGCCTTCTTCATGGCCACCGATATGGTGACCTCGCCGATGACGATACGAGGCAAACTATTGTTTGGCTTCGGCATCGGTGCCATCACGGTCATCATCCGTCTGTGGGGTGCCTATCCCGAAGGTGTGTCGTTCGCCATTTTGATTATGAATGCCTTCACACCGCTCATCAACAAGGCCTTCAAGCCCAAAGTGTTCGGCGTTGTCAAACCCTCTAAAAAGTAATCGCCATGGCAAAGAAACCATCCACTTTAGTTAATATGCTTGTGGCCCTGCTCGTCATCGCAGCGGTGTCGGGCGGTGTGCTCGGCTTAGTCTACGGCATGACCAAAGACACCATCGCAGAGGTCGACCAGAAAAAGAACGAAGCAGCCATCCAAGCCGTGTTGCCTTTGGACGGTGAAATCACCTATAAGGCTGACACACTGAAATACAACTACGAAGGTGTTGACATGACCTTCCCCTGCAACCTCGCCTACGACCAAAATGGCACCTTCCAAGGTGCAGCCGTGAAGACCAGCGAAGGCGGTTTCGGCGGCAAGATCGACATGATGGTCGGCTTCCTCGCCGACGGTACCATCAAAGGCACTTCGGTGTTGTCACACACCGAGACCCCTGGCCTCGGTGCCAACATGACCGGCAAGTTCAAGGACCAGTTTGTCGACAAGAACCCAGCCGATTTCAAGCTGATTGTCAAGAAAGACGGCGGCGACGTCGATGCCATCACCGCAGCCACCATCACTTCGAGAGCCTTCTCGAAGGCGGTGGACAAAGCTTATAAGGCCTTTGAAGCCAACAAAGCACAATTCATGAACAACGCTCCCGCCGCGGAAATCGCTCCGGCGGCTGAAGCAACGGAAGAAGTAACTGAAACTACGGAAGGAGGACAAGACAATGAGTAACAACCTGCAAACCTTTACCAAAGGCCTCGTCAAAGAGAACCCCATCTTGGTGCTGCTGTTGGGCTGCTGCCCGACCTTGGCCACCACCACCAGTGCCATCAACGGCATGTCGATGGGCTTGGCCACCACCTTCGTGTTGGTGCTGTCCAACATCTTCATTTCACTTTTAAAGGGCTTCATCCCCGACAAGGTGCGTATCCCCTGCTTCATCGTGGTCATCGCCTCGTTCGTGACTTTGGTGCAATTGTTAATGCAGGCATACGTGCCCGACATCTATGAGACCCTCGGTCTGTTCATCCCCCTCATCGTGGTGAACTGCATCGTGTTGGGTCGCGCCGAGGCTTTTGCCTCGAAGAACCCCGTGTTCCCGTCCATGTTGGATGGCCTCGGCATGGGCTTGGGCTTCACCCTCGCTCTGACGCTGTTGGGCTGCATCCGTGAGTTCCTCGGCAGCGGCTCCATTTTTGGTCTCACCATCCTGCCCGAGACGGCGAACATCCTGGTGTTCATCCTGCCTCCCGGCGCTTTCATCTGCCTCGGCTTCGTTATCGCTATCGTCAACAAACTCAAAAAAGAAAGTCACTAAGCCATGAAATACCTCATCATTATCTTATCGACCATCTTGAGTTCTTGGGTATTTGCCCGTTCCTTGGCACCTCTAAGAAGACCTCGACCGCAGTGGGTATGAGTGCGGCCGTTATCTTTGTGCTGACCTTGGCCACCTTAGTGACTTGGCTGACGAACCGGTACATCCTGATTCCCTTGAACCTCACCTTCCTTCAGACTATCGCTTTCATCCTCATCATCGCCGCCTTGGTGCAGATGGTGGAGATTATCCTGAAGAAGATAAGTCCAGCACTCTACACCGCCTTGGGCGTGTTCCTGCCGTTGATTACGACCAACTGCGCCGTCCTTGGCGTTTCGTTGACTGTGGTCACCAAGGAGTTCAACTATGGCGGCGTGGCCCACATGCTGAGCCTCGGCGAGTCCATCGTCTATGCCGTCGGCATCGCCCTCGGCTTCTCCATGGCCTTGATCATCTTTGCGGGCATCCGCGAGCACATCGACCTGATGGAGCCTCCCAAGGGCATGAAGGGCACCCCTATTGCCTTGATTACCGCTGGCATCTTGGCTTTGGCGTTTATGGGATTTACGGGGATTGTGTGATAGACTACGCTGTGTAAAAGCAGGGGTTGCGCTACGCTTCACCACCTGCTTAATGTCCGCCGTCCCTACGGGACTGGCTTTGACTGAAAGAGCTGCCTTTGGCGGCTCTTTTTTGTAAGCCTATGTGAAACTATACGGGCGATACTGGAGCAGAACAATTGTGGAATTGTAGTTTTTTAAGATAAAAAACGTTTTTAATCAGAAAAAGGCTTCTGTTTTCCAAAAAAATGCGTATTTTTACGCGCTTTTTTATAGTCACGAATAACAAATTATGATACTTTGAATTATGAGAATCAAATCACATGCGCTTTTCGTTGCTATCATGCTGTTTTCGGCCATCATCACGAATGCCCAAACACGTGAAATCAACTTCAACAACAACGCCCCGATAGAGGGCCTCAGCATGGAACAAAACACCCGTTCCAACCTCACTATGCGCCACGCCCTAAAGCATCTGCAAATACTCAACATCACCGACAATGGCTACACTGGCGATATCGTACAAGGGGGTACAGGCATCACCCTACCTGCCACCGCTGGCGAACCCGACCTGCCTTCGTTCAGCCGTTTCGTGGCCATCCCCAATGGTGCCACGGCCCACATCGAGATGGGCTACAGCAGCATGACCACCGTGCAAAACGTGGACCTAATGGCTGCCGCACCACTCAAATTTGACACCGATGACAATCCAAATACTTACGAGAGAAATCCCAGCATCTATACCAAGGACGCGTTCTTTCCCGAACAGCCCGTCACCGTGTCGGAGCCTTTCAGCCTGCGTGGTGTGCAGACCGTGGCAGTCACCGTGGTGCCTTACCAATACAACCCTGTCACCAAGGAGCTGCGCGTGTATGACGACCTACAGTTCGATGTGCGCTTCGACGGCGGCAACGGCGAGTTTGGCGACAACCGCCTGCGTTCGCCCTATTGGGACCCCATCCTGATGCAGAACCTGGTCAACTACAACCAGCTGCCCATCATCGACTATGAAACGCGCATGCAGGAATGGGTGGCCAACCGTCCCGAGGGCTGCGAATACCTCATCGTCATACCCAACAACGAAAGCTTCCGCCAATATGCCAACCAGCTGCGTGACTACCGCATCCAACAGGGCATCATCACTGAGGTAATGAGCTTGAGCGACATGGGCTGCACCACCACAGCCATGATGAAGACCTATTTCCACAACGCTTACAACAACTGGGCAATTCCGCCTGTCGCGGTGCTGCTTTTGGGCGACCATAACACCAACATGGCCCAAGGCATTCCTGCTGAAACCACCTATCACTCATCAACTTATGGCAACTGCATTACCGACAACGGCTATGCCGACGTGACGGGCGACAACCTACCTGAGATGGCCTTCTCGCGCCTCGTGGCCGCCAACGCCACCGAAGCTCAAATGATGGTGAACAAGCAGATTGAATACGAATACACCAACCCCAACATGAGCGCTTCGTCGTACGACCAACCCATCACGGCATTAGGCTGGCAGACCGAACGTTGGTTCCAGATCTGCTCCGAAGCCGTGGGCGGTTACTGGCGTAACCAAGGCAAGCACCCCGTCCGTATCAACGCCATCTACAGCGGCAACCCCGGCAACGTGTGGTCAAGCAATACCAACACCTCCATGGTAGTCAACTACTTCGGTCCCAACGGACGCGGCTACATCCCCCAGACGCCTTCTGAACTCGGCGGTTGGACAGGCGGCACGGGCGCACAGGTCGTGACTGCCGTCAACAATGGCTGCATGCTGCTGCAACACCGCGACCACGGCTACTACCAAGGCTGGGGCGAACCCGACTTCAGCACGAGCAATGTGGCCCAGATGACCAACACGGGCAAGCTCACTTTCGTGAACACCATTAACTGCCAAACCGGCACCTTCGACCACAGCCCCGAGTGCCTCATCGAGGCCTTCATGCGCCGCACCAGCGGTGGCCAGAACGCCGGTGCCGTGGGCTGCATCGGACCTACGCAAACATCCTACTCCTTCGTCAACGACGCTTACGCTTGGGGCATGTACGATCAATATGACCCACAGTTCCTCCCCGACTATGGCCCATACGCCAACTACGAAGGCAACTGGAGACCCGCTTTCGGCAACGTGGCCGGAAAGTATTTCCTGCAACAAAGCTCATGGCCGAGCAATCCCAACAACAAGGCCATCACGCATAAGATGTTCACCGCCCACTGCGATGCCTTCTTGACGCTCTACACGCAGGTACCTACCGCGATGACGGTCACCCATCCCGCTCAAATCACTGCCACCACCACAAGTATCAACGTGACTGCCCCGCAAGGCGCCGTCATTGCATTGACCCGCAACAATAACATCCTCGCCGTGGCTACCGCCACAGGCAACAGCCAAGTCATTACCTTCCCTGCCCAGCCTTCCAACACCAACATCACCATCGTGGCCACCAAGCAAGACCGCCTTCGTTATGTGGGCACTATCCACGTCATCAGCGAACCCCACCTCAGCGTGACACAAGTGACACCACACGATGCCAATGGCAACCAATTGCTTGAATTTGGCGAGCAATCGTCGTTCGACATCACCATCAAAAACACTGGCGACCAGGCTTCGACAGAGGCCAACGCTACCCTCAGCACAGCTTCGCTGCAATACGTCACCATCAATCAGAACACCGCTACCATTCCAGCCTTGTCACCTAACCAAACCACTGACCTGGAAGAAGTCTTTGGCATCACTCTGGCCAATAACGTCCCCGACGAGACCCGCCTCGACTTCACCCTTACCATGGTGGCTGGCAGCCACACCTGGACCTATGACTTCCATTTCAACGCCCATGCGCCCAATCTGAAAGTGTATGACGTGATGACCATCAACGATGGCGGCACCGACAAGGGTAATGGCAACGGCCGCCTCGATCCGGGCGAAACAGCCGAAGTCATCTTCAGCTATAGCAATGTTGGCAGCGTTACGGCCAGCGATGTCACAGCTACATTAACTACCACCTCACAACAATACATTACCATCAGCCAGCCATCCGTCACCACTCATACGGTAAACGTTGGACAAAGCGTTGAAGTAAGCTACATGGTGAGTGTGGCAGCCAACATGCCGAAAGGCGCAACTGCACAATTTACTCTCACCGCCACCTCAGGTGCTTACAGCAACGCCTGTGACTTCATACACCGCGTAGGCCTCGAAATCGCCAATTTCGAGAATGGTCTAGAAGACTTTGACTGGGAAAACGACCCCAATCATCCGTGGACTCTCAGCAACAACGACCCGCATTCCGGCAGTTACTGCCTGCAATCGGGCAACATAGGCCATAACGAAACTTCCACCCTCACATTACATTTCAATGCAGAAAACCTGAATGACGAAATCCGCTTTTTCAGAAAGGCCGACTGTGAATTGAATGGTGATTATTTGAAGTTCTACATCGATGGCAACTTAATGCAACAATGGACTGGTGACCTCAACTGGCGCGAAATGGCTTTCCCTGTCAACCAAGGCGAGCACACCTTTAGCTGGGTCTATGAGAAAAACGGTAGCGGCACCAGTGGCGCCGACCATGCTTGGATTGATGACATCCTATTCCCCGTGCGCCACATCGACTTTGCCTGCAACGCCGGTGCCGACCAAAATGTCTGCCATGAAGCGGTGCAGTTGCTAGCCAATGCCGTAGGCTATGAAGGTCTGCTTTGGACCACCAACGGTGACGGCAGCTTCGACCACAACGACATTCTCAACCCCATCTACACGCCTGGTGAACAAGACTTGGCCAACAAGACCGTCACACTGACCCTCTCCGCAACCAACGAAACCGGTGAGACCCTGAGCGACAATGTCATCATCAACTTCCATGAGGCTGTCAGCATCGTAATGGAGGCCGAAGGCGAAATCTGCGAAGGCGAGAACATCAACCTCAGCGCCATCATCCTCGAAGACGGAGTCACCAGATGGAATACAAATGGCGATGGTAGCTTCGAAAATACCTCGTCTTCTCAAACCGTATACATCCCTGGCGAACAAGACAAGGCCAATGGTAGTGTCACGCTGACACTCAACGCCACCTCACCCTACGGCTGCGGCGATGCCACCCAAGACTTCGTCCTTACCATCCATCCGCTGCATCACGTTGAGATTGACATGAGTTCATGCGGCACCTTTACCTGGAACGGAATAGACTACAACGAAGCCGGTGACTATGAGCAAACACTGCAAAGTGCCTTCGGCTGCGACTCCACCGTGGTCATACACCTCAGTTTCGTGGATACCTATAACATCGAAATCGAACAGGACGCTTGCGACAGCTTTGAGTGGGATGGCGACATCTACTACGAATCAGGCACGCACACCAAATCGTACACCTCGCTCCATGGCTGCGACTCCATTGTGACCATGCACCTCAACATCTACGAGTCTTATGCGATGGGCGTTTCGGGAGGCGACTGCGACTCCTTCGAATATGAAGGCGTTACATACACAGAATCAGGCACCTACATAATCGGCGAACACCAAAGCGTCTATGGTTGTGACAGTATTTGGAGCCTCAATATCACCATCACTCATACTCCCCAACCAGAAGACATTGAAGGCCCTTCGGAAGTCGATGTACGTCTCTCGCCTATAAGCACTTACTCACTCACTCAAAATGAAGGAGCCTCATACATGTGGACTATTGAGCCTGCCGAAGCAGGAACCTTCGACATCTCCAACAGTTATACGGCCAACATCACTTGGAGCGAGAACTACAAGGGCGAGGCCACTGTTTTTGCGCACGAAGACAATGTTTGCGGAGACGCCCTCAATCAAAAGGTTGTTACCGTGAGAAACACCACCGATGTGAACGAATACAACATCGAAGCCCGCATCTTCCCCAACCCTGCCAATGACATCGTCACCATAGAAGCGGAAAACATGAGGCAAATCACCGTATTCAATACTTTCGGTCAAGCCTTGTACAATCTGGAGACAGAGAACGACATGGTAAAGGTCAATATGGCATCGTTCGGTACAGGCACCTATCTCATCCGCATCCACACCGATAGCGGCATCGTCATTAAGCGTATCAGTATTATCAAATAAGAAAAGTTCATGCTACGTTCAAGGAAATATTATCTGTTCGCCTGGCTGTTGGCTTTGCTGCCTCTACAGTATTTTGCCCAGCAACCATCCACGAAACTGGCCGAATACAATATCCGTAATTTGTCAACCATAGAAGAGCGTGTATTCCTGCTTCATTCCATCCAAGAAAGTGAGGTCTATTCATTCGCCCCGAGCGACAAGGACGGCTACTTCGACATCTATGTCAGCGACGGATACACCTGCGATGACTCCAACGCCAATGCGGATTTCGATTTTTTCCTTGAACGTAGTTATGAGGACTGGCTTGCCTACACAAATTTGAGCAAGACGGAGCGCGGCAACTTATTTGTCGAATGGCGTTATCAACTTGATGCCCCCATCTTTGTCATGATCAACGAAGACTTCCATCGCCAATTGCGCGACGGCAACGGCACCTGTGACGGAGCTCTTCCTTTCTGCACCGACAACGGTTTATACCAGTTCCCCGCTGGTGTCAATTCAGGCAACCTCGGCACTAATGTTGCTCCCTATTTCTGTCAAGGCTACACGCCTCCCTACAATCCAAACACCACTGGTTGTTTGAGCATGACGAGAAATCCTGCCTTCTATTACATGAGAATCGCCGACCCGGGCAACCTGAACATCTATATGTACAGCACGCCTCAGGTCGACATTGACTTCGACTGTTGGGGGCCTTTTGACGACATCGCTACCGCTTGCGACCTCCTTTCGTGCAATACCATGGTGGATTGTGGTTATAGCAGCAACGCTACCGAAAACTGCCATATCAACAATGCCTTAACAGGACAATATTACATCCTGCTGATTACCAACTTCTCCAATGTACCCTGCAACATTTCATTTGAGAATGTCGGGACAGGTACCACTGACTGCGACATCCTGCCTCCTCTCGTCACCAACGATGGCCCCTATTGCGAAGGAGAAACCATCTCTTTATTCGCCACTAGCCAGGCAGGAGCCTCCTATAGTTGGACAGGACCCAACAACTTCATTTCCAACGAGCAGAATCCCTCCATTGCAAACTGTACGATGCAAATGTCAGGAACCTACACCTGCTCCATCACGATTGGGGAACAAAGCAACAGCTCGGAAACCGAAGTTGAGGTCCATGCGCAACCCAGTCCGAGCATCACGGCTACCCCAAGTGCCGTCATCTATGGCGGCACCGCCACGCTTACAGCGGATCCAGGTGTCCAAGGCTCGTTCGATTTCCACTGGGAGCCTGCCGACAAAGTCCTCAATCCTGACAGCCAAACCACTCAAACTATCCCGTTGCAAGAGACTACTGTTTTTTCCGTCACTGTCTCCCAACCTGGAAGTCCTTGTGTGGGAACGATGCAATACACCGTCAGCATGAGTGGCTCAGACCTGACGGCCACTGCCACTGCCGACCAATATGAGATTTGCGACAACGGCGAAACCACGCTTCACGCCCTTCCAGTGGGAGGCACCGGCAACTACACTTACAACTGGACACCAGCCAACACCCTCAACAACGCACACATCCAAAACCCTGTGGCCACGCCGCCCGTAGGCACCACCACTTATCATTGCCAAATCAGCGATGGCCTTACCTCTCAAGAAGCTAGTGTCAGCATACTCGTCAACGCCAACGACTTGTTGGAAGGCTCCATTCCAGCACTTCCCGATGAGACCGTCTGCGACAGCGCCTTCTGGGACCCGCAAGGTCTCGAATACACCACCACCGACCTCTTTAACCCTGCCAACCATTATTACACCGAGTCGGATACGTACCATAGGACTTACACGAACCATTATGGATGCGACAGCATCGTCAACATGCACATCCAACTCGAATACACACCAAGCCCCGTTGAAATAGTCCCAACAAACCTCGTTGCACCCCACTGGGTAATAACCGCCACCGAGTTCCAAGTCAACAGCTATGACTTCAGTATTTGGGAAGACCAACACCCTTATACCTGCCATTGGGATTCCGTTACCTGGCAATTCGAAGACCCGAACGTGCAATGGGTTTTGGAGCCTGACACGACAACCCATCCTATAGGCAAGAGATGCCGAATGTACGTCCTCAATCACATTGACGATACCGTATGGCTTCGCGCCACCGTGTACAACAGATGCTCCCTCCAAGGCATACCGCAACGCTATTGGCTCACCTGTTCCTATTACGACATAGAGGAGCGGCAAGAAAACATGCCTAACTTTATGGTGGTGCCCAACCCCAACAACGGTAAAATGACGCTACAGTTTGAGAACCTCACTGGAAAAATCGACGTGAAAGTTTACGACATGACGGGTTCCCTCGTCGACCATACCAGTACTTACAGCGGTGGCCCTAACGAGAGCATACCGTATGACTTGCCTCATCATTCTGATGGCATTTACTTTATCGTCGTCACGGCAAAGGAAGGAACCATCGCCAAAAAGGCTGTTATTAAACAATGAAAAAATGTGGTTCAAACTGCATTTTTCGCTTTTTAGTCCATTTTCTTCAGATAAAACATTGCTATTTCCAATTTTTTTGTAAATTTGGCGGTTGAAAAATTGTGCAAACAACTAAAATCAAACTTAAATCGACCATGAGAAGCTTCACGAAAATCATTATCGCTGTTGTGGTATTGTTTGTCTTGCCTTTGAAACAATTTGGGCAGCGGATACAAACTACAAACAATCAGCCGATCATCGAGTTCAACATCACAGATATAGCTGGATTCGACCAGCGTGTCATCTTTCTTCATGACCTGATAAGCGACTGCCGTTTTGATGTCATCACCAGCGAAAGAGACGGAGTTTTCCTCATCAGTGCCAATGAAGCTTTCGACGGCATCAACTTACAAGAGGCTTTCAATGACTTCCGTGAGCAAAGCACACAGCAGTATAACCTTTTGAGCAAAGAGGAGTGTGCACAGACAGCACTTGAATATAAAGCCATGCTGCCCAACGATTTCATTCTCTCTTTGATGATGGACACTTACGTCAGGTCGAGATTAAACAACACCTGCGCCAATGCCGACCCATTCTGTACCGACAACGGTTTGTATGAATTCCCAGCTGGTGTCAATGCTGGCAGCGGAGAGAGCGGTCCTGATTACAACTGCCTCTATTCAACCCCCAACCCAGCATGGTATTATATGCGTATTTTGAACCCTGGCAACATTGACATTTACATGTACAGCACTCCTAGCCACGACATTGACTTTTGCTGCTGGGGACCTTTTACCGACCCTATCACACCTTGTCCCAACGGATTGACCTCTGACAAGGTTGTCAGCTGTAGCTATTCCGCCGCTGCCACTGAACACTGCTTGATTCCTTCTACAGCTCAAACGGGCGACTATTTCATACTCGTCATCACCAACTACTCCAATGCCACCTGCAATATCTCATTCAGTAAGGTGTCCGGTACTGGCACCACTGACTGCGGCATCCTGCCACCTTTGGTTGACAACAACGGGCCCTACTGCGTGGGTGAAACCATCACCTTGACGGCCAACGGTCAGGCTGGTGCCACATACAGCTGGTCAGGCCCTGGCGGTTTCTCATCCGCCCAACAGAACCCCACCCGTCCCAACTGTACGTTGAACATGGCTGGCACCTACACCTGTACTATCTCCGTGGGCAACCAGACCAACAGTGCCACCACCGAAGTGGTCATCTACCCAGACCCCACAGCCAACTTCAACTTTACATCGGTCTGCCAAGGTACACCGACACAGTTCAATAGTACAGCCACAACCAATCCCAATGGGCAGCAAATCCAAAGCTACCAATGGAACTTCGGTGACGGACAGACTGGCTCTGGACAAAGCGTGATGCACACCTATGCCCAACCTGGCAACTATCAAGTGACACACACCGTCTCAACCGGTAACGGTCACTGCACAGACCAGAAGACCCAGACTGTGCCCGTATATGCCGCTCCGAGTGCCTCAGCCACAGCTCAACCCAGTACTGTCATGTACGGCCAAGTTGCCACCCTTACTGCCAGCGCAGGCACCACAGGAACTTTCAACTTCCATTGGGAGCCTTCCAATATGGTCGTCAACCCCAACTCACAAACCACACAAACCGTGCAACTGCAAGCCACTCAAACCTTCACAGTCACCGTCACCAACCCGCAAGGCGGCTGCAGCAGCACAGCACAAGTTACCGTAAGCATGAATGGCTCCAACATGACTGCCACGGCCACTGCCGACCATTATGAACTTTGTGAAGGCGAATCAACCACCTTACATGCCATACCTGCAGGTGGCACAGGTAGCTTCACTTACAACTGGACACCAGCCAACACGCTGAACAACGCCAGTAATCAGAACCCCATAGCCACTCCTCCTGTTGGCACGACCACATATACCTGCACTGTTAGCGACGGCATCACCAGCCAAAATGTCACCGTAACCATTACAGTGCATCCCAATAGGGAGTCCAACATCTACGAGAACATCTGCGAGAACGAAACCTATAACTTCTTTGGCAATGTATTGCAAACCCCTGGAGTGTATGACCATACCATCCAGACCGTTTTTGGATGCGACAGCCTCATCCACTTGCATTTAGGCAACTGGCAGATTTACGAAACTCCTGTTACCGACCATTTCTGCCAAGGCGAACAATATATGTTCTTCGGCGAGGCTCTTAACACTCCTGGCCTGTACTACCATACATTGCAGTCGGAACACGGCTGCGACAGCACAATCAGACTCAATCTTATCGAAGATCCGATTTATGAAGTCCCTCTCATGGAATCCACCTGTGAAGGCGGTCCGGGCTATTATTACCAAGGCGATTACCTGCAACCCAGTTCTTCCCCATACATCTATGTCTTTGAGAGTGCATCAGGTTGCGATAGCATCATCAGCCTTTATGTTTCGGAATCGGAATACAACTCCAAGACATACTCGGTCTCCATCTGTGCAGAACAATACACATGGCCATCTAACAACACAACCTACTATTCATCAGGCGTTTATTACGACACCCTATCCTATCCCAACTCCTGCGACAGCACTCTTGTCCTTTTCCTTGAATTGAGACCAAGCTTCTCCACCCCATTAGAAATCTCCAGTTGCGATGTTTTCCGTTGGAGAGACGAGGATTTCCAGGTTGACACGACCTTCTATGCCAGCACGACCTACACCCACCATTACATTAATAGTTATGGCTGCAATAGCGACGTGACCTTATACCTCACTGTAAAAGAACATGACGAAACGGAAGAGACCCATCCGGAATACACCAGTATAATCGGCTGTGACAGTGCCTATTGGAATCCTCGCGGATATGATTTCTACTCAGAGGATCTCTATCAACCTGAGAACAACTGGTACACCATATCTTCGCAGACCAACCGTCCTTACCAAAGGGTCTACACGAACCATGTCGGCTGCGACAGTATCGTCCGCATGCCACTCCATCTTGAATACACACCCCAACCTGTTGAGATTAGACCTGTTGACCTCAACAACTCAGCACCCCATTGGGTGGTCACTGCCACTGAGTTCCAAGTCAACTGTTACGACTTCAACATTTGGGAAGAAGGACATCCTTCCAGCTGTCATTGGGACTCCATCAGATGGGAATTTGAAGACCCGAGTATGCTCTGGATGCTGGAGCCCGATGAGACTACCGTACCTGCAGGTAAGAGATGCAGAATGTACGTCCTCAACCACGTTGACGACACGATATGGCTCCGTGCCACTGTCTACAACATGTGTGCTCCACAAGGTGTGTCACAACGTTACTGGTTCGTGTGCTCATGGTATGATGTCGAAGAGCAATCCGGAAACGCTGCCGATTTCAGTGTGGTGCCCAACCCCAACAATGGAATGATGACATTGACGTTTGAAAACCTCACAGGCAAAATCGACGTGAAAGTGTACGACATGACCGGCTGTCTCATCGACCACGTCACCACCTATAGCGAAGGTGGGACCGAGACCATGCATTACGACATGCACCACCGTTCAGAAGGCATCTATTTCATTGTAGCCACTAGCAAAGAAGGCTCTGCTGCCAAGAAAGTGGTTATCAGACGATAATACCTAAAGTAGACACGTGCTTTACACGTGTCTACTAATTTTAATATAAACTTAAGACAGAAAAATATGAAACACATCAAGTCAACAATATTGGTTTTTCTCGCCTTCTGTCTATTCAGCCCAACTGTATTGGCTCAAAACACCTCCACACAAGGCAAGGAGTTTTGGCTTTCGTTTATGCACAACGGATTCAGAGACCACACCAATGGTGGTGGCTGGGTCATCAACCAAGTGCTAATCAGCGCCAAACGCAACTGCACGGGCACCGTCTCCAATCCTTTGACAGGTTGGTCGCAAGAATTCAACGCCCGACCCAATAGCATCACCACGGTGGAAATCCCCGAAACCCAAGGTTATCACAACCAATCCACCTACGAGACAATCTCGCAAAAAGCCATAAAGGTAGAAGCCAACGACACCATCTCCGTCTATTGCACCAACATCGCCTACGTCTCCTTCGATGCTTCGTTCGTATTGCCCTATGAGAGTCTGGGCGACGAATACATCATCCAAAGCTTCGACCAATCCACTTCGCCCTATGCCAACGACTATGTGTTAATTAATGAAACCAGTGCCATCGTTATCGTAGCCACAGAAAACAACACAATCGTTGACATCACTCCCACCTGCCCCACTTTAGGAGGACATGAGGCTGCCCAAACCTTTTCCATCTCCATGAATGCGGGCGAGACCTATCATCTCAGATCCACGAGGACAGGCAACTCACGCGACTTAAGCGGCACACACATACTTGCCTCCGACTGCAAGAAAATCGCGGTTTTCAACGGGAACACCCTCACCTGCATCCCTGTAACTATGGGTAACGGCTACGACCACGTGTTTGAACAGGCCATGCCTTTGCGCTCGTGGGGAAAAAATTTCGTTGTGACTGGTTCCATGGGTCGTAACCGCGACTTCATTAAAATCACCTCAAGCACCGACAACAACCTTATCACCAAGAACGGCGAGGAATTGGTCACGTTGGGATATGGACAGTCATACACCTTCCCGATGCCTGAGAGCGAAGGATCGTGTTTCCTGCAAGCCGAGCAACCTTGCGCTGTCTACCTCTTCAACAATTCAAGCTACGACCAAAACATCAATGGTGGCAACGGTGACCCCTCCATGGTGTGGATTGCTCCCGTCGAGCAGCGCATCAACAACGTTACGTTCTCCACCTTCGATCATGCCAACATCAACATCGAAACCCACAGCGTCAATATCATCGTCAACACCGAAGACATTGACCAAGTCTATTTCGACGGCGAGCTCATTTCACCTAACATGTTCCAACCTGTCAACGGCAACGGCGAATACAGCTACACGAGGATGAACATCAACCATAGCGTCCACCAAATCACATGTGAAAACGGCTTCAACGCCCATGTCTATGGCTTCGGCCATGCCAAAGGATACGCCTATTTAGTGGGTTCCAACGCCATCGACCTAAGCACCAAACTGACCATCAACGACTTGGAGATTACGTCAAACGAGACCTTCCCTTACTGCGCCGAAGAAGCGATTCGCTTCAACGCCGAAATCAATTACGATGAATATGCAGTGCTGTGGGATTTTGGCGATGGCATCACCAGCACTTCCAACCCCACCACACACACCTATCACAATAAGGACCTCTTTGAAGTCAAACTGATGGTGACAACCTTACAAGGCGGCTGCCTCTCATCCTCCAGCGACACCCTCAAGTTTTACATCGATGCCCGACAGCAATACATCATCGAAAACGACGATGCCTGCTCTGGCCAACTCTATTCGGGCTACGGATTCACCAATATCCCCGTCCACCACGACACCATCCTTGCCCGCCTACAGGACAATCCTGTGAATCCCGAATGCAAAGACAGTCTTTTGGTCTACGTCAACGTTGGAGCGCTATATGACATATCCATCAACGACAGCCGTTGCTGGCATGGCGAACCTGACGTTTACAATGCTAACGGCTTCAATTTCGTTTATGACAGTCCTGGTATTTTTGAGCACACTATCACCCACTCCTCCTTCGAGGGATGCGACAGCGTCGTCACCTTAACACTCACTGTGTCCGACCGCGTCATCGGCAGCCCCGTTGACCATCACGAATGCGGCAACAGCTACACTTGGAATGGACAAACCTACTACTCGCCAGGGGTCTACGAACAAGTCCTTACTGGTCCCACAGGATGCGATAGCGTTGCCATACTCAATCTCACCATGGGAACGAGTCAAACCTTTGAGTTTGACACCATCACGTGCGATAGTTTCATCTGGGACGGCATCGAATATGACTTAAGTGGCGACTATGCGCGACAATACAGCACTTTTGACGGTTGCGACAGTACCGTCACCATGCACTTAGACCTGAATTACATCCCAGTTCCCACTGAAATATATCCTGCCGATCTCAACAATCAGACACCTCATTGGGTCGTCACCGCCACCGAGTTTCAAGTCAACAGCTATGATTTCGTTATTTGGGAGACTGAGCATCCATATACCTGCCATTGGGATTCCGTCACATGGCAATTCGAAGACCCGGACGTGCAATGGGTGCTGGAGCCCGACTCAACCACCCATCCTGCGGGTAAGAGATGCAGAATCTATGTCCTTAACCACATGGAAGATACCGTTTGGCTCGATGCCACTGTCTACAACAGATGCGCACCACAAGGCATATTGCTTCGCTATTGGTTTGTGTGTTCCTACTACGGCATCGAAGAACAAGAAGAAAGCACTGCCGATTTCAGCGTAGTTCCCAACCCAAACGATGGACAAATGTCCCTCCGCTTCGAAAAGCTTACTGGTAGAATCGACCTGAAAGTGTACGACATCATGGGAAATCTCGTCGACCAACTCTCCACATATAGTAATGGTGGCCCCGAGATTATGCAGTATGACATGAAGCCTCACACTGAAGGCATTTATTTCTTCGTCGCCATCGGCAAGGAAGGCATCGTGACAAAAAAAGTAGTCATCCAAAAATAACACAATATGATAATTCTTGCCTAAAAACCTGATAAAAAACCACATACCATGAAAAAAATCTCCAAAGCGATTATTTTTGCCCTATTATTGTCGTCAATCCCTACAAGAATCTGGGCTCAAGATCATATGTCAAATCATACACAAGCGGTTATCAGGTCACAAGATGCCAATCAGACTCAAAAAGCCCAAATCAGGGATTATGAAAGTGGATTCCTTTTCAATGTCTTTGAAATTGAAAATGTAGAGGAACGTGTTCAGTTAGCATCAGCACTTGCTATAAGCGACATCTGGATTTGCAACCCGACCGACAATCCAGGCGAATTGTATATCAGGCCCAACAGCTACCACTCCGACATTCCAATTTATGCCGAATTTGACTATCTTAGGATGATACTTAGAGAAGAGTACGAAGAAGTTTCATTGTTACCAAAAGAGGAGTTCACTGAAATCTTCAACTCATGGGCGCACAATATTAGTACTGAATATTATAACTTCCTGATTTCCGACCATCTTGACCGTGCCAATCATTGCATGGATGCTGAGCCGTTCTGTACTTCTGACGTCTATGATTTCCCTGCTCTCAATAGCGGTTATTCGTGGTCAGGACCTAACTATGGATGCTTGGGCACCTCTCCCACCAACAAGCATTCTTTCTGGTACTATATGAGAATTGGTGTCGCGGGCAACATTACCATCTTGATTGAAGCTTCCTTCGATGTCGACTTCGCTCTTTGGGGACCTTTCAGCAACCAGAACGACCCATGTCCGACAGAAGCTGGGCAAGCAGGTTTATTGACCGCAGATTGCGGCAGTAATTGTCCCAACAACACGTCAAACCCGAATTTCTATCCCTCTGGCAATCTCCATGACTGCAGTTTTGATGCACGGCATTATGAGTATGCACACGTTGTAGACGGACAAGTAGGGCAATACTACATCCTCCTTATCACCAACTATAGCGGAAGTAGCGGTAACATTACGTTCCAAAAATACGCTGGTGATGGCGAAACCGACTGCGGCATCATGCCCGGTATTGTGAGCAATGGCGGTCCTTATTGTGTTGGCGAGACCATCCAACTGTCCGTCAATGAACAAAACAGCGCAATCTATTCGTGGATCGGCCCTGATGGTTGGACTTCCGATCAGCAGAGCCCAACCCGCCCGAACTGCACCATGAGTATGGCCGGCATCTATGAATGCACCACCACGGTGGGCAACCAATCCGTCACAGCTTCAACTGAAGTGACCATCTACCCACAACCCTCCGCCAACTTCACTTTCAATACGGCCTGTGAAGGCGACCCCGTGCAGTTCACCAGCACCTCAACCACCAACCCGACGGGACAGGAAATCACCAGCTTTGAATGGGACTTTGGCGACGGTCAAACCGCCAGTGGCCAAAACGTCAGCCACACCTTTGACCACTATGGCGATTATGAAGTGACCCTTGACGTGGCAACTGGCGACGGCCACTGCTCCGACCAAAAGACCATGACTGTCACCATTTATGCCATCCCGCAACCTACCGTCTCCGTCAGTCCTTCCTCCGTCATCTATGGTGGAATTGCTACCCTCACTGCCAACGCGGAGCCACCTGGCAACTACACCTACCATTGGGAGCCTGCCAACATGGTCACAAACCCAAACAGCCAGACCACACAAACCGTCGCATTGGAAGAGACACAAGTCTACACCGTCACTATCACCAATACAGAAGGCGGCTGTAGCAGCACAGCGCAAGTCACCGCCATCATGGATGGATCCAACATGAGTGCCACGGTCTCCGCAGACCAGACTGCCATATGCGAAGACGGATCGACAACCTTACACGCCTTGCCCGTTGCCGGAACAGGGCAATATACCTACAACTGGACACCAGCCAACACCCTTAACAACGGGCACATCCAAAATCCCGTGGCCACGCCGCCCCTCGGCACCACAACCTATTCTTGCACCATCAGCGACGGCATTACCACGCAGCAAGTCAGTATTGACATTACCGTACATCCTCACAATGAGTCGGCAGGTTCCATCCCCGCACTTCCCGATGAAACCGTCTGTGATAGCGCCTTATGGAGCCCGAATGGAATTGTATACACCACAACCGACCTCTTCGACCCCATCAACCACTACTACAACGAGTCAAACACTTACCACAGAACATATCAAAACCAATTTGGTTGCGACAGCATCGTCACCATGCGCATCCAACTTGAATATACGCCGAATCCCATCGAAATAACACCTACAGACGTTATAGCACCCCATTGGGTCGTCACGTCCACCGAGTTTCAGGTCAACAGCTACGAATTCAACATTTGGGAGACAGAGCATCCTTACACCTGCCATTGGGATTCCATTACCTGGCAATTCGAGAATCCTGAAATATCATGGGTTCTTGAACCCGACCCCACCACCCATCCTACCGGCAAGAAATGCCGAATGTTTGTTCTCAATCATGTCGAGGATACCATTTGGCTCCAAGCCACAGTATATAACAAATGCGCCCTAAATGGCATCACGCAGCGTTATTGGTTCGTGTGTTCTTATTACGACATAGAAGAGCAAATAGGAAACGCTGCCGACATCAGCGTGGTGCCCAATCCCAACAGTGGAGACATGAGCATTTGTTTCGGTGAGACAGCAGGCCCTGTTCGCATTTCGGTATATAATATGCAAGGTGTCGCCATCGACCAATTTAGCATTACCCCCTTGCCTAATAGTCGATATACATACAGCTTAAACGGACACAAATCTGGGATTTACTTGTTTGTTTTTGATTTTCAAGGAAATACAAAAACAAAACGAGTCATCTTGGAATAACCAGCACAAAAAAAATCATTTCCTTTGTTGCGCGTAAAATATAAATACATAAATTTGCCAATTATTAATCACCCTTTGATTGAATCATTCATAGCAGTAAACACAATGAAGAGGCACTTTTTCAGAATACTACTATTCTTTTGCGTCTTTTGCGGACTTTCATTTTTTACATCATGCTTGAAAGACGACCCTGAGAATAACAAGACCATCTACTACGCATATCAACAAATCCCGAACATTAATGATTTCATGCCCCAATCGCTGCTTCGTGCAATGGGAGATGAAAACTTGTATTATGGTGACGAACCGCCCAAAATCGAGGGGGCTTTCGTCGCCAATGATAGTTGGATTACCGAAGTTCTTAAGACGCCAACCAGTCCGTTACTGTTTCCTAACGTCCCCACCAATGCGGGATGCCAATATTTCGAGTTTTACGAGCAGCACAAAGGTATTGCTAAGATGACTTTCAGGAATCCGCATGAAGGTTCTATCACGGAGTATTCTTCCACAGACACAACCTACTCCATTGTCAGCGAAAATCCCGATTTGTTTATCAACGACTCCATTGCTCCCGTCTATTTCAAGCAAGGCAACTACGACAAGGAGAACTTCCACACTGTATATATCATGGGACATGACCCGTACTTTACTATATACTATTATGAAATCCGAGACATGTGGCTAAAAGCGCAGCCTCTTAACGCCATCATCATATCCGGCAAAGTCGAAACGGAAACCGTCACTGTGGAAGACACCGTCAGTCATACGACAAGCACCGTTGAACGGACTTTCATCAAGGACTTCAGATGGGGCATCGAAGCCATGAAATATTATAAAGAGACCCCACAATCATTGCAATGGGTATCGATGGGAAGAGCCCTCTCGCCAGGTGACGTGCTGTTGCTCAAAAACCAAGGCAACGTCTATATGGGCCAATATCACTAATAACCACCCAAGATTCAAGCAGAATGAAAAAGTCATCAGTCATAATCCTCATAGCTTTTCTAATCATCAGCGGGACGGTCAAGGCCCAGTTCAACAAGCCTTTGACGGTTCGTAATCAATTCAATTCAAGCCAGGCAAGATACAACATTGGCCTCATCGGAGGCGTTACTTCCACTTATTGGCTTCACTTTGGAGGCACCAAGACACCCTATCAACAGCCTTTCAACTTTGGCATCACTGGTGGTTTGGTCGTGGAAAGGATACTGAACAAGGATATGAGCGTTGGAGTTGAAGCCCTTTACGCCATGCGCAACACGCAACTTCATTATGAAGTGCTGAACTTTCCTGTGGCTCTCAACCAAAACAAGGATTATTACCGACAATTTAGCGTCGAATACCAAGAGATCAACATACAAACTCCTTTTACCTATTATTTTGGGCAAGGCAACATCAGGCCATTTGCGTTTGGCGCACCTAGAATCAGTATTCCTCTTTCAGGCAGTATGAATTGGCAGAAAAAAGAGATTCTGAACTATGGCACCGCCAATCAGACCTACAATGAAGCCGATGTCGTTGATGAAACCGTGGAGATGACTGCCCAGAACACCCGTCAGTTCAATGTGGGTCTTGTACTCGGTGGAGGTGTGTTGTTCAAAATCAATTTCAGCAATTATTATCTGCTCCTCAAAGCCGATGCCTCCTATCACGCAGCCGTCATCAACTCTTTCACAAGAGAGGAACGCCATGGCGAGTCTCAGAATGTGGTGGGGGCAACCTATATCGACCCCTATCTTTTGGGTATGCGTTTCAATACCGACGCCACTGTTAGGATTACCCTCTCGTTCCCTCTCAAGAAGCAGTTGAAAGGTGCTTGCATGAGATGGGGTGAATATGATTGAGTTGAGAGTTGAGAGTTGAAAGTTGAGAGATAGAGACGCAATTCTTTGCGTCTCTTTTCCGATTAAAGAAAACATAACAACAACATAAGTGTCATTAAAACCTAAGTAAAATGAAAAAGTCATTACCCTTTGCGTTTGTCCTTGTACTGTTTGCCCTCATCGGCAACACAGTCTTGGCACAGACCTTCGATTATCCCCTCAAGGGGAAGCAAGGCTTCAACCTGACTGAAAAGACCCGCGATGGACTGCACATCAGTTACAATGTGGGCCAAGTCACCCTCAACGCCATCAACTACCGTGGCGAAGAGATGAATGAGGTGAGCATCAAAGCCATCACCATCCCCAACGACGCCGGCCTGCCCAATCTGCCAGCCGAGAGCCGTATGATGGCCATCCCGCATGGTGCCACCGCCACCCTCCATGTGGTGAGCTTCGACAAGGAAGTCATCCACAACGTCAACATCGCGCCTGCCCTCCGTATCCAATCGGAGAACGAGGAGCCTGACATGAACTATGTAAAAGACATGAAGGTTTACAGCAAGAATGCCTACTATCCGGCTGAGCCTTTCGTCATGAGCAACACGTACATCCGTGGCGTTGATGCCATTACGGTTGCCGTCACTCCTTTCCAATACAATCCCGTCACAAAAGACCTGATTGTTTACACCAACGTTGAGCTTTCAGTGACCTTCGAAGGCGGTAACGGACACTTTGGCGAAGACCGTTTGCGTTCCCCCTATTGGGACCCCATCCTCGCTGCAGAGTTGGCTAACTACGACCAGCTGCCCGTCATCGACTATGAAGCTCGTATGCAGCAATGGCTGCGCGACGGTGCCGACGGTGCTGAGTACCTCATCATCACGCCCAACAACGATGCTTGGGCTGAGTATGCCAACCAACTGAAAGAGTACCGTACCCGTCAAGGTATCCTCACCCAAGTGGTGCGCCTCGACGAAATGCCTGCCACCAGCACTGCCCAGATGAAGGCATGGTTCCACAATGCATACAACACATGGGAAATCGCTCCCGTGGCGGTCTGCATGTTAGGCGACCACGGCACCAACATGGGCCAATACATCCCCGCTGAGACTGCTCCGCACCCTTACGGTAGCTGCATCACCGACAACGGCTACGCCGATGTGGTGGGCAACGACAACCTGCCTGACATCGTGTTCTCGCGCCTAATCGCCGAGACCCCTGACCAATTGCCCGTTTTCGTTGGCAAACAACTCGAATACGAATACACCAACCCCAATATGGATCCCAGCTTCTACACCAGCCCCATCACCGCATTGGGTTGGCAGACCGAGCGTTGGTTCCAGATTTGCTCTGAGGTGGTCGGTGGCTATTTCCGTCTCCATGACTACACGCCCAATCGTATCAACTGCATCTACAGCGGTACTCCTGGCAGCAGTTGGTCGTCGAACCAAAACACCTCTATGGTAACCAGCTACTTCGGCCCCAATGGATTGGGTTACATCCCCGATTCGCCAAGCCAAATGGGAGGCTGGACGGGTGGCACGCCCCAACAAGTGGTGGATGCCATCAACGCTGGTTCGTTCTGGCTGCAGCACCGCGACCATGGTGAAGAGCATGGCTGGGGTGAACCCGCTGTGAAGAACTCGCACGTGGCCCAGATGAACAACGTGGGCAAGCTGCCTTTCGTCATGTCCATCAACTGCCTCACAGGTAAGTACAATTACAACGACGACTGCTTCGCAGAGGCTTGGATGCGCCGCACCTACAACGGCGAAAACGCTGGTGCCGTGGGTATCCTCTGCCCCACCGAGACCTCCTACTCCTTCGTCAACGACACCTACGTCTGGGGTGTTTACGACCTCTTTGACGGCAATTTCATGCCTGACTACGGCCCGTATGCCGCCAACACTGGCAACTGGATGCCCGCCTTCGGTAATGTGGCTGGAAAATACTTCCTTGCCCAAAGCTCATGGCCTTACAACACCGACGACAAGGACATCACCTACACCATGTTCACCGCCCACTGCGACGCTTTCTTGCGCATCTACACGCAAGTGCCGCAAGAGATGGATGTCACCCACCCCGAGGTCATCATCGCTGGCTTGGGTGAAGCCACCATTACCGCTCCAGAAGGCTGCATGATCAGCTTGGTCGTTGAAAATGCTGAAGGTGGTTGGGATATCATCGCCGTGGCTGAAGCCACTGGTGACCCGCAAACCATCACATTTGAGCCGCAAGTGCCTCCGACCGAAATCAACCTCGTCGTGACTGGCCAGAACTACCTGCGCTATGAGGCTGTCATGGGTGTCATCCCCGCCGATGGCCCGTATATCGTTTACGACAGCAAGGTACTCCACGACCAAAACGGGAACGACCAACTCGACTTCGGCGAAGCTGTCAGCCTCGACGTCACCATGAAGAACGTCGGCAGCGATCCGATGGAAGCCTTTGAGGCCGTCCTCACCACCGAATCAGAATATATCACCATCACTGATGGCACGGCACAATATGCAGGAATGGATCCTAACGCCACACAAACCGTGGCCAACGCTTTCTCCTTCAGCGTAGCCAACAATGTGCCAGACAATACAAGCAACCGTTTCACCATCACCGTGACCAATGGCGATGATGTATATGTAAGCAACCTCTCCATAAAAGCTTATGCCCCCGTCTTCGACATCGGCAATATGATCATCACCGAAGTCAACGGAAATGGCAATGGCCGTTTGGATGCCGGTGAGACTGCCACACTCAGTTTCCCCATCGAGAACAATGGACATGCAGATGCCGCTTCCACCATGGCAGCCTTGGAGATGCTCTCGCCATACATTATTGTTTCAGAAAGCTCCGTCATCTTTAGTAATTTCAATGCTGGTGAGACCCAGACTGCAGTCTACAACATCACCATCGACGAAAGCACACCTTTCGGCTACAGCTGTCCGCTTTCTCTTAACGTAGCTTCGGGTCAATACAATGCCCAACAAGATTATATCGTTAAGGTCGGCCTCGTAGTTGAAGACTTTGAGTCTGGTGAATTGGGCGAAAGCTGGTCCAACGATGCCACTTATCCGTGGACGATTGTCACAACCGACCCGTACGAAGGCACCTATTGCGTAAAAAGTGGTGGTGCTGGCGTCAGTAACGTCACTTCCAACCTCAGTCTGGTGCATGAGGCTGGCTCAAACGACACCATTTCCTTCTATTATAAGGTATCGTCAGAAAGCGGCTACGACAAGTTGCATTTCTACATTGACGGACAAGAGAAAAACAACTGGTCGGGCACCGTCGCTTGGACTAAGGCAGCCTATCCCGTCAGCGCAGGCACCCATACCTATAAATGGACCTATACCAAGGACGGCAGCGTCAACAGCGGCAGCGACTGTGCTTGGATTGACTTCATCGGCCTACCTTCCGCCCGCGTCATGGCTGGCACCGCTGGCTACGATATGTCGGTATGCGAAGGCAATGATGCCCAAATCGTGGGCTATGCCATCCATTACGACAACTTGCAATGGACCACATCAGGAGACGGCACCTTCAACGATGCCACCATCCCGATGCCCCTCTACACACCTGGTGCCCAAGACCTCATCAACCGTCAGGTCACGCTGAGCCTTACCATCAACGGCGGCGGTAACACCATCTCCGACGAGATGACGCTGTTCATCGTGGACAATGTGGAGATTGAAAACGCACTCACAAACGTCCACTATTGTGCCACCGATGTGCCGCAACCTATTGCAGTGACTATCTCTGGCGATTACGTCTCGTTCCAATGGCTGACCAACGGCGATGGCACATTTGAAGATGCCTCTGCATTGGAAACCACTTACACTCCTGGCCTCATCGACATTAACAATGGCGTAACGCTAACCGCATTTGTCGTATCGACCGGCTGTGGTTCCATAACCTATGAGTATCCATTTGACATGAGCCCGCTGCCTGAAATGACTTTTGAAGTTGGAGCCACCAGCATTTGCGAAGGCAAAGAAGTGGACATCGAATTCACCTTCACAGGCACGCCTCCGTTTACCGTAGAAACCCAAGGAACCATTGATTTGGAAACCTTCGTAGCCGAAAGCAACAATTACACACTGACAATCACGCCTACGCTTCCGTATAGCTTGACTGTGACGAAAGTGTCCGATGCCAACGGTTGTGAAATCTCACCTATGCAATCCATTGACCTTGAACTGACTCCTTCGGTTGCACAGCCCGAAATCAACGGTGCAGGCGACGTGGATGTACGCCTCACGCCCACCTCGACCTACACCATCGCCAACGGTGTGGAAGTCGGTTACAGCATTGAGCCTGCAGAGGCAGGAACGCTGCAACCCTCCGTTGACAACATGACGGTAGTGGTCTTTTGGAGCGAAACTTACAAAGGCGAAGCCATCCTAACTGCAACACCTTCTGCGGAATGCAACTTCGGTAACGGCACGAAGATCATCACCGTGAGAAACTCATCCAATGTCGACGAGTTTGGCAGCCAAGCCAGCCTCTACCCCAACCCGACCAATGGCAATGTCACCATTGAGGCGGAGGGCATGACACGCCTCACCGTGGTGAACGAACTTGGCCAAGTGTTGTATGATGCCGAGGTGAACAGCGACTCTGAGACGCTCAACATGAGCCAATTCGGCGTGGGCGTGTTCATGATTCGCATCTATACCGAGAGCGGCATGAGCGTTAAGCGCGTGAACGTAATCAGATAATCGATTGTAGGGCTGTCGTACCACGGCAGCCGCATGTTACACGATTTGTCATGCGGCTGCCACGATGTGACAGCCCTACAGCCCAAAATCGAAAACGGCTGGCCCAAAAGGTCAGCCGTTTCTCATTACAAGGATATGAAAAAGAATTTACTTTCAGTTTATCGCGTAGGCGGATCGATGCGTTGGACGCTACCGCTACCTGCGATTCTGCCCTCAGTGACGGCATCACCATAGTATTTGATGTCGCCTGAGCCGGCAACGAAATAGTCCAGTTTGCTGTTCACCTTGGCGGTAATGTCGCCCGAGCCGGCCACATCGGCATCCAAGTCCTGGATATCGGCGTAGGAAACAATCGTTCCCGAACCGGCAATGTCGGCTTCAAGCTTTCGAATCGTACCTCTTTCGATACGGATGTCGCCCGAGCCAGCCACACTCAATTCCAAATGATCGACATTGGTCTCATCATTGAAATTGATATTGCCCGAACCAGCCAAATCGACCTCCAAGCTCGACGCATTCAAGGGACTGTTGAAATTAAGGTCGCCACTGCCTGCAAGGCTGACTTCGTCCATGCTCGGAGCAGTGATGTCGATGACAAATTCCGTGGCGCGAAGGTTGTCGTTCTTATGCTCTTTAGTGCGACCCAAACACAAATCGCCGTCTTTCACCTTGATTTCAAGATAGTCGAAAAGGTTTTCGTCCACACGAACGGAGCAGGAATAGGTTTCCGCCACAGTGAAATTGACCGTAGCAGGCAGCACAGTGGAGATTTCGTTGAAAGCAGTCACGTCGTAGTTGCGTGTGACAACATTGCCGTTGCCAGTGATGGTTTCTCCGCCCAATGAATCAAAGTCGAAGTCGAAGGAAAAGTTGCACGAGCTTAAGGTCATGCCCATGAAAGCCAAAATGCCAATCAAATAGTGTTTTTTCATTGTTATTGAGGTTTATTTGTGGTAATACGGAATTTATCTTAAAAAGTTACAGTTTGATGTGGATTTTGTCAAAAGTAATAACCGATAGTGAAACTACCCGCATGGACATGCGCTTTGGGCAGGCCTTCGTCGCCGATGAAGAAGGGATTGAGTTGATAGCGTTGACCACCCGAAATCTTCACCTTGCCAAATCGGAAGCCGACAGCCCAGTTGATGCCATATTGATTGGAATCTATGCTCAGCCCAGGTTTCCCAGAGAATTCAGCTGTCAGGACACGACCATAAAAGCCACCCATTTCCAAAAAGATATCCACTCCCGTGGTTCCTCCTATATTCACAAGAAGATTGGCAGGGACCATAATCGACTGCTGCTGATACGGCATAAAGGCATTGAACGGGGCGCTAACAACCGGATATTTCGCCCTAAGCAGCTCATATTGTGCACCCGTTTCCAAAGCAAAATGCTTACTGAGATTTACCTGCGCCATAAGACCGGCATTGACACCATAGCGGCTCTTGCCATCGAAACCTGCCTCGGGGAAGGCGATGTTCCCATTGACCAACGACACCGTAGGCATAATTTCAAACGTCTTTTTCTTGCCACTATGAATAGGAGATACTTTCCCCGAAGGGGCAAAGTCCTCATCGGTGGCGCAACGCATGGTGACATTTGCCATATAATCGGTAACCTTGTCAAGCCCTTTGTAGTCAATGAGTTCAGGGTCGTCTTCGGGTTTGTGGTAAGGCGACTTCAGTCCTGTGGTGACAGCCAAGGTGGCCACGCCTTTCTCTGCAAAGCCCTGGGTATCGGTGGCAGTCAAGATGGAGGTCTCGAAATTCTTGGGCTTAATATCGATATTCATCTTTTCGGCCTCTTCGCGCAGCATGCGTTTACCGTCCTTGATGGTAGCCACACCTTCGAAACGCAAGGTCTTGCCTTTTTCGAGCCAGCCCACCATGTCGATGCTCATCATCAGCTTGATTTTCGACAAATCCAGTTTCTTCGAAAGGTAATTCGATCCCCAAAGTCCTATTTCTTCGGCATCGAACGCAGCAACGATGATGCTGCGCTTCAGCTGGCTTTGTTGACTCTTGAGGATGCGCGCCATTTCGATGATGGTGGCCGTACCCGAAGCGTTGTCATCGGCACCATTGTAAACCTTGCCATCCTTGACACCAAGATGGTCATAGTGCGCACCGATGATGATGTACTCGTCTTTTAAGATAGGGTCGTTTCCAGGGATGACGCCAATCACGTTCTTGTAAGTATTACCGCTCCTTTCAAAAGGTTGGTACCAACCTTCTTCAAAATAGGGTTGGATGCCGATTTCTTCGAACTGACTGATAATGTAGGCCGCGGCCTTGGCTGCATCTTCGCTGCCTGCCTTGCGTCCGCGCAAGGAGTCGCCCGCCAACGTATATACATGACGCGTCAGGCGTTCCTGCTGGGTTTGGGCAAAAGTGACACCACTGACTATCAGCAGCAAACAAGCTATGATTATTTTGTTGGTTTTCATTGTATTAGGTATTTGTTGTTTATTAAGTTTCCCGCTTCGCGGGAATGGAGGTCATGTGTTAGTTATTAAGCGGCGGCTGGTGACATTTACAATGCGTAAGCGCTACTTGCCGCCGCATTAAACTCTAACCTGTCCTCCATTCCCGCAGGGAATCTCCTACATCTTTATCTCATCCAGTCCAATGCCCAAAAGCTTCATTTTTTTTATCACTTCAGGCAGTTCCTTTTCAAGAAACTCCTCACGCATTTGCTTGAGGACGATGTCCTTAGCCTCGGCGGAGATGAAATAGCCGATGCCGCGTTTGTTGTAGATGATGCCCGCCGCCGTCATGGTCTCGTAGGAGCGCATGATAGTGTTGGGATTCACCCCAAGTTGGATGCCGTAGTCGCGCACCGAGAGGATGCGGTCGTCGGCCTTCAGCTCGCCGCGCAGGATTTGCTCATATAGCTGCGAGCAAATCTGCAAGTATATGGGTTTGTGTGCATTGAATTCCATGGCTTAGTATTTTTGCGTTTTGATTTTACGATAAGTGAAATAGAGCAATAGACCTGCAATAACGATGCTGAGTACAATACCCCAAATCATGCTAGTACGGAATGTTTGGACAAATTGCATCTCGCTAAACGTCTCAATACCTTTCATGGCATTCTTGAACCACTCGCTTCTCATGAATGTCAAAGCGAGCAAAGAAGACAGCACATAACTGATACCCAACACGCAGGCGAAAGTTCTTCCTGCCTTGTGCTTCTTGAAAATCATGTTACCAAGCATAAAGACTGCCGACCATTGGATGGTTTTGAGAATGATTTGAGCACGCATAATGCCAATGGGCAATACGGTATCAAACGGGACCCGAACATCACCCATTTGAACCATGCCTTCATCATTATTGGCCATACCATAGATTTCCTTAAGGGAATACAAGTGTATCGGCTCCTCGAAACCGCCAAAGGGGAAAAGCGACAGCAGTGCGTCAATCAGATAGCCACCAAAGAAGACGACAATGGGTGTCACAAAGGTGCAGTAGATGAACATGCTGACAAACTTCTCCAAAGTGGAGGCCGGCAGCATAGCGTAACCCACACCTTCGCGCGATAGGTTAGCTTTACCATAGACTTTGGAAGGTACTACCATCATGGCAACGATGACCGTAGCAGCAATGATGCTAAAACGGCTCATCCCAGCTACAGAAGTGCCAAACAACAAATTGAAAATCCACAATATGGCGGTCATACAGCATAGCGCTATGATTGTGGTGCCGAAGTTGCGAAGATACATTTTGCCGTCTTTCAGCAAGAGGTTCTTGAAACGATTGAAACTGAATGTATTATTCATAGTTAGTATTTTTGTATTTTGATTTTACGGTAAGTTAACACATAGAACACGATGGCAACGGCCATCTGGATGGCACTGTAAAGCCAAGGGAGGAAACGTACACCGACTTGGTAACTAGTGTCAGTAACCCACATGCCGAAGGCATTCCAAAATTGGAATAATTGCAGAATCATGGCAAGCGTAAAGACGATCAGCATAACCCAAGCGAAAGTCTTTCCAGTCTTGAGGTGCTTGAAAACCATATTGCCAAACATGAAGATGGACGACACGGACCATGCGGCAGTGACCAACGAGACAACCAACATTACAAAGTCGCCAAAGTTGATATTTCTAAGGAAATCCTCATACATTGCGAATTCCTTAAACCCGCCGAAAGGCAACAGGGTCAGGAGACTATCGACTAGCCAACTGCCAAATAATGTCACAATAGGCGTGATAATCGAGCAATAGAGGAGCATGCTGAAAAACTTCTCCAAACCTGTGGCGGGCATCATGGCAAAACCCACACCCTCGCGCGGCAAGTTGACTTTGCCATAGATGCGCGACGGAGCTAACATGAGGGTTATGGCAACAAGGACGAAGATAATGCACTCGCGAACCTCAACAGGCAATTCAAAACCAAAGACCAGACTCGACACCCAGAATATGATGGGGACACTGATCCATACGATGAGCGTGATGCCGAAGTTACGGAAATATCGTTTCCAGTCGTAGGCCACCAGCAGACCGAATCGTTTGAAATCAAATGAGTTATTCATAATCTAACCCTTTCTCAAACGAACAATTGTTTGATGGTTTCCTTGTTTTTCATCACAGTGTTAAACAGCACCTCGATGCTGACCTTGCTATCGAGGCCTTCCGTGTTGCGCATAACATTGACGTAACCGCCGGGAATCATCTCGCTGTAAAGCGCGGTATCGTCCTTCTCTATGCCATAGTCGAAGTAGAGCTTGTCGGTGATTTCGCGGAACGAAGCCTTCAGCAGCACCTCGTCATGGTCGAGGATGATGATGGGGTCGATGAGGTTTTCCACATCCTTCACTTGGTGGGTGGAGATGATGATGGTCCGGTTGTCATTGGCGTGCTTGGCAATCACCTGACGGAAAAGGGTCTTCGAGGGAATATCGAGGCCATTGGTAGGCTCGTCGAGGAGCAGATAGTCCGTGTTGAGAGACAAAGCCGTGGAAATGAGGCACTTCTTTTGCTGGCCGAACGACATCTCGCCGTACTTGCGCTCGGGATCAACCTCCATCTCCTGGCAGAGTTGCAAGAAAAGGTTTTCGTCGTAGTTAGGATAAAACACGCCCAACTCGCGCACATTATTAATAGCAGTGTCTTCCGGAATGGCGAAGTCCTCGGAAATGAAGAAAATCTTCTGCAAAGTTTCCGGCCAGCGGTTGAAGGCGGCGATGCCATCCACTTCACAGCTACCTGCGGTCGGCTTTTGCAGACCGCTGATGAGTTTCAGCAGGGAGGTCTTCCCCACTCCGTTTTCGCCCAGCAGTCCGTAAATGTTACCCTTCTCGAAGCTGAGGCTGATGTTTCTGAAGACTGGTTGCGTTTTGTAACCGAAGTCTAAGTTCTTGATTTCAATCATGTTGATGTATTTTTGTGTTAGTGTATTAGTTAAATAGAACACTGCAAAAGTACAACAATTTTCATTACTGTCAAGAAAAAAGTGAGATTTTTTTGAAAAAAGTTGAAAAAAGTTTCCCGCTTCGCGGGAATGGAGACAACTGGACGTTAAAAGCGGCGGCTGGTAAAGCTTACGATCCGTAAACGCCACAGGCCGCCGCTTGATAGCCAACAAAAAGGCCTCCATTCCCCGAAGGGGAAACTCCTATCCCTTCAACTTCCTATAATGACAAACCAAAATCCCCTCTTGGTCTTTTTGGTGCAAATGCATCGCCCCTCCCAAGCAATTCCTAAACACCTTGCAGTCAGCGCATTGACCTGTTTTCATCCATTGGCGGTCGCGAAAAGGCTGGAAACGGTTTTCCCAAACGTCAAGGAAGTCGTCTTGATATATATTACCTTGCGCAAAGCGTCGGTCGATGTTGGGACAGGCGGAAATGGAGCCGTCAATGAGGATGGAGCCGACGGTGATGCCTGCACGGCAGAAATAGAACCAGTCGCGGACCTTGCGCTCGTAGGGACCTACATATGCCTCACAACTGAACTTACAGTCAATCCTCCCCTCTTCTCGGGTCGCGACGATGAAATCCATCAGCTGGCGGAATTGTTCATCGCTGAGTTGCAGGCTTTTTTCGGTGGCGGCGCGACCAATCGGGTCGATGGTGAACAAACGCCACGCCTTCACCTTGTGTTCGATGAGCAGTTGTTTCATGGCCTCCAACTCGCCAAAGTTCATCGGGCTGACGCAAGTCACGATGTCGTATGTCGGGAGGCGTTTCTCGTTGGCAATCAAATCAATGGCACGTAGGGCATGGTCGAAGCTGCCTTGGCGCTTGCGGAAGGCATCATGCGTGTCGCGCAGCCCATCGAGGCTGATGGTGATGCTGCACATTCCCGCGTCCATCAGTTTTTTGTGCATGGCCTCGTCGTAGGCATAGCCGTTGCTGACGATGCCCCAGGGGAAGCCGTGCTGCCGCAGTTGTCGCCCACAATCGGGCAAGTCGGGACGCACCAAAGGCTCGCCGCCCGTGATGACCACCAACACCGAATTGCGCTTAAACTTGGTTTCCAAAGGTTTAATCGCGTTCAGAAAGTCCTCGAAAGGCATGTCCTTGTAGCGCGACGAGGCCAAGCAGTCCGAGCCGCAGTGCTGACAATTGAGGTTGCAGCGTTGCGTACACTCCCAAAAAAGGTAGTTCAACTCGTGGAGTTGGGTTTCCTTTCTGCGGAAATAATTATGGAAGGCTTGGAGCATCATTACTCACTTCTTGAGTTTCCTGATCCAAAACTTGACTCCAATTCATATCATCTGGTGCCCCATATTTTTTACAACTCGCAAACATCATCGCTAAGATAGTAATGCCAGAAAACATCGCCACGCGGCGAAACCATTTATATAAAGAGTGCTTTTTCATCGCATGAAGATTTTATTGGATAGTTACCAATTTGATTTTCAATCCTGTAAGGTCTGAATCGGAATAGACCAAAGTGTCAAAAGGCTGATAATGCTCTTCTTCATCCTCAACTTCAATGGTCAACTGGGAAATCCTATGGATGTTGCCCCACTGCCGCATTTCAAAATATCCGTTTTCATCCGAGTCTCCAAAGTCGTGACAACCCGACCAGCCATCGGCATGAAACACATGCAAGCGGATGCCTTGCAAAGGTTGTCCATTGGCTTTATCGGTCACATAACCGCTAATGCGGATTTCAATAGTATCCTCAATATCACGAGGCGTTCCATAGCAAGCCTGCATGATGAACATCACCGTCGTGAGTGCCGAAGCTTTCATCAGCCCCCTTAGCCATTTGTAGATTTTCATAGCGTCAGTTGTGTGTGTTTGTTGCCGCAAAAGTAACAAGAAAAACAAACGAAAAAAAGCTTTTCGAAGGCATTACAAACTTTTTTGGAATGTCATTGCTGATTATCAGCGTCTTACAAATCCAAATTACAAACTATTTTGAATTGCCAAAGTATCGTTGACGGGCAGTTCCACTTCCTCTTCACCAATGAGTTCGGTTTCATCGGACATCTCAGGCGGCATGTTCGGCGAGCCATAGCAAGCCTGCATGATGAACATCACCGTGGTTAAAGCCGAAGCTTTCAAAAACCATCTAAAAATCTTGTATGCTTTCATAACCCAAACATCATTATTTTTTGATACTCAACAACACGCCAAGAACGACACCGAGGAAGGCCGCAAAAAGCACCTGAAGCGTAGGCGGCAACAAGAATGTAATGGTGTGCATCGGATACCAAAACAGCGGAATAGTCTTGGCAAAAACAAAGCCATACTGGATGTCCCAGTTGATTTTCTTCGACAGTGTTTCCCTGATTTTCAGCGGATTACTAAAAAAGCCTTTCAGTGTTCCACCCGTCTCGGCAATGTGGATGTCCGTAATCTTATGGAAAGTCATAAAGACGGGGGCAAACAAGGTGTTCATCAGCACACTAACGCACAATGCAACAAAGGCTTTGCCCCAACTCAAGTCGCCTGCGAACCATTCGGCGGCTTTGCCGTTGAGATGGAAACCTCCGTCGAGCAATTTCACCGTTCCCGTCTTGAAGATGGTCATAGCAGAGGCAATAACCACACCCAACACACCCCATACCAGCAACTTAGGCAAGAGTCCAAAGCCTTTCTTGATATACACGCCCTCGCGGATGCGCAGGGCCAACATCTCACCAAAAGTGCCGAGAAGGGCAAACTTGAAGAAACTCATCAGCAGTCCGTGGTTTGCAGTGGTCGTGTTGAACCAATCCCAAGCATCTGGGATGAAGGCGAAGCCGCAAATCACGGCAGCCCATACAACAATTGTAATGAAATCAGGCTTTTTCATCTCTTCTCTTATTTCTCTTATCTTGTTCTTTGTTCTGCCAATATCGTCCCGCAAGGCACAACAGGCAGATTCCGCACAAAATGCCGCCGAGGACGAAGCCCGTCTGGTCTTCGCCCTTGGCGTAATAGAGGTAGATACCATATCCGAAAATGGCCAAATCCACGATGATGCTGAGGACATAGCCGATGATACGGCTCGTCTTGTCGGTCTTCTTCAACAGCAAGTTATCCAGCAGGAAGGTGACGACAATCAGGGCCGCGTAAACGAGATAATAGGTGGCTTTTTCTGTAATCATTTCTCAATACGAATACGTGCATCAACAGCGGTCACATAACGCGGATTGCCGAGCAGCGGGTTAAGGTCCATTTCGGCGATTTCGGGTGCAGCCTGCACCAAAGCGCTCACGCGAGCCACCTGGTCGGCATAGAGGTCGAGATTGACACCCTCCTGACCGCGCACACCTTGCAGAATCTTGTAGCCCTTGAGTTGCTTGAGCATCTCCTTGGCCTCGTCGGCAGTGATGGGAGCCAGTGCGCTTTGCACGTCTTTCAGCACCTCGATGAAGATACCACCCAAACCGAAGAAAATCTGATGGCCGAACTTGGCATCCTTGATGGCACCGATATAGACGTCGATACCGTCAAGCATAGGATACATCTCCACAGCGTAGGTCTCGGGGATGACGATGAGGCGGTCAAACTCCTTGGCCACGGTGTCCAAATCTTTGACACCCAAGGTCACGCCGCCCACATCGCTCTTGTGCAACGGGCCGACGACCTTCATCACCAACGGCACATCCTTGGAGCAGCCGACTTCCTTGGCGAAGGCCAAAGCATCTTCTCTCTTGCTCACTTCCACGCTCTTCTTGCGGCTGATGCCAGCGGCATCGAGCAGTTCGTTGTAGTCGGCAATCTCAAGATAGCCCGACTTGCAGCGGTCGATGGTCTTGCGGATGCGGGCTACGTCAATCTTCGGCAGTTCCACATGTTCCGGTTGTGGTTTCGGCGTATTGTAAACCTTACAGATGGCATTGCCCAACACACATTCCTCGGGGAAGTTGATGCGGCCTTTGGCAATGAAGTCGTTGATTTCATCCTTCACGTTGATGATACTCGGCAGCACGGGGAAGATGGGTTTCTTACAGGTCTTCATCTTCTCGTCGAGCAGGTCGTAAACCTCCTTGTTGCTGAACAATCCAGGCGAGCCAAAGATCACGACAGAGAAGTCAATCTCGTCGTATTCATTCTCGACGGTGTCAATGATATAGCCCAGTTGTTCCGCAGTGCCAGTGGCGAGGAAGTCGATGGGGTTGCCCACCGAAGAGCCTCCGAAGAGCTTCGCGAGCAATGCGGGGCTGGCAGGATGATCCTTCAGCGAGGGCACTTCCATGCCGCCGTTCGACAGCACGTCAGTGAGCATCACAGCGGGACCACCAGCGTGGGTGATGACGGCGCAACGTTTGCCCTTGATTTCAGGGTGCATGAACACACCACACACTGTGGTCAACTCCTGACGGTTGTGGCAGCGCACGATGCCCGCCTTGCGGAACAAAGCATCGACAGCGGCGTCGTTGGTTGCAAGAGCGCCCGTGTGCGATGAAGCGGCACGCGAGCCAGCAGCACTGCCACCGCTCTTGATGGCGGCGATGTGACAGCCCTTGTTGATAAGGCTACGGCTATGCTTGAGCAACCGTTGCGGGTCGCCAATCTTTTCCATATACAGCATGATGACGCGGCTCGACTTTTCGGGGTCGAAGGTCACGTCAAGGTGTTCGAGCACATCCTCGATACCCAGTTGGGCCGAGTTTCCGACTGCCCAAACGCTGTTGAACTTCAAGCCGTTGCTGATACCGTATTCCTTGATGAACACGGCGGTAGCGCCTGAACCAGTGATGAAATCTACACCATGAGGGTCGAGCGTCGGGATGGGCGTATCGAAGCAACCGGCATAGTTCACATTGAGGAAGCCCGTGCAGTTGGGGCCGATGAGCGAGCCACCAACGCTGTTGATGGTGTCGACGATGTGTTTCTCGATCTCTGCGCCTTCGTGGCTCTCTTCCGAGAAGCCCGCACTGATGATGATGAAGCCTTTGCAGCCTTTCTCCTTGGCCAGCACATCAACCGTCTGAGCGCAGAACTTGGCGGCGATGCAAAGCAAGGCGCAGTCCACCTGCGGCAAATCATCGACCTTGGCATAGCATTTCACGCCTTGCACTTCGGTTTCTTTTGGGTTCACTGCATAAATTGGACCTCCGAAAGGACTCTCCAGAAGGTTTTTCAAAGCTTTTCCACCAGGTTTGTGAATGTCTGACGATGCACCGCACACTACGATGCTTTTCGGGTTGAGTAATTCTCTTGCAATCATATTATTTAGGTATTTGTTGCTATTTATAATTTGCTGCAAAGATAAGGTTTTTATTCTATTGAAATAAAATGTTGGCGATGGTTTTTTTTATAATTTTGCGCCCATCAAAATCAAACCGACATGACAACATTTTTCATTGCCCTTGCCGTGCTGCTGCTCGGCTATTTCATTTACGGAAAGTTCGTCGAAAAGGTCTTTGGCATCGACCCGCAACGTGCCACCCCCGCCACCACCATGGCCGACGGCGTGGATTACGTGCCGATGAAACCTTGGCGCATCTACCTCATCCAGTTCCTCAACATTGCGGGTGTCGGACCCATCATCGGCGCCATCATGGGTGCGCAGTTCGGCACGGCCTCCTTCTTATGGATTGTGTTGGGTAGCATCTTCGCCGGCGCCGTCCACGACTACCTCGCGGGCATGATTTCGCTTCGCGACAAAGGCTGTAGCCTTCCCGAAATCCACGGCACATACCTTGGCAACGGCGCGAAACAGTTCATGCGCGGTTTCACCGTCCTGTTGATGATTTTGGTCGGTGTGGTGTTCGTCAACACGCCCGCCACCCTACTCAACGCCAATTTCACCCAAGGTTGGAATCCTTACATTTGGATTGTCATCATCTTGGCTTACTACCTGATTGCCACACTGTTGCCCATCGATAAACTCATCGGAAAAATCTATCCCATCTTCGGTATTTTGCTTCTCGGCATGGCCGTGGCCATCTTCGTAGCTTTCCTCATTTACAAGCCTGAAATCCCCGAACTTTGGAGCAGCATGCAAAACCGTCACCCCGATGCGCCCAACAACCCCATCTTCCCGATGATGTTCATCTCGATTGCCTGTGGTGCTATTTCGGGCTTCCACGCCACACAGTCGCCGCTGATGGCGCGCTGCATGTTGAACGAGAAACAAGGCCGTCCCATCTTCTACGGCGCCATGATTACCGAAGGCATCGTCGCCCTGATTTGGGCCGCTGCCGCCGCTTATTTCTTTGGCCCCGACAGCGTGGTCGATGTGACGGGCAAGAGCGGTGCCGCCATCGTGGGCATCATCGCCAACACATGGTTTACGCCAGTTATCGCCACTATCACCATTTTGGGCGTCATCAGTGCGGCGGTCACCTCGGGCGACACAGCTTTGCGCTCGGCGCGACTCATCATCGCCGACTTCATGAACTTCGACCAAAAGCCCATCAAGAACCGCCTGATTGTGGCTGTCCCGATGTTTGCGGTCACAGCGGCCATTTTGGTTTATAGCATCTCCGATGCCAAAGGTTTCCAACTCATTTGGCGTTATTTCGCCTGGGCCAACCAAGTGCTTGCAACGGTAACGCTTTGGGCCATCACGGTTTACTTGCTAAAAAACAAAGGTAAGCTTTGGTATCTCATCACCCTCATCCCTGCCCTCTTCATGACCATGGTGACGGGTTGTTTCCTTTTCGTCGCCAAGGCCTCTGACGGCGGTTTAGGTTCCCTCCTACCCCGTCCCGTGGGCTATGGCATTGGCGCAGCGATTACTTTGTTGGGATTAGTGATGTTTTTGGTTTGGAAGAAAAAGCAGACGGAAAAAGCGTAGGATTAGCCTATCCCTATGTCAAGGAATTGGAATAGTCCCATAAATACAATGCCTTTGTCATTGGTGTAAGTGGCAATGTCGTCACCAACAATAACAATTTTTTTGAAGCTGTCATCGACTTTCAATAAAGAGCGGAGTTCCTGTTCCCGTTTTTCTTTGTCGTCCATCTTGAAGGCCGACTGAATATAGTATTTGTCCATCCCGTTTTGCGCGATGAAGTCGATTTCATATTGTACGTAAGTCAACTTGCCATCACGCATCTCTCGACTTTCCACCAATCCGACATCAACGCTGAAACCTTTCATTCTCAACTCGTTGTAGACGACATTTTCCATGATATGGGTAATCTCCTGCTGACGGAAATTCAACTTTGCATTGCGCAACCCTACATCAATAGCATAATATTTCTTGATACTCTCAAAATACTTGTTTCCCTTGATATTGAAGCGTTTGGCGCCTTCGAAAAGGAAAGCGTCTTCAAGATATTCTATATAGTTGGATATGGTTTCAGAAGCAATTTTCTCTTTCTGGAGGCTCTGCAAGACATTGCTGATACGGCTTGGATTGGTCAGCGAACCTATAGAAGAGCATAGCGCATCGGCAAGTGCTGAAAGGGCTTCGCGATTTTTCACATGATTGCGCTCCACCACATCGTCAAGGTAAGTTTTGTTCCAAAGACGTTGCAGGTAGGCCACCTTTTGCTCGGGAGTGTGGTGATGGAGCAGCCCTGGCATGCCACCGTAGGTGTAATACTCTTTCCAAAGTTCATTGATGGGTTCGGTCCGGTTGGAACGGAACTCTTTGAATGACAAAGGATAAATCCTCACTTCGTCGCCGCGACCACGAAAGATGGTGCGAATGTCTGATGACAAGAACTGTGAATTGCTTCCTGTGATGTAAACATCCACGTTATCCTTGGCATTCAAGCCGTTAACGATTCGCTCGAAGCCGGCCACCTCTTGCACTTCATCAAGAATGACATAATAATTTGTGTCGGGCGCGGTGATGCGGCTGTAAAGGAACTCCTTCAAGGCGTTGCGTTCGGTGAGGTCGCCGTACATTTCCTCTTCGTCGTCCAAATCAAAGGAAACGATGATGATGTTTTCTTCGGGTACTCCATTGGTTAGCAGGTAGTCCTTGAAAATACGCTTCAGCAGCCACGACTTTCCGCACCGTCTTGGCCCAGTGACGATTTTCACTTCGCCGTTGTTCATACGGGCGATGAGTTTTTGGAGATAAGTCTCACGTTTGATGTAGGTGCTTTCCATCTTCTATCTGAAATTTACTGCAAAATTACAATAAATTTCAGATTGAACACCACTTGTATCTGAAATTTACTGTAAAAATACAATAAATTTCAGATTGGGCCATAAAACTCTCCAGCAATCCAAGCACAAGTATCCGGTGCGCTCGTTGTTGGCGGTCTCGAAGTCTATGGCGGCGAAGGAGTTCATTTCTTGCTGTAATTGTCCCACATCCGTTTCACCATCCCCGCCATTTCCTTTCGCAGCCAAAGTGGTTCCAACACTTCGAGCGCGTCGCCGTTCCAAAGGAGTTCCTGTTGGAAGTCGAAGGTAGGGCGCACCTCAACGGAGAAGATGCTGTATTCGCCTGTATGCACCAGCTCCTTTTGTGAAGGATGCAAGGGTAGGGAACGCAGGTAGTTGGCTTGGTTGGCACTCACTTTCAGTTTCACGGTCTCGATGGGGCATTCCTCATCGTGAATGATGCCGAAATAGCCTTTGAAGTAGTTCTCTGGACTGAATTTCTTGGGATATTTGAAGGTCTCCTCCGACAGCCGGGCCTCCAGTACGCGGTCCAGGGAATAGATTCGGATTTTGTCTTCATAGACGCTATTGCCCACCATGTACCACCGTTGACGGAACAGCTTCACGCAATAGGGCGCCACGGGGAAAGTGTGCTCACTTTCGCTCCAGAAGCCTTTATAGGTGATTTCGAGCAATCGGTTTTTCTTCATGGCTTCCATGACCGTGGCGAGGAAGTCCTGTCCCGATGGGATGCTTTCCAATAGGATGCGGTCGCTGAGTGCTTTGTTGTCCAACAGTGTGTTGTTGACCGACATGGTGCTGAGCAGCCAGCGTTGCAGGCCGTCGTCCTCAAATACCTCACGGTTCTCGATGTAATAACGGTCTCCGTCGCTCTTGTCGCACATGATGACGAGGCCGAACATATTTTCCACCGCGTTCTTCCATGTGTGGAACGTACGGCGCGGAATCTCCAAGCCTTCGCTCAAATCGGTGTCGAGCCACCGACGGTTGATTTCCTTCAGCGTGATTTTCTTGGCGTGGTAGAGCGTCTCCACGAGCCAGACGTATTTGTTGATTTGGTTTTTGGACATAGCTTTTAGTTTTTCTGATTGATGAGGTTCACCACCACCTTCACCATTACATCCTTTTCCTCGGGCTTGCTCTCGGCGATCATCAAGGTCAGTGCTACCAAGGTGTTGTCGGCAATGCGTTTGCTGCCGTCCTTGCGGTAGAGGATGCCGTTGTTGTTGAGGAACCACAGGAACAGCGTTGCGGCAATGCGCTTGTTGCCTGAAACTTCTCCTCTTGCGTGGTTTCTTTCACACCCAAACGTTGATAATCGTAATCATCAAGCGTGTCGAGGGCATAGGTGTAATCCACAACAATGTCAAACAAGGCTTGGTTTTCGTCATTATTCAACAGCGGTTGGTTTTGCAGCGTCCTGCCCACCATTTGCACCAATTGCCGCAGTTCCCCAATTTGGTTTCGGCGAATCTTCTCATTCACGGCATAGCCTTTCAGCAGATAGTCTTTCAGCACTTTGTTGGCCCATTGGCGGAACTGCACACCACGCTGGCTTTTCACTCGGTAACCTACGGAGATGATGACATCGAGGCTATAGAAAGGTACAGGCTTCTTAACGCCAATAACGTGTAAAAAATGCACGTTATTCTCGCGGTTCAATTCTCCTTCCTTAAACACATTGATTATGTGCCGCCTTAAATTTGACTCTTCTCTTTGAAATAATACAGCCATCTGACTAGTTGAAAGCCAAACAGTTTCATTCTCCAGCCTTACATCAATGGCGGTCTGGCCGTTGTCGGTTTGGTATATGACGATTTGGTTTTCCATGCGGTTGGTTTTATGCTGCAAAGATAACAAAAAAGTTGTGCCTAATTATTGCACAGGCAAAGATTCTTTGTATTCTGCAAAACTACAGAAATCCAATTTTTCGTCTTTCTTTCTGTTCAAGGTGCTCACCGTCGCAATGCGATACGAGTGCTTCAAAAGAAACGTTGCCGTGTAAGACGATGTCAATAGAGTAATGCCGGGCTACATTTTCAATCTGGCCGCCGCTGAAGTCGTAACGCTCTGCCAAAACTTTAATGTCGGCCTCCTGAAGCTCTGGAAGCATCGTGTGCCAGATTTGCATCCTTGCTTCAAGCGTGGGTTTGTTGAACTTGATTTTGTAAAGGAAACGACGCTCGAAGGCCTTATCCATATTTTGGGCAAGATTGGTGGTAGCTATGAGAATGCCGTTGAGGTTTTCCATTTCCTGAAGGATGATGTTTTGGATGGAGTTCTCCATCTTTTCTACGGCTCGCTCTACACCTTCTTGACGTTTGCCAATAATTGCATCTGCTTCGTTGAAAAGCAAAATCGGTGCAATAGAGGACTTTTCCACCTTCATACGATACTGGTCAAAAACATTTTTGATATTCTTTTCGCTTTCGCCCACCCACATGCTCTTGATTTCCGAAACATCAACCTGCATAATGTCTCGTCCCGGTTGACGAGCCAACTGCAAAACGGTTTCGGTCTTGCCCGTTCCTGGTGCGCCATAGAAAAGGCAGGTGAAGCCGCTACGAAAACATTTGTCTTTCAGTCGGTTACATACGTCCCTGTAGTGGCTTTCTTCCAAGAGTTGGCCCAAGTCTTTGACTTGTTCTGCTACGCATTGGTCGTAGAAAAGTTGCTTGGATGTAATTGCTTCGTGGTGAATTAGATTATTGCGGTTGTTTTCAACATTCAACATACTGATATTGAGTTCTGGCAGCAATACCAACTTTGCATTCCATGTCAGACGAAACGACTCTCGGTCAGCAAGGCCATTGTCATTATTGTATTCTATCAATTTTGCGAGTTGCAAGTCACTGTCATTATTGTTGAGGAGTCTTTTTATAACATTCCACTGCGTTTTGCTGTCGAAAAAGAATTCGAGGTCACTGTATCTAATATCGTCATCATTGTTGTTGACATACAAGTGAGCGAACAAGACCAAAAGGACCTCATCGCATTGACAGAAGCAATAGCTTTTCAGTTTTTGGACAAACACTAAATGACGATTCTTCTCCAATAGATCTTGTATGCGATTCACAGCCGAATCTGTACTGAGTTCGTCGTCATCACGCATTTCCATAATTTCAGCAATCAGCCCGAAAAGTTCATCACAACTGAGACCCGAATAGTCTTTGGGTACGTATTTCTCATTACGTTTGAAGGCCTCAATCACTTCCAATGGCACTCGGTAGGTTATCTCACGTTTGGAATGATTGCTGCAAATAAGCCCACGGCACACTAATTCATCGACATCTGTCAAGAAACGGATGACGCGGGTAGTGCTACAATCAAGGTAACGAGAGAAATCGCTGATTCTAATATTTGAATTGGTACTGTTGTCAATAAAAAGAGCCATCATCACGCATTGCTCTTTGGAAAGTTCAAGCTTGTCGGCAAGGTGTTTCAATGGGCGAGCTGCCATTTTGTAAAACTCATCATTGAGACGAGAACCTTTAGAGAGTTCTACAACTTGCTCCACAGCAGACAGCAAATTCATTTTTCGGGTCGTTCTTTTCTTGGTTTCCATGACATTCCTTTCTTTTTTGGGTCTGTTTTCACGCTGCAAAGAAAAAAGAAGCCTGTGCTGAATTGTTGCACAGGCTGAAAACAAATATCTATTTTTTTGTGTAATTACGCTCGTTGGATTCAATCTCAATGATTAAATGATTGACATATAGCGTTTTTGAGTGTTTGTATCGTTTCTGTTATTGTCTTTATGATGGTTTCGTCGTCATCAAAATCAAAACTTGCCACAAGATGCCTATTAGGATTGTTGAAATATGGCTGAAATTCAACATTTACTCTTTCCAATAGTCTTTTCAAAATAATAGCAGCGGCGGAGTTGTCCTTGTTTCTGCAAAATACGCTTAAATAATACTTGTTCTCGTTTGATACAGGTGTAAGATCCATCGCAATGTTATTGTTCCCAATTTTTGCGGTTTGTTTCAAACCTCCATCATTTGAGTCCCAACTTGTAGATTGTTCAATTACCAATACTTCATGTTGGTAAATCCAAGAACAAGCCCCTGTTGCCGAAACTACGGGCTTGATTCTATCTTTCAACACTTTAGCCTTTTCAACATATTTTACAGCTTCGTTGCATTGTTCATTTATATAGTCGCAAGGAGGCAGGTCTTTTATCTCAAGACCAAAAACACATTTCAAGAATGTAGAAATCTGCAAAAACACTTCTTCAGCTTCATAAGCAGGGTGACGGACTCCATAACACGGAATTCCACATAATGACCCCACATGAATGGAAGAATCTTTGACTTTCTTGATGGGATATTTGCTTGTAAGGTCTTGAAACTTGGATTCTCCCTTCAGATTGTTTAAGTATCCAAACGCATCGCCACCAGCTAAAAACACTATCATTTTTGGCTTGATAATCTCTATGAGTTTAACCGTGTGTGAGATAGTTTGCGGGAGAATGTCATCGCTTAAATCTTTCTTGTTCTTCGTGTTAAGGAAAGTCATGTTTGTCAACACAAACTTCGTTTCATCCATGAGGATATTCCTTTCTCCAATTAGAGAAAAGTATCGCATAAGACCTTTGAAATATGGCCAGTTAATATGCAAATCCCATGAAGAACAATTCATTGATTCTATCCAATTGTGGTTGCCTTTGAGAAGATGCCATGTCGGCATCTTTTCGATTTTGCTGTTGCAATGAGTCCAAGCTTTGTTGGTGAGCATAGTTTTATAATCACCTTCAGAACCAGGATTGATGCCGATAATCATCACTTCAACCTGATTATCAACAAGTTTATCCAAAGGAGACTGTGTATAAAAAGATAGGTTCTTCTCGCTTCCTATCTTATTATAAAGGTCAGATGCTTGCTCTGCCCATTTTTCTAATTCTTCTTTTATCATAAGTCTTTCATTTAATGTTCTATGGACTTAATCTGTTATCCAATCTTCTCACACACCAAGTAAGAACCACTCATTTTAGACTTGTCAAACTTAGTTGAATACTTTGTATTGAAAGCCTGTGCGATGGATTCTTGATATTTGGTCAAACCCAACGGAGGGGTAGTCGAAGAAGTTGACATTTCGATGAACATGCCTTTCACAAGATTTTTGTTTGTGCCCCAGTTCCAATTGCCTTTTGCTGAAATTTTCCAAAGTGCCATTTTTTTCGATTTTAGTTGAACATTTATTGTTGATTTCCTTGATTTAGTTTGTTTTTCGCTGCAAAAATAGCATCTATCTGTGCCGAATCGCAGCACAAGCAATATAAAAGTTCATAAAAACCAAAGCCTCAAATCAATCCCGGCCCTTCAATCAACTTGGCATGGGTGTATTTCCCTTCGTTGAAAGTTTCCTTAATGGTCGTTCCGTCAAGGACATAGTACTCATCGTAATCCGCTCGGTAAACCAAGTATCTCGCATAGTCAAACAATTCCTTGACCGTTTCCTCGGTGAGTTTCACCCATTGGATTCTGGGGTTTTTGTCGGCATACAAGCCTCGATGTCGTCCCATTCGTATTCGGTATGCTCAAAGATGTACCAATTATCGACCTTGCAGGCATGAAAGAATTCGTTGTTTCGTGACATGAGACTCAAATTTTCTATTTTTCTCCACTTGCCGTTTCAATACAAAAACCCGAAAAGCCACAAAGGGAGTTTGTTGCCAAAAGCATATTCTATGCCATCGGCTGCAATGAATGCGTTCGGCGTTCCCGCGATTTGCTTGCCGTCTTTGCTTTGCCCTCCTACTTCAATTGTGAATTTCCTGTCAATCAAAAAATCCGCTTGTTTTCCGTATTCCACCTGATGCTTGTACGCCAATTGATTCACAAGGAAAGTCTCTCGTTGTGTGCCAACCTCAACTTGGGACAGCGAAAGGGCTTGCAACAAATTGGTGTTTTCCAAATAGATCTTGTCGGGCTTTTGCATACGCTTCAAATTCAACCTGTCACTATACAAAAGGTTGATGAGTTTGGCACGATGAAGATGAGACAAATAACTCAAAATGGTATTACGGTTCAATTCCGCCATTTGTGCCATCTTGCTGATGTCCACGGCAAAAGGAACTCCACTGCTGAGTACGGCGAGCAAACTGCGCAGTTTCCTCACATTACCCACATCCACTTGTCGGAGTTGTGGCAACTCAATTTCCAGAATCAGGCTCACAACTTTCTGCACTTGCGTCAGATAATCAATATCCTGTTGTAAGAAGAAAGGATAATAGCCCTCCTGTAAATATTTTGTGAAATGCTGCAAAGGTCGGCACCGAGCCAACACCACCTCTCCAACTTTCAGCGGATGCTGGAGTATTTCCTCCAAGGTAAAAGTCGGAAACGAAAATCCCTCCTTAAACATTAGATACTCACGAAACGATAGCCCCTGCATGTCATAACTGACGCAACGGCGCGACAAGTCGGCCTCGGCATTGAGAATGTTGAGCAACGAAGAGCCTGTAAAGACCACCTTCAACTCGGGGAAGCCATCGTAAATGTTTTTTATTTCACGACTCCAGCCCTCGTATTTGTGCACCTCGTCAAGGTACAGGCATTGTCCTCCTTGATTATAAAACTCTTCCGCCAAGTCCAACAAACTATGACGAGAGAAATACAGATGATCCAAACTCGCATAAAGCGCAGCAGTTGAATTGGAACCGTAAGTCGTCTTGATATGCTGCAATATCATCGTCGTCTTGCCTACACCTCGCGCTCCTCGAATCCCAATGAGTCGAGCATCCCAATTGATTTCGTTCATCAAACTACGTTGACACTTCATATCCACATGGGAAAGCAGTCTCAAATGTTGTGCTTGCAATTGTTCCATGGTTTCCTTCGTTTATATTTCGCCGCAAATATACGTATTTTGCTTAATCCAATAAGCATTTTTGAATAAAAATTGCTTAATCCAATAAGCAAATTTTAATAATATGAGAGGTTTGGGAGAAGAATAGCTGATTAAATATTCAGCTTCAACTGTATCTCCTCCACCTGCCTTTTCAGTTCCTGCACGGTCTGGATGAGTTGTTCCTCGCGGAAGCGGTTCTCGCGTTGCTCGGGCATCTCCGCGCTGATGTAATGCACGAATTTCCACACCTCTTTGATGTCGGCGGCGGCAAGGTCGTATGGTTCATAAAGCGGGTTGAGCGAACTTAATGTCAATTTGTGTTCGTGCTCGATTTTGTTTTCCACAATCTTGAAGACGATGCCGTCGTCTTGCGTGAGGACGATGTAAGGCTGGCCACTACGGATGTAGGTCCAGTCGAGGACATACTCGCCAGTGACGTAGGAACCGTCAGGAATGGGCAGCATCGAATCGCCGCTGATTTGGAAGGTGCGGTATTTGCGGTCGCGTGAAAGGAAAGGCATGGTGAAGGTCGGCAGCACCTTGATGTATTCGGGGTCGGCGAAGCCCGTGGCATAGCCCGCCTTGGCCTTCTCGGTCACGAGTTCGATGTTCTCGTCGTTGTCGTTGTTGACGGTGGTAGCCAACACACGCAGGTTGCTGCCTTTCAGGTGTACGTCATAGCCACGTTCCAATTGCGAGAGTTGGCTCAGACTGATGCTGCTCAAATCGACTTTCACCAAAGTGTCGATGGCGATGCCGAAATATTTGGAGAAGGCGACCAAGGCCTCAAGGTTGGGCTCGGAAACGCCGTTTTCGTAGCCGCTCAACGTGGAGCGCTTCATTCCAAGGGCGAAAGCGATATCATCTTGCGTATGACGACGATGTTTGCGGAGAAATTTGATGTTGCTGTTGAAATACATATTGTTGAATTGTTGGTTGTTTAACTGTTTAATTGTTGGGGTTCCCCTTCGGGGAATGGAGTATTTGTTTTGTTTGTAGGTCGGCGGCAAAAACAAGTTGAGTTTCCGTAACTCTACTGGCCGCCGCAGTTAAGAATCACCTCTAACCTCCATTCCCCACAGGGGAATCTCATCTTGAAATTCCAATTGCCTCGAATTCGATGCATTTGGAGAAAAATATTTTTGTTCTTGTGGCATTATATCAGAATAAATGATTAAATTTACGGCGAAGAATTTGATTAAAAACTCGTCAAAAGTACAACTTTTTTGGAACATGAAAGCATTTTGGGCAAAAAAAGGAGGAATTTTTATGGAAAGGACGATTTTGCACTTGGATTTGGACACTTTTTTCGTGTCGGTGGAGCGGTTGGTGAACCCTTCCTTGGTGGGCAAGCCAGTCATCGTGGGTGGTATGTCGGATCGTGGTGTGGTCTCCACTTGCAGTTACGAGGCGCGACGTTTCGGAGTGCATTCGGCCATGCCGATGCGGATGGCGCGACAACTTTGCGCCCAGGCGGTCTTCATCCGTGGCGACATGGAACTCTACAGCCGTTATTCGCGCTTGGTGACCGACATCATCGCCGACAGCGCGCCCGTCTATGAGAAAATGTCCATCGACGAGCATTACCTCGACCTGACGGGCATGGACCGCTTCCACGATTGTCAGCTGTGGTCGCATGAACTGCGGCAAAAGATCATCCACGAGACGGGCCTGCCGATCTCGTTCGGACTCTCTGAAAACAAGACCGTTGCGAAGATTGCCACGGGACAGGCCAAGCCCAACGGCGAACTGGAGGTGCCCATACCTTATATTAATAGCTTCCTCGACCCGTTGTCGGTGCAGAAAATCCCGATGGTGGGCGAAAAGACCTACTCACTGCTCCACTCAATGGGCGTGGAGAAAATCGGCACCCTGCGCCGACTGCCACCCTTGGCGATGGAACGTGCGATGGGCAAGCACGGCCTCGACATTTGGAAGAAAGCCAACGGGCAAGACAGCACGCCCGTGTGTCCCTATCAGGAGCGGAAGTCCATCAGCAAGGAAAGGACGTTTGAGCAAGACACGATTGACGTGGCTGCCATCCGGCAATGCTTGGCGCGGATGGTGGAAAGCCTCGGCTTCGACCTGCGCTCGCAAGGCAAACTGACGGGCTGCGTGACGGTGAAAATCCGTTACTCCAACTTCGACACGCACGATATGCAGCAGCGCATCCCTTACACGGCCTTCGACCACGTGCTGCGGCAGACCGTCAATGGCATCTTCGACCGACTCTACAACCGACGGATGATGATTCGGCTGGTGGGTGTACGCTTCAGTGAGTTGGTCAGCGGGATGCCGCAACTGGCTTTGTTTGATGACAATGCTGAACTGACGAGCCTCTATGCCACATTGGACAAGATCAAATTGCGGTTTGGGGAACAGATTATACACCGGGCGGCGGGGTAAATAATGCGGCTGCCACGGTGTGACAGTCCTACAAACCTGGGCTGTAGGGCTGTCGTATTACGGCAACCTCATTTTGATGTTTTTAGAATCCTTTTTGTATATTTGCAAATCAATAACACAGATAGAGCATGAACAATGACGATGTTATTTTGACAAAATCAAGCACTGGCCTTCAACCGTTGGTGGCCGACTTGCGGCAAATCATCAGTGAGGCGCGTAGCCGTGTGGCAATCAATGTCAATGCAGAATTGACTTTGATGTATTGGCAAATCGGCGAGCGAATCAACAGGGATGTGCTTGGCAACAAGCGAGCAGAATACGGCAAGCAAATTGTGCCGCAAGTCGCGATGCAATTGCAGCAAGAATTTGGCAGCAAAGGATTTGACGAGAAGAGCATCCGACGAATGATGCAATTTGCCTCACTGTTTCCCGACTTCCAAATTGTCGCAACACTGGTGCGACAATTGTCATGGTCTCATTTTGTGTTGGTTATGCCCATCAAAGACCCGATGGCACGCGAGTTTTACTTGACCATGGCGGCCTCTGAAAGATGGAGCAAACGCACTTTGGAAGCCAAGATTGACGGTATGCTTTACGAGCGCACTGCCATCAGCGAAAAACCCGACGAACTGATCAAGCAGGAACTTGCCACGCTTCGCAACGACAATGAAATGTCGCCAGACTTGGTGTTTAAAAGCCCCTATTTCTTGGAGTTTACTGGACTGAAGGGAATGTATAGCGAGCGGTCGTTGGAGGACAGCCTTGTCGCAAATTTGGAGCAGTTTATCTTGGAGTTGGGGGCAGGCTTCACTTTTGTGGAACGGCAGAAACGGATGATCATTGACGGCGAAGATTTCTACCTCGACCTGCTTTTCTACCATCGGAAACTACATCGTCTTATCGCCATCGACCTTAAACTTGGCAAATTCAAGGCGCAGTACAAGGGACAGATGGAATTATACCTGCGCTGGCTTGAGGCCAACGAGATGGAAGCGGGAGAAGAATCGCCTCTTGGTTTGTTGCTTTGCACAGAAGGAAGCGACGAACAGATAGAACTATTGCAGTTGGACAAATCTGGCATCAAGGTGGCGCAATATCTGACGGAATTGCCCTCCAAAGAAATCCTGCAACGACAACTTCGCAAGAGTTTGGAGGCAGCCCGAGAACGCTGGAAGGAGTAATGATAAACACAAAACCGTTATAGAATGGTCGTTGCACGACATCAACAAGCCGCTTGGCGTGTCCTCCTACCAATTGGAAGAGGTGGTGGAACGCACGGTGAGAGAATTGGAGTTGAAGAAAGGAGAGAGAAAGGAACTCTAAACCTTAATATTCCACGAAATACAATTAAGCGCGCCACCTCTTCTGACGGCTTCCAACGAAGGTATGCCGACCACTTCACAATCGGGCAAAGCGTTTCCAATTTGCTCCAAAGCCTGTTTGTCTTCTTCAAACTCTAATTGCGGAACGAGAACCAACTTACCCAGTTGCAGGAAATTGATGTAAGCCCAACTGCGGGCGTGTGGCCTTTTGGCTTTATATTTCAAAGGGATAATCTCAAAGTGCTTTTCCAATGCCTTTCGAAAACGGTTGTAATAATAAGGTGAAAAGTCATCATAGTTCGTTAGAAGGATTCTGTCCTCGCCCGCATAATGGACAATGCCGTCGCTATGGCCAAAAGTCTCTTTTCGGTCCCAAGGCAGAAACAAAATGTCGCTTTGGAAGGCCTCTTTCAGAATTCTTTCCACTTCGGCGCGTGTTTTGTCCTTGTTTTCGAAGAAAACTTTCTCTGTCATTACTACAGTGTCTCCACATTTGACCACATTGCCGCCATCCAAAACGAGGTCAATCGTGATTGCGTGTTGTAGCAAATGTTCAAGGCGGTTTGTACCTGCGCGAAACACTTTTTCGGTGTCAGTTTGAAGACGGAGATAATAAGGGTCTTGCAAATAGTCGGGTGTGTATTTGAAGAACACGAAACGGTCTTCTTCAACCTGAATCGGCATGAAGTCGCGACACCAAATGTCCTTGGTTCCCGAAAGATAGGCATATTGAATCCCGTTTTCGTCCAATGCTTTAGCAATGTGCTGGTTCAAAATGGGGCATTTCTTTGGCAGAAGGTCAGAGAAAAAGACGGTGGTAGTGAGATTGTCAGTAGTCATATTTTTTATTATTTCCAAGGTGATACTTTCTTGTAATTTGGTTTAATTTTCAAGTTCAAGCCTTTTACATAAAATCTATAAAAGCTATCTCTATAGTCACCATCTTCCTTTTTGGGTTTTCCTGTAAGATGGCGTGTAGTACTTCCCATTTCTCCAATATGGCGGCTTACTCCATCATTTATAACAATTAGAGGAGCTACATTAGGCTCTAATGCAGAAGAATAGAACAAATACCAACAACAGTTTCTCGGTCCATAAATTGCTTTTTCTTCGTTTAATTGATTACTACTGGTATCAATTAATGGAATGATACTCCTTATGAGGATGCCACCGTAAAACTTTTTGTTCTCATCACTCTTAAAAGACAAGTCAACCCCATAATTATGTAGCCACCACATTCCTGCATCTTCTGTACGCTCTATAGTTACATTATCATTATGGTTGTTGTTCTTGAAGTAAAACTCTATTTCCAAAATCCTATACTTGCTATTTGCAGTCTTGATATAACTTTTAAACAAAAGAATATCAGCAATTTCAGAAAATGTTGATTTAATGCAATCAACAGATGAATTGGCATCTAAAACAGACAATAATTGTTTTAATTTTTCCATGACTTTAACTTTGAACTAATATTGGTAATCATGCGACAAAGGTAGAAAGTCATTTTTGATGCATTGCAAGAAAATTTGTTAAACATTGTTAAAAAATTCCCCCGTATTTATTTATAACATAAATAACAAATTCGATTTTTTGTATTGGAAAATAGATTATATCTCAAAAACTTTGATTAAATTTACGGCGAAAATTTTGATTAAAAACTAATCAAACCATTGAGTTGATCGCCGTCCATTCATATAACAGCCTGTGTTACGGCACGATGCCGATTGCGGATTTGGTCGGGAAGGCCGCCGCGCTTGGCTATGCCGTCTTGTCTTTGACCGACATCAACACGACGATGGGTGCTGCCGATTTCGTGGTGGAATGTGGCAGAAAAGGCGTGCGGCCCGTGCTCGGCGTGGAGTTCCGCAACGGCAACGAACTGCTGTATGTGGCCTTGGCCAAAAACAATGCAGGCTTCGCCGAACTGAACCGTTTCCTGACCAACCACAATAAGAGCAAGCAGTCCTATCCCGAAACGGCACCCGATTGGGAACAGGTTTTCGTGATTTATCCCTTCGGGAAACGGAAACCGAACTTACTGAAAAAGAATGAATTCCTTGGTGTGCGGTTCTCCCAGCTGACCAAATTGTACAACTGCGAATCCTTTGAGAAGTTGGTCGCCATGCAGCCCGTGACCTTTGCCGAGGCCGACGATTTCCAGTTGCACCAATGTATGCGCGCCATTGATGAAAACGTGCTGATTTCGCGCCTTGAGCCTGCCGCTTGCGCCGCGCCCGATGAGATACTTTTGTCGCCTGAAAGGCTGAAAACAACCTTTGCACTCTATACGCAACTCATTGAAAATGCGGAACGTATCTTGGACGAATGCGAAATCAACTTGGACAACAGCGTGAAAAACAAGCGCACCTACACGGGCAATGTCTATGACGACCGCGAACTGCTGCGCAAACTGGCTTTCGACGGCATGGCGTACCGCTACGACCTGCACGACAAGAACGCCTACCGCCGCATCGAGAAGGAGCTGGACATCATCGAAAGGATGGGCTTTTGCGCCTATTTCCTCATCGCTTGGGATATCGTGCGCTTCGCCATCAGGCAGGGCTTCTATCATGTTGGGCGGGGCAGCGGAGCTAACAGTATTGTAGCTTATTGCCTGAAAATCACCGATGTGGACCCGATTGAACTGGACTTGTACTTCGAGCGTTTCCTCAACCCCATGCGCAGCAGTCCTCCCGATTTCGACCTTGATTTCTCGTGGCGCGACAGAGACAAAGTCATCCAGTACATTTTTGACAAATACGGCCCTGACCATGTGGCGCTGCTCGGTGCGACGGTCACCTTTCAGTCTAACTCTCTCTGTCGTGAGTTGGGCAAGGTGTTCGGTCTGCCCAAGGGCGAAATCGACCAGATGGAGCGCAATCCGACGACTTATGCCCAACAAAGCGAAATCGGGGGCAACATCCTCGCCATCGCCGAGCGCATCCGTGACTTCCCGCGCCAACGCTCCATCCATGCAGGTGGCGTGTTGATTACGGAAGAACCGATTACCAATTTTGCCGCCTTGGACTTGCCACCGAAAGGCTTCCCGACGACGCAATACGACATGTATTCCGCTGAAAAATTAGGCTTTGAGAAAATCGACATTTTGAGTCAACGGGGCATTGCCCACATCCGTGAGGCGGTGGAGATGGTGGAACGCAGCCGTGGTGTTCACATTGACATTCACCAGATTAACACGTTGAAGCAGGACGAACTGATTCGTCGGCAACTGCTCAAAGCGGAAACTTGCGGCTGCTTTTACATCGAAAGTCCGGGGATGCGCGGCCTGCTGCGCAAGTTGCGTTGTTCTGATTATAAAACTTTGGTCGCGGCCAGTTCCATCATCCGCCCAGGTGTGGCCCATTCGGGAATGATGCGTGAATACATCCACCGATTCCATCATCCTGATACTGTGGATTATAAGCATCCCGTTTTGAAGGAACTTTTGGCCGAGACCTACGGCGTGATGATTTACCAAGAGGATGTGCTCAAAGTGGGGCATTACTTTGCGGGCTTGGACTTGGCCGAGGCCGATGTGCTACGCCGCATGATGGGTCACAAGATGCGCGACAAGTTTGAGTTTGAGCAGGTTACGAAACGCTTTTTCGACAACTGCAAGGCCAAAGGTTATCCCGATGACCTCGTACACGAACTTTGGCGGCAGATTGAGTCGTTTTCGGGCTATTCCTTCTCAAAGGCACATTCGGCCTCCTACGCGGTGGAGAGTTACCAAAGCCTCTATCTGAAGAGCCACTATCCGCTTGAGTTTCAAGTGGCTGTGATTAACAATTTCGGTGGGTTTTACCAAACTTGGTTCTACTTCAACGAGGCGCGGCGCATGGGCGCGAAAATCCATCTGCCTTGCGTCAATCGCAGCGATTACCTCACCACCTTGAATGGTCGGACAATTTTCATGGGTTTCGTGCATTTGCAAGGTCTTGAACAAAATTTCGTTGAGCGTTTTCTTGCCGAACGCGCGGCGCGTGGGCCTTTCGCAAGCCTCGAAGACTTCATTTCAAGAGTCTCTTTCAAGATCGAGCAACTCGTTTTGCTCATTCGTGGCGGCGCGTTTGATTTCACACGAAAACCCAAAGCCGAACTGCTGTGGCTGGCGCATCTTGGCAAGAGTGATGGCAAAAAAGAGCAGCCAGAAACGCTTTTCCAATTTGAGAACCAGCATTTTGAGTTTCCAGATTTCAAGACGAACGCCCTGCAAAATGCCTACGATGAAATGGAACTTTACGGTTTTCCCGTGTCTCTCACCTGGTTTGATCTACTCAAGACTAATTTCCGAGGCGAGTTGATGGCTTGCCAAATGCTGAACTTTGTTGGGCAACGCTATCGAATGTTGGGCAAATTAGTGACGGTGAAGAACTTTCGCACCAGCAAAGGTGAGCCAATGGCCCTCGCCACCTTTATTGACGCCACGGGCGAGGCTTTTGATACGGTGCTTTTTCCGCAAGTTTTTAAAAGCTATCCCTTCCAAGGCGACGGCATTTATCTGCTTTTGGGAAAAGTGACGGAGGAGTTTGGACAGGCCTCGTTGCAAGTAGAGAAAATGGGGCGATTGGGATATAAATCCGACACCTAATCCGCATAGTTTTGTATCTTTGCACCGAATTTTCAACCTTTCGAAAATGAAACGAAAACTATTTTTGTGTATTATTTGCCTTATAGGATTGTGTTTTAATACCTTAGCACAACAAAAGGGTCATATTTCAGGCACCGTCAAAGATGCCGAAACCAGTGAAGCTTTGGTGGGTGTCTCTATCTATGTGGAGCATCTGAAGCAAGGTACCACTACCAACGAACGAGGACGCTATGAACTGGATTTGCCCGTGGGCGAACATCTACTGCGCATCTCGTATGTCGGTTACGGCACCTTGGAGAAGAAAGTCACCGTCACGGCCAAGCCACAGACCATCAATTTGAAACTGCAGTCCGAAACCGAAACGCTCTCCGAGGTGGAAGTCACCAGCGAGCGCCAAGACCGCAACGTGTCCGCCATGGCCATGAGCGTGCAGACCCTCGACATGATCACCATCAAGAAGATTCCCGCCCTGATGGGTGAAGTCGACGTAATCAAGTCAATCCAACTATTGCCGGGAGTACAGTCGGCCTCCGAGGGTTCATCGGGTTTCAGTGTGCGCGGTGGCGCTACCGACCAGAACCTCATCCTTTTGGACGGCGCACCTATCTATAATGCATCCCATTTCCTTGGATTTTTCTCCGTGTTCAACAACGACGCCATTAAAGACGCTACCTTATACAAAGGCGATATTCCTGCCAACTACGGTGGGCGTCTTGCCTCTGTCCTTGACGTAGAAATCAAAGACGAAGTACCGAAGAAATTCGGTATGCAGGGCGGCATCGGTGTCGTCACTAGCCGTCTGATGGTTGAAACACCTGCCTTCGACCACAAGACCTCCATCATGCTTGCAGGACGCACCACTTATGCAGGCCTTGTGCTGCCATTCCTCGGCGAAGATCTCGACAAGTCCAAAATCTATTTCTACGACTTGAACGCAAAAGTGACACAGGTGTTGAACAAGAAGAACCGCCTTTTTCTCTCCGTCTACCATGGTCATGATGAATTCTCGATGCAGCAAATGATTGGTCTGGGCTACGGCAACAGCAGCGGCACCCTCCGTTGGAACCACATCTTTAACGACCGACTCACCTCCAACCTTTCGCTCATTGGGTCACGTTACCGCTATGGCATTGACCTCAAATACAGCCCATACGACTTCACCATCAAGGCTGGCACAGATGCACTCAGCCTCGGATACGACTTTGCCATGGTATGGAACGAACAACACTTGACAAAGTTTGGCATCAGCTCCAGTTTCCAAAGCTACCTCCAAGGCCAGCTTTATGACCGTGGCGGTGCCTTGGCACAGTATCTCCAAGTCGACTCAACCCAAAAAGTGACGCGCAATGCCTTGGAACACGCATTATACATCTCACATGACTTCACTCCTACTCCGCGCTTCACTTTCAGAGCTGGCATTCGTGTGTCGTGCTTCCAAAACATTGGCGAGGAGGACTTCTACGTTATGGATTCCGTCATTTACATCCCCACCGACACGATACACTATGGCAAAGGTGAAGTCTTCAACACGCAGTTCCATCCTGAGCCGCGTTTGGCTGCCATGTTCCGCATCGACGAGATGTCGTCCATCAAAGCTTCCTATTCGCGCACGGTACAATATGCACAGATTGCATCCTCGGCCACTGGCGGACTGCCTTTCGACGTATGGTTCCCCGTCAGCCCTAACATCAAACCACAGAAATGCGACCAATACGCTCTCGGCTATTTCCGCAATTTCTTGAACAACAAAATCGAGACCTCGGTGGAGGTTTACTATAAAAACATGCAGAACGTCATCGACTTCAAGGACAACGCCATCACTTTTGGGTCTTTGCTCATCGACGGTGAAGTACGTGCCGGAAAAGGCCGTTCATACGGAGCGGAATTCCTCGTGAGAAAAAACAAGGGTAAATTCACCGGATGGATTTCCTACACCTTCTCGCGCACCTACCGCACCATCAAGCAGATCAGCCATGGTCAAGAATACCGTTCGCCGTATGACCGTCCGCACAACATTGTCATAGTGGGCAGTTACGACCTCACCCGCCGTCTCACCTTGGCCGCCAACTGGATTTACAACACGGGAAAACCTGTCACCTTCCCCTGCGGACAATATACCATCAACGGGCACACCTACGCTGTATACAACGGCTACCGCAATGAGAGCCGCTATCCCGATTATCACCGCCTTGACCTGTCGCTCACCTGCAAGCTTGGCAAGCTCAAGAAGGACAAGCGTTGGCAACACGACATCAACCTTTCGGTCTATAACGCCTACGCCCGCCACAACACGTGGGCCATCACTTTCGACCAAGCCGAAAACGGCGGTATCGTTACCAATAACATGTACCTCTTCTCCGCGGTGCCTTCACTTTCGTACAACTTCAAATTCTGAACGAAATGAAAAACATCCACTTAACACTAGCCTATATCGGATTGTTATTGCTCGTCTCATGCACGGAAGAATATATTATTGAGACCGAAGAAGGTGACCCCATGATTGGCGTAGAAGCCTATTTCTCCGATGAATTTAAGCAGCATGAAACGATTTTAAGCTATACTGCTGACCTTTACAACCAGGACGAAATTCGCATGATAACAGGTGCTTTGGTATACGTCACAGACGGCACAGACACCATTGTGTATCATGAAGATACGGAAAACAAAGGACATTACTACACTGACACTGTAGCTGGAAAAAGGAACACGCTTTACCGCCTTTGCGTAGACATCCATTCGGCCGATGATGAACCTATCCATGTTTTTTCGGAGTGTATGCTGGCCGACAATGTTGACCACATCGACAGTTTGGTCATCAAACCATACAATGGCAACAACGACAGCGTTCCTACCGTCTTCTTCAATGACACGATAGAATGGGTCTACCCTTATTTCCATAGCCTTCCCGACCCGAACATCGTTTACATGCCCATGGTTTACAAGAACGACACCCTCCTGACTGACTCTTTGATGCAGCAATCCATGATTCCCATTGGTGGTTATGCAGACTGCGATATCAACGGTCCCGAGATGTTGGCACAAAACAAGGAAATCCCTGTATATTATTTCAAGAAATCCGACTTGAAGGTAGGAGACCGCATCCGCGTAGGGATGCAAAGCATTCCTTCCGAGTATGTCTACTATTACTATAGCATCTTAGCGTCGTCGGGCAGCAATCCCATGCTCGGTGCACCCGCCAATGTGAACACCAACATACAGCCGTCCGAAAAGGCTGTCGGCTGGTTTATGGCGGCCTCGGTCACTTCAATTGAAACCATTTTCAAAGACGACCACTAAAAACGACCATCATGCCAGTGCTTAAAAAAATAGCGAAATTGGGCCTTCTCTTGCCGACTTTGTTCCTTTTGGCAACATCATGCACGGAAAAAATCACCTTAGACCTGCCAGAAGGGAATATCATACCTGTCATAGAAGGCAATTTCAGCAACGAATACAAGCAACACGAAATCACATTATGCTATTCCGCAGAACTTTACGCAGAGGGAAGCGAAATGATTTCGGGGGCCGAAATTTATCTGGTTGGCGGAGGTGACACTATTTGGTATCATGAAAAATCAGATGCCCCTGGCCATTACATAACCGACTCCGTAGCGGGAAAGAAACAAAGTTGGTATCATTTGGAAGTCCTCGTCAAGGAAAACTCGCTCTACTCCACCCCCTTAAGAATGTATGCCGATAGCTATATGCCCAACAACATAGACCAAATTGACTCGTTGAGATTGCTGCCATTACTCAATGAGCAAGGCATCCCATTTGCCGATGACGAAGCGGCAGTATGCGTTTGTCCTTATTTCAAGCCCCTACCGAATCCAGATATCGTATACAGTGTTGAGCTTTACCTCAACGGAAGTCGATTCAAGAACCGTCCTTCGAAACTATTCGATTTGTTCCCTATGAATGGCTATGCGAACTACGACTACTTTAACGGGCCAGAAATGCTGGAAGAAAACATAGAAGTCCCTGTCGGCATTATGAACAAATCCTATATGCACGAAGGCGACACGGTGAAACTAAAACTCGTCAGCATCACAAAAGACTACATGTATTTTCTTTTCAGTCAGAAGTTGGCGGTTGGTTCCAATCCCGTCATGGGTGCCTTCCCCGCCAATTTCTCAAACATCTTCTCCAACTGCGACGCCATCGGCTGGTTCAGTACAACGACGGCAGTTGAGGTTGAAGGTGCTTTTCACGATTGGGAACAAAACAAATAACAATAAGAAAAATGCCACGCGAATGCGCGGCATTTTTCTTATTTCCTCAGCCCCGCCAGTTGTTGTTCGATGACAGTAATCTTGGCTTCGGCATCGGCTTTCTTCTTGCGTTCCTCCTACACCACGGGGGCGGGAGCGCCATTCACGAAGTGTTCGTTGGAGAATTTTATGGTCTGTTTCAAAAACTTTGTTTATTTTTGCAGCAAATACGAAAACAATGGATACTGTAAAAATTGACATCGAACTGCCATCGTGCGGCTTTTATTCCAAGGAGGAACTGACGGAGTTGATTTATTCTTATGCTTTGTCATTGGTGATGCCAAACACAGTTTCGGACATGTCGGTTGAGGACGAGCTGAAGGAACTGAATCGTCGTGCTGCCGAGATGGAAAATGACCCTTCGGTTCGTATACCCCATGAAGAAGTTTACGAGAGAGTAATGTCAAGGATGCATCGGTATGAAAATCATTTGGCATGAATTAGCTCTTGAAGAATTGGCTTCGATAGGTGAGAAGGTGTTGGAAATGTTTGGCGATAAAGTGGCTGATAGGGTTGTCGAAGGCATTATGAATAGGGTGGACACCTTATCGGCGAATCCATTTCTTGGCACAAAGGATGAAAGATATTTGCCATTCCATGTCTTGCATTCATGGCATAACCGCATTTTCTATCTTGTAACTGATAGTGAAATCAGAATTATAGCCATTTGGGACAATCGTCGGGATGAAAAGAAATTACCAAAATTGTTGTCATCGAGATTATGAAGCTTATTCGAAAAATTGCGGCAGCGTTTTGAACCGTAGAAACACGAATAGCGGAGACAATGAATCTCCGCTATTCGTTTATTCGTGGATAAAATCGTAGAGACGGTGCATGCACCGTCTCTATCAGCGTGATAAATCACTTCCTCAGCCCCGCCAGTTGCTGTTCTATCACAGCAATCTTGATTTCGGCTTTTTGGATGAGCAGGGGAGAAACGTTTTTTTGCATGATTTGTTCAAACATGATGTATGTGTGATAAAAGATATGTATCTTTGCGTTTTGATAACAAAAAGGAGGAATTATGTCAGCAGTAGAGATGAAAACATTTGAAAACCAGTTGGCGGGATTGTCATACGCTGAACAACTTTATGTGATGGAGTATTTGCTGAAACTGATGCGGCATAGGCAGCAGAATGAATCAGCTGATGAAAAGAGTACATCGGCCAAGGCTATACTTGGAAAAATACAAGGCATGTTTGCTGAAGATAAAGGCTGGACTTCTGAAGATGAGATGCTAAAGGATTTGGCTGGATTCAGGCGTGAAAGGGTTGCCTAGTAATCTACGTGATGCAAAAGACATTCCTGTTTTGAGCGATGCCCTTTTCCATAATGCCGACATAATCCTTTCAGGTGAAAAAGATTTTATAGAAGCGGAACTTGAGCATCCTCTGGTACTCTCTCCGTCGATGCTCTATGATTATTTGCTTTCGCAACACAGGTAATCTGCGTAATGCAGAGTTGTACGACTTATCTGTGGATTTTCTGCGGAAAAAATTGAAAAATGCGGCATGTCTTTTATTCAAATAGTAAAAATCACTATTTTTGGCAGATAATTTCAAAAGAACGATTTATAGATATAAATAGGTTAATTGACATAGTATAAAACAGGACTTTACGCCCTTGTTCTCTCAGAATCGAAATCGGCAAAATTTCAATATGTAGTGAGAATAAGTGAGCTGGAGTTCGCGCCTAAGGCGTGAACTATTTGCGCTTATATTACTACATAGGCTTTGCCGAGCCTCGATTCTGGATATAGGCAATCAACAAATGGTGAACGCCTTTTCTGATGCAAGAAACGAGTTGCTAAAGTTCAGAATAAAGCAGCAACTATGAACCATCAGAATGAAGCAATACAACAAGCAATTCATTTACCAGGATTGAATGGGCTCAGAGCTTTGGCAGCAATAACAGTCTTGTGGGGACATGTTTTTCAAGATACATTTGGACATTGGGGCAAACTTCAAGGTGGAGGTTTCTCACTCATCGCTGACGGAGTGACTATGTTTTTTGTCATCAGCGGATTCCTGATAACGTATCTGCTAATTAATGAGAAGAATAAGACCCAAACTATTGACATTCCAAAGTTTTATCTTCGTAGAATTCTACGAATTTGGCCAATTTATTACGGATACATATTGTTTGTAATTGCAGTATTATTTGTTTTAGGAAAGCAAGAAGAAATCATAGACCATAGATTATGGTACTATATTTTCTTTGCGGCGAACATCCCGTTTTGTACAGCAAACGGTTTATGGCCAATAGTCCACTTCTGGAGCATCGGAGTTGAAGAACAGTTTTACCTGTTTTGGCCTTGGCTGGCAAAATACAGCAAGAAACGGTTGCTTAAAGTGGCAATAATAATCTGTTGTTTATGGCTCGTATGCAAGTATGGAAGTCTGGAGTTATATGGGAAATGCTGGGCGTACAGGTTTTTCTCAGTCACAAGATTTGACTGTATGATGATTGGAGCAATTGGAGCTATTCTTTATTATCGAAAGGACAAAGTATTTTGCAACATTATGTTCAACAAGTTTGTAACTTCCGTCTCTTGGGTGTTATTGCTGACTTCACAATTCTATTGTGACTATATTCCCGCACCATTTCGCACTCAATATGTGGCCTTGATTTCATTAGTGGTAATTATGAGTCAGTTAAAAGATAAACCATTTGTTATTAATCTTGAGATACCATTTTTTGATTTCATAGGAAAGATTTCTTATGGAATATATGTCATTCACCCGATTTTGATATACCTGTTCTCGAGATGGTATAGTTTGTTCGACATCGGTTTGTCAGAATTAACCCAAAGAATAATAATATACATTGGCATTACATCCATAACCATCGCTTTAGCATGGGTCTCATATCAGTTTTACGAAAAACCATTTTTGCGTTTGAAACGGAAATTTGCCATTGTTCAAAGCAGCAATTCGATGAAGGATAGAGATTAACACAAAACGGGCTTCACCAACAAAAGATGAAGCCCGAATATGTTTTGCTGTTGAATAATCACTTCCTCAGCCCCGCCAGCTGCTGCTCAATCACAGCAATTTTAGCTTCGGCGTCGGCTTTCTTCTTGCGTTCCTTCTCCACCACGGCAGCAGGAGCGCCATTCACGAAACGCTCGTTGGAGAGCTTGGCTTCAACGCTCTTCAGGAAGCCTTGAGCGTATTTCAACTCTTCTTCCAGTTTCTTGATTTCGGCCTCGACATCGACGCTGCCGGTGAGCGGCACGAAGAACTCGGTGCTGCCCACGATGAAGCCGAAGGCATCGGCGGGAGCCTCAGCCACATAACTCACCTCGCTCACATTGCAGAGCTTGGCAATGACGCAGTCGAAGTCCTTGTTGGCATTGCCCTTCACCACGAGTTGGATGGCCTCGCGGTTGACGATGTTCTTGTCGGAACGGACCTTGCGGACGTTGTTGATGACTTCTTGCGTGAACTCGAATTGTTTCAGGATATCAGCAGCCTGGTCGCTGAGCTTGTCGAAGCGCGGCTGCTGTGCCACGATGATGTCGTCACCATCCTTGCGCTCGGCGATGGCATGCCAGATCTCCTCGGTGATGAACGGCATGAAGGGATGCAGCAACAGCATCAGGTTCTCGAAGAAACGGATAGTAGCGTCGTAGGTCACGCGGTCGATGCCCTGGCCTTGCGGAGCCTTCACCATCTCGAGGTACCATGAGCAGAAATCATCCCAAGTGAGCTTGTAGATGGCCATCAAGGCATCGCTCAGGCGGTACTTGTCGATGTTGTCGTTGGTCTCGGCCAGCACTTGGTTGAAGCGTGCCTCAAACCACTTCACAGCCATCTTGGCGGCCTCGGGTTGGGCGGCGTTTTGGTCCACGTTCCAGCCTTTCACCAAACGGAGGGCGTTCCAAATCTTGTTGCAGAAGTTACGGCCTTGCTCGCATAGCGACTCATCGAAGAGGATGTCGTTGCCGGCAGGGGCACTGAGCATCATGCCCATGCGCACACCGTCGGCACCAAATTTGTCGATCAACTCAATCGGGTCGGGAGAGTTGCCCAACGACTTGGACATCTTGCGGCCCAATTTGTCGCGAACAATACCCGTGAAATACACGTTCTTGAATGGCACTTCGTTCTGGTATTCCTCACCAGCCATAATCATACGGGCCACCCAGAAGAAGATGATATCGGGTGCGGTGATGAGGTCGTTGGTGGGATAGTAATATTTGAACTCGGCATTGTCGGGGTCAAGGATGCCGTTGAAGAGTGACAAAGGCCACAGCCAAGAGCTGAACCAAGTGTCCAAAGCATCGTCGTCTTGACGCAGGTCTTTCATTGTCAAGTTGTTGTTGCCAGTCTTCTCAATGGCAAGTTTCAAGGCCTCTTCGGGTGTCTCGGCCACCACAAAACCGCCTTCGGGCAGGTAGTAAGCTGGAATCTGATGACCCCACCACAACTGACGGCTGATGCACCAGTCTTTGATGTTCTCCAACCAGTGACGATAGAGGTTGACATATTTTGCGGGATAGAACTTGATGTCGCCATTCAAGACGGGTTTCAGCGCAATGTCGGCGAGGTGTTCCATCTTGAGGAACCACTGCATGGAGAGTTTCGGCTCAATCGGCACGTTGGTGCGCTCAGAGTAGCCCACCTTATTATTATAATCTTCGATCTTCTCCAACAGACCGGCTTCTTTCATGTCGATGATGATCTGCTTGCGGCAGTCCTCGCGGCTCATGCCGATGTACATTCCAGCGGCCTCGCTCAAAGTGGCATCGTCGTTGAAGATGTTGATGCTCTGCAGGTTGTGCTTCTCGCCCAACATATAGTCGTTCACATCGTGAGCAGGAGTGACCTTCAGACAGCCCGTGCCGAACTCGATGTCGACATAATCGTCCTCGATGACGGGGATGACGCGGTTGACCATCGGCACCACGACCTTCTTGCCGCGCAGCCATTGGTTCTTCGGGTCGGCTGGGTTGATGCACATGGCCGTGTCGCCCATGATGGTCTCGGGACGCGTAGTGGCCACCACTGCGTAGCGGCAACCTTGCTCGTCGGTGTGGATGATCTCGCCTTCAGCACCTGTGGCACCCGTGCCGTCGTCTTCGTGGAGATAGTAACGGAGATAAAATAACTTGCTATGTTCGTCCTTGAAGATAACTTCCTCATCGCTCAAAGCGGTCAGGGCCTTGGGGTCCCAATTGACCATGCGCACGCCGCGGTAAATCAAGCCTTTATTATAAAGGTCCACAAAAGCGCGGATGACGCTCTTCGAGCGGATGTCATCCATGGTGAACGAGGTGCGTTCCCAGTCGCAGGAGCAGCCGAGGCGGCGCAACTGCTTGAGGATGATGCCACCGTGCTCGTGGGTCCAATCCCAAGCGTGCTTGAGGAACTCCTCACGGCCAATGTCGGTCTTCTTGATACCCTGTTGTGCCAGCTTGTTCACCACCTTGGCTTCGGTGGCGATGGAGGCGTGGTCGGTGCCGGGCACCCAGCAGGCGTTCTTGCCCTGCATACGGGCGCGGCGAATCAGGATGTCCTGGATCGTGTTGTTCATCATGTGGCCCATGTGAAGCACACCGGTCACATTCGGCGGCGGGATCACGATGGTATAGGGTTCGCGTTCGTCGGGCATGGAGTGGAAATAGTTCTTGTCCATCCAATGCTCGTACCATTTGCCTTCAACTTCCGAAGGGCTGTATTTGCTGCTGATTTCCATAGTCGTAAAAAATGAAGCGCAAAAGTAGTGATTTTTCGCGTATCCGCAGACTTTTTTCGTTGTTTTTGTAATCGCAAAACAATTTTCCCTATCTTTGTCCGCTGTTGGAAATTTATTGAAATCTATCATCAATTAAATTCATAAATTATGGTATTACTACAAACCAACGTCACAATGGTGATCTTCATCTGCATCCTTGCAGTGGTCATCCCGTTCCTGCTTTTCTACCTCTCAAAGGCCAAGAAGGAACATCCTAAAGGCTTGATTGCAGCCGCTTTAAGTAACATGGGCGAGCGTTTTGGCTACTACATCATGAACGCCATCCTGTTGCTGTTCATCGTGTCGAAATTCGGACTGCCCGATGCCACCGCTGGTGTAATCTACTCGGTGTTCTATTTCGGCATTTATGTGTTGAGTCTGGTGGGCGGTATCATCGCCGACCGCACCCAAAACTACCACCGCACCATCCAATGGGGCTTGATTATCATGGCCCTGGGTTATGTGGGCATGGCCATTCCGTTGTTCAGTCAGGATGCTCAGGGCATCATCGCCGACGGTAATGGGAAATGGATGGGTATCCTCATCTTCACATGCTTTGCATTGCTCTGCATTGCTTTCGGTAACGGTCTGTTCAAAGGCAACTTGCAGGCACTCGTCGGCCAGATGTATGACAACTTCGAAGCCGAGGCCGCCAAGAAAGGCCCCGAGGCTTTAGCTGTGGCCAAGGACAAGCGCGACAGCGGTTTCCAGATTTTCTACGTGTTCATCAACATCGGTGGCGTGATTGCCCCCTTCGTGGCTCCCATGCTGCGTGAGTGGTGGCTGAAGGCACACAACTTCATCTATAACGCCGACATGTCGGCCCTGTGCCACCAGTATCTCGCCGACGGTCAAGTGACGCAGAAGTTCACCGAAACAATGGCTAACTCTGTGCTTCCGACTGCCAACTACGGAGACAATCTGGTGCAGTTCTGCTCCGACTACATCCTGACCTTCAACCAAGGCGTTCACTTCTCGTTCTTCGTGTCGGTGGCCGCCATGCTGATTTCGCTGATTATCTTCTTCACGCAAAAGAACAAGTTCCCGCAACCCGCCAAGAAGGTGGCTGCCGAGACCGCTGGCTACACTGCCGAGGAGAAGGCTGCTATGGCTAAGGAAATCAAACAGCGTATGGCTGCTTTGTTTGCCGTGTTGGGTATTGCCGTGTTCTTCTGGCTCTCGTTCCACCAGAATGGCCAGTCGTTGTCGGTCTTCGCCCGCGATTTCGTCGATTCGTCGAGCATCGCTCCCGAAATCTGGCAAGCCTTGAACCCCTTGTTCGTGATTATCCTCACCCCGTTGGTCATGGGCATTTTCGCTGTGCTGGCTCGTAAGGGCAAACCCGTCTCCACCCCTCGCAAGATTGCCTACGGTATGGGTCTCGCTGGTTGCGCCTACCTCTTCTTGATGATTTTCTCCATCGTGAAGGGTTATCCTTCGGGCGATGCCTTCCGCGCTATGGATGCCGCTACGATGGTTTCTGAAGGTCTTGCCAAGGCCGCTCCGTGGGTGATGATTGTGACTTATTTCTTCCTCACTGTGGCTGAGTTGTTCATCTCTCCGCTGGGTCTGTCCTTCGTCTCGAAGGTGGCCCCGCGTCACATGGTGGGTCTCTGCCAAGGCTTGTGGCTCGGTGCCACGGCCATCGGCAACCTCTTCATCTTCGTTGGCCCCATCATGCTCAACGCTTGGGACATCTGGAAGTGCTGGGGCGTGTTCCTCGCCATCTGCCTCGTCTCCATGGCGGTCATGTTCGGCATGGTGAAGTGGCTTGAAAGAGTGACTGAATAAACCTCAAAATCTCAATATGATAAGGGCTTGCGCAAGCAAGCCTTTATCGTTTAACTGATAACTAGCAACTGACAACTTATGTTCAAAGGACACCCCAAAGGGCTTTACGCCCTCGCATTAGCCAACACAGGTGAACGCTTCAGCTACTACACTATGCTGGCCATCTTCGTGCTCTTCCTGCAAGCCAAGTTCGGCTACAACGAGGCGCAGGCAGGCAATATCTATGGCATCTTCCTCGGATGCGTCTATTTCATGCCCCTCATCGGCGGTATGCTGGCCGACCGCTTCGGCTATGGTAAGATGGTGCGGTCAGGTATCGTGGTAATGTTTCTGGGCTACCTCTTGCTGGCAGTCCCAATGGCTACAGAAACGGCCAAAGTCACCATGTTCTCCGCCCTCGCTCTCATTGCCATCGGCACGGGTCTCTTCAAGGGCAATCTGCAGGTGATGGTGGGCAACCTCTACGACGAGGCCAAATACAGTGTTTTCCGCGACAACGGATTCAGCCTGTTCTACATGGCCATCAACATTGGTTCGATGTTCGCGCCCATTACCGCCACCAAGGTCACGGACTTGTTCTTGGGAAAAGCGGGCTTCAGTTATGTGCCGCAGATTCCTTCGTTGGCACACCAATACTTGGATGGTACCATCACACCAGAAGCATTATCAACCTTTGAGGCATTGGCCGTTCAGCAAGGTGGCGACATCAACAATCTGGCGGGCTTCGCCAACAACTACATTGATGCCTTGTCGGGAGCCTACAACTATGGATTCGGCGTGGCATGCCTCTCGCTGATTCTCTCTATGGCAATTTATCTGAGCTGCCGCAAGTGGTTCAAGCACGCGGATGTCAATACCAAGCAGGCCAAGGCGATGGAAAGCACGACGGTGAATGTGGTGGAACTCTCCAAGGAGCAGACCCGCGAGCGCATCACGGCCTTGGTGATGGTCTTCGCCGTGGTCATCTTCTTCTGGATGTCGTTCCAGCAGGCCGGTCTTTGCCTGACCTACTTCGCCCGCGACTACACGCAAAGCACGGCATCGGGCTTCACCCGTTTTGGCTTCAACATCTGGTCGCTGACCCTCGTGGCCATTTCGATTTATACCTTGTTCGGCGCAATTCAGGCTACCAAGCCGATGAATAGGGGAATATGTATTGGTGTTACGACCTTCCTGTGGATAATGGCTTGGACAATCTATAGAGTAATGCCCGACCCCATCAACATCTTGCCGCAGCAGTTCCAGCAGTTTAATCCGTTCTTCGTTGTCGCCTTGACACCCGTCTCAATGGCGGTCTTCGGTGCTTTGGCGAAGAAAGGCAAGGAGCCATCCTCGCCGCGCAAGATTGGCTTGGGCATGATTGTGGCTGCACTAGGCTTCCTCATCTTGGTAATCTGTTCCTTCCCCTTGGCCAGTCCTGCCGAGCTGAAGGCACAAGGTGGTGTGAGTAGCACTTTGGTCTCGCCCAATTGGCTGATTAGCACCTATTTCGTGCTGACCTTCGCTGAGTTGCTGCTGAGTCCCATCGGTATCTCCTTCGTCACGAAGGTGGCCCCGCCCAAGTACAAGGGCATGATGATGGGTCTATGGTTCTGCGTGACAGCCATCGGCAACTATCTCACCAGCGTCATCGCCCGCATCTGGGGCACCGGAATGCCGCTCTGGATGGTCTGGGGCGTACTCGTCGTGCTCTGTCTCCTCTCAGCCGTGTTCATCTTCTCGATTATGAAACGACTGGAGCGGGCTACGCAGGGGTGTTGAAAAATCAATATGGTACATTTGTAGGGCTGCCATAGTATGACAGCCCTACAGTTTTTTTATTATTTTTGCAGCCAAAATAACAACGCATGTCAAGAAACGAACAAGAGCTAAAAGGTGTGACGCTGCTGGGCAACCAAAACACGCAGTACAATTACGACTATACGCCCGAAGTGCTGGAGACGTTTGAGAACAAACATCCAGAGAACGAGTATCTCGTGACCTTGGACTGTCCCGAATTTACCTCGCTCTGTCCCAAGACGGGCCAGCCCGATTTCGGCCACCTTATTATCAACTACATCCCGCGCACCTTGATGGTAGAGAGCAAGAGCCTGAAACTCTATCTCTTCAGTTTCCGCAACCACGGCGACTTCCACGAGGACTGCGTCAACATCATCATGAAGGATTTAGTCAAACTGATGGATCCCAAATACTTGGAGGTCATCGGCTTGTTCAATCCACGTGGCGGCATTTCCATCAAACCCTTCGCCAACTACGGCGATGCAGAACATCAAGACATGGTGAAGCAACGCCTGTTGAATAATTTTCATAATTCGTAAAATGGTAGAGACGCAATGCATTGCGTCTCTACAAAACAATGACAAAATGAAAGACACGGTGATTATCATATCGGGCGGCATGGACTCCACGACGATGCTTTACGAATACAAGAATGACATCGCCTTGGCCATCACCTTCGACTACGGCTCGACGCAAAACGGTCGCGAGCGTGTCTGTGCCGTGACGCATTGCCAACGCTTGGGTATCAAGCACATCGTCATTCCGCTGGAATTCATGCACCGCTATTTCAAGAGCGCCCTGCTGATGACCGCCGCCGACATTCCTGAAGGCAACTACGACGATGAGAACATGAAATCGACGGTGGTGCCTTTCCGTAACGGCATCATGCTCGCCATCGCTGCGGGTATCGCTGAGAGCAATGGCCTGAAGCGCGTGATGATTGCCAACCACGCCGGCGACCATTCCATCTATCCCGACTGCCGCCCTGATTTCGTCAAGGCCATGTCGGAGGCCATGTCGGCAGGAACCTACGAGAATATCACGGTGTTTGCGCCATACACCAATTTGAGTAAAAAAGAAATTGCTGAACACGGCAAAGCCATGGGTCTGGATTACAGCGAAACCTATTCCTGTTACAAGGGCGGCGAGAAGCACTGCGGCAAATGCGGTACTTGCCGCGAACGCATCGAAGCCCTCCGCGCTGCAGGCATTGACGACAAAACCGAATACGAATTGTAGAGACGCAATGCATTGCGTCTCTACGACCAACAATTCAACAATTAAACGATCAACAATCAACAATAATGTATTACGTCCGAAAAACCCTAGAAATATCAGCCTGCCACCAGCTCTACCTTGATTATGAGAGCAAATGTGAGAACCTTCACGGCCACAACTGGAAAATCAATGTGTATTGCCGCGCTGCACAACTCGACAGCAATGGCATGGTGTGCGACTTCACCGAGATCAAGCGACTGGTTCACGGCAAGATCGACCATACCAATATCAACGATGTGCTGGACTTCAATCCCACCGCCGAGAACTTGGCCAAATGGATTGTGGATACCGTCCCGAACTGTTACCGTGCCGATGTATGGGAGTCGCGCGACAATAAAGCCTCCTACATCAAGGATGACGCACCACAAAACTTTGATTAAATAGACACGAGACTACGGGACTACGGGACTGCGAGTTGTCGCCCCGAAGTCCCAAAGTCTCGAAGTCCCGAAGTCATGTATAAGATTAACGAAATATTCTACTCCCTGCAAGGCGAAGGCTACCACTCGGGAACGCCTGCCGTCTTTGTGCGCTTCAGCGGATGCAACCTACACTGCTCGTTTTGTGACACACAACACCATCAAGGCACGATGATGTCGCTGCAAGAGATCGTGGATGAAGTCAATAAGTATCCACTTGCTACGCTAGTTGTTCTGACTGGCGGCGAGCCATCCTTGTTCATTGATGAGGCATTCGTCGAGGAGTTGAAACAGAAAACAGGTAAGCAAATCGCCATCGAAACCAACGGCACACGACCTTTGCCTGCCAATCTGGATTGGGTGACGCTTTCTCCGAAAACAGTTTTTGAAGGCGGCGATTTAGAGCCTTGTGTTTTAAGAAATTGCGACGAACTGAAAGTGATTTTTCTCGGTCAAGACTTGGCGCAATACGATGCAATTGAAGCCAAACACCGTTTCTTGCAGCCATGTTTTTGTGAAGACGAAAAACAACACCAAGCCAATATGAAAGCTTGTGTTGAAGCCGTGATGAAAAGCCCAGGATGGCGACTCTCCTTACAGATACACAGAGTATTAGGATTACCTTAACTTCGCCAAGACGGTCTCCTTCCCTACCGTCCTATCCCCAATTTTCACCTTGACTTCGGCATCCAAAGGAAGGAAAACATCCACACGAGATCCAAAACGAATCATACCCAATTCCTCACCTACAACGGACTCATCGCCAGGATGAAGGTCGCAGACAATACGCCGTGCCACAAACCCAGCAATTTGCCGCACCAAGATTTCACGGCCCTTCTTGTCCTTCAGAATAATCGTATTGTGTTCATTATCAGACGATGACTTGGGATTAAATGCCACTAAAAACTTTCCAGGATGGTATTTATAATAGGTAACTTCTCCATCGAATGGGAAGAAATTGATATGCACATCGTAAATTGACATGAAAATGGAAATCTGACGACGTTGCTCATGAAAGTATTCGTTCTCCATAACCACCTCATTAGCAGCCACTTTTCCATCAGCAGGTGAAAGCACTGCATCTTCCTCCAAAGTTGTTTTTCGCCAAATGGGAACACGGAAAAAGCGGACGGTCAAAACAAGCACCACCATAAAGAACGTATAAAGGAGGTAATGCCAAATTGTTTGCGAAAGCCAGAACCAATTGACAAGAAACGTAACCGCCGCAATGACAGCAAGGGTTATTAAGATGGCTATCGTCCCCTCTTCGTGTAGTCTTTTGTGTATTTTCATAGCAGCAACAAATAAACGAAAATAAATGGCACGCTGAACATCACTGAATCGAAACGATCCAAAATTCCGCCGTGACCAGGAATGAGTTTACCAGAATCCTTTACGCCTGCCTGACGTTTGAGCATGGACTCACAGAGGTCACCCAAAGTGCCAAACACAACAGCTATGGCCGCCATACCCGTTGCAGCAGAAAGCGGGAGCCAGTCGGCATAATGGGCGAAAACCGCAACGGCAATTACAGTAAATACCAAACCGCCAACACTGCCCTCAATTGTTTTACCGGGAGAAATCCGAGGAAACAACTTATGCTTTCCCAACAGTTTGCCTGTTAGATAAGCGAACACGTCATTTGCCCATAATAGACAGAAAATCAATACTATCAACCCAGGATGCGCCACGCTACCAAACAAATCAGATCGATACATGAACAGCATCATTGAAGAAGGCAGACATAGGAAAGTGAAAGTGGCAAAAAGATAGGTGAAAATGGGTTTCGCATCATATTTGACAGAAAACAAGGCATAGAGGAAAGGAATCATCAGGAAGACACATTCCAAAAGCAGCCAACGTTGCCCAATCACTTCCAAGGCCACCAAAGCAGCCAAACCAAAAGTGCCCAATGCAAAGGCCTCTCCAATCACAATGCCATCAACAGAGTTCATCCGTTGCAACCTCGCCATCTCAAAAGTGCCTACCACAACAATAAACAGCAGCAAAGCCGCATAAGTCCAAGGAGAAAAAAGTATGCCTCCTATCAGCATGGCCGCCAATACAAGCCCAGAAGCCGTACGAACCAAAAGTTCTTTCATAGGAATTCAAATGAGGTGCAAAAATAAGAAAAAGAGGCATACAATCCCATTTGTTTATAAGGAGATATGAAATTTAGGTTTGCCCATCTACAAACTTGCCGTACGGAGGCCTTTGTGCCCGCTCCCACGCCCCCCCCCCGCACAGCAAGTTGTTCGCCTTCGCCCGTTCTGCCCGTACGGAACAAAGGTTAGTTCTGGCGCGCGGAGCGCACAGGACGGACAGATAGACCATCGGCACGCTCTTCACTGAGTATTTCGCTAGAATTGCCCAAAGAATCAAATAAAAGGCGACCCGCATCGCTTGGTAAGCCATAGAGCACGCTCGTCCAGTAGTAACCGCAACTGC
>CAJOIF010000021.1 GCA_905234765.1 uncultured Bacteroidales bacterium
CTTTTCACTATGTTGGACATCGGGTCCCCCTTTCTTTGTGCACTCAACGTAAGTGCTTGTTAATAAAGGGTATAGATCTTTCGATAGCGTCTCTCCTATTGATTGGTTAGTGAATAATTACACCGCAAAGATACGGCTTTTTTGGAAAAAGCAAGAAAAAATGAGATTTTTTTTCGCGGGAGGGCAATAAATTTCGCAAAAGTGAGTAGATGGTTTTCAATTCATGTTTTGTTTTCATCATAAGTTTATGGAAACCAGATTATAGTCCCAGATAGAAATCCTTCAAATATTCACGGTATTGATTGGTGAAATGGTTGTCATCGCTGCGAATTACAAAACTATTCTCCTGAATTTCAGATGGTTTTGAAAGTCGCAATTCCAGATTGACGCGATTTGGTTTTCGGCCGGCTATCGGAATGATGGTCATGCGTTTATGCAAAAACAAGCCGCTTTTCTCGGCGACTTTCAAAAAATCAGTTGACACATTGACTGGCAACACCAATGCAAAGCGTCCATCGGGTTTCAACAAGCGGAAAGCTACGTCACACAAGGATTCATAAGACAAAGTCACGTCATTATGCCGCGCACGACTCTTACGCTCGGAATCGCACTTGGAGAATCGGTTGAAAAACGGTGGATTGGAAACAACCAAATCGTATTTTCTATCCGTTTGGAAATCAACAATATCGATGCAATAGGCTTTCAAATGCTCACGCCATTGCGAAGCCTCGAAATTGATTGTCGCTTCCTCGATGGAAGCCGCGTCAATATCCACCGCATCCACTTGAGCCACACCTTTTTGCGATAGCATTAAAGGCAACAATCCGCAGCCTGTTCCGATGTCCAAAACCACATCTGTCGGCCTCACTTCCACCCAACGACCGAGCAAAATGGCGTCCGTCCCCACTTTCATCGTCGATCGGTGATGGTAGAGACTGAAGTGCTTGAAGTGGAAAGGACGCGCATCGATCATTGCAAGTACATGTCTATCAGCCCTTCAGGTGCAGTAATCGTCAGTGTTTTCTTGTCGCGTTCGACCTTTTGAATCACTTGGTCGAGAATGGGAATGAGGATTTCTTTCTTGTCTTTCATCACTTGCAAGATGGCTTGTGTGGGATATTCCAACACTTCGCTGACGGGTCCCAATTCGCCTTTCTCGGTGTCGACCACCATAAAGCCCACAATCTCATGGAAATAAAACTGCTTGCCGCTCAATTTTGGCAACATTTCCATGGGCAGATACACCGTTCTCCCAACCAAGTTCTGCGCCATCTCAATCGTCTTAATATCTTGAACGGTGACATAAAACTTGTCACCATTCGGCGTGATTTTCTCCACAAAGAATGGCGTCAACACCTTGTTGATTTCCAAAAAGAAATGCTTCATGTTGATGTAAGCCGACGGGTCATCAGCATCAATTTTGAGGGTCACTTCCCCTTTCAGGCCGTGGGTCTTGACAACCTTGCCCAAATAAAAACAATCTTCTTTTTTCATGGATTCTTATTTGCCTGCAAAAATAATAATTTCTTAATTTTGCGGCTCAATTTTCGATTCATGCACGAGTTTTTGCATTTGTTTTTGGATGTACTGAGAAACAGCATTTTGATTACCGGTTTGGTGATTATAATGATGCTGATGATCGAATATGTTAACATCCATTCGCATGGTAGATGGTTCACAAAGCTACGCCAAAACCGTTTCGGACAAGTCGTTTTAGGCACTGGCCTTGGCATCATCCCAGGTTGTATGGGTGGTTTCGCTGCCGTGTCGATGTATTCGCATAAGCTGTTGAGTTTCGGCGCATTGATTGCCATGATGATTGCTTCGTCAGGCGACGAAGCCTTCGTCATGCTTGCTATGATTCCAAAAGAAGCGTTGATGCTTATGGGAGTATTGTTTGTCATTGCCATAGGTGCTGGACTGCTCATCGACCAGTTTGCAAAGCCAATTAATAAAGGTACGGCCGGTTGCGATGAAGGCTACCAAATCCATAAGGAAGAAAGCGAAAGCGTGGAGAAATCCTCGTTCCGAAACATGAAACATGCTAGCGCGGAACGTGTCGCCCTATTGCTCGGAGTTATCCTGTTCATCGTGGCTCTTGCTTTCGGTATGTTGGAACACGAACATGAGGAATCCATCCATACCCAACTAAATATTTTTGATGAGTACTGGATGAACCTAATCTTTGCCGTCGTTAGCCTCTTCGTGGTATGGTTCATTGCCACGGCGGGCGAACACATCATTAAGGAACACTTATGGGAGCACATCATCCGCAAGCATTTTCTGAGCATCTTCCTATGGACTTTCGGTGCGTTGCTCGTCATCCAAGTCGGGTTGCACTATTTCGACCTTGAGCAACTGATTTCCAGCAACATCCCATGGATGATTCTGTTGGCCGTTTTGGTAGGTATCATCCCTGAGTCGGGACCACATCTGCTGTTCGTTACTTTGTTTGCTACGGGAACGGTGCCGTTTTCGGTATTGTTGGCCAGTTCCATTTCCCAGGATGGGCATGCCTCTCTCCCACTGCTGGCTGAAAGCAAACACAGTTTCGTAAAAGCGAAAATCATCAACACGCTTATCGCAGCCGTCATCGGATATGTGTTTTATTTTGTTGGATTATAATATATTAAGTAGATGAGCAAATTTAGTTTACATATGGACGCGAGACACGAGACTGCGAGACGCGAGACGTTTGGCTTGTCCCGTGTCCCGTAGTCCCGCGTCCCGAGTCAAATGAATATGCAGTTTAATATTAAACACTTACTTACAATATGAACCTCAAAACATTACGGTTTTCCCTATTCATCATACTGGTTGTCGGCACGACACAATTGTTTGGGCAACGCAAATGGAACTATGATTTAGGCCTAGGCACATCTTTTAATAGTGGCAATGTCAACAATTGTAACATAAACAACTACGCGTCCATCAACCGTAATGACAGCCTTATTGCCCTCGATTTCCATTATAAGTTTCTTTATAGTTCACTCATCAACAGGAACGACATGGGAAGGAATTGGGAAGAGACAAATTTTGAGATCAACGGCGGACTAAAGCTGGATTATCTACAATACGGAAAATACTCGCCATTTATGGCTTGCGAGATGATTACCAATAAATATAAAGGCTACGACCTCAAAGTGAGCGGACTTGTCGGTTTTAAGTATCGGATATACGTAAAACCTTCATTTTGTGATTATTCCATAAGTGCTGCTTTTGTCTACGATTGGACCGACTTCACGGATGCCACCGCCCTTCCAAACAACAACTACCGCATCTCCATCCGACCTAAGATCAAACAGAGACTTGCCGAGAATCTAACCTTGTTGAACCTCACCTTTTATCAGCCTTCTGTACTTGATTTTCAGGACTATATCATCAATAGTACAACGAAACTACAGACAAAAATCACGAAAAAGTTGTTTCTTGACTTGGCTTTCTCGTACGAATACCGTAGCCGTGTTCCTTCCGACAATTACAAAAAGCACGACATCATGTCGGAAGTCTCGCTAAGACTGAAGTTTTGATGCCGATTATTTTTCCCATTAGGCTCACAAAAGAAAAAATCACTATTTTTGCGCCATCAATTGGGGGTGCCTTTCCCGCATTCGCGGGATGAAAGACAGGCTGAGATCAAACCCTTTGCACCTGAAACGGATAATGCCGATACAGGGAATCGAGTTCCTCACCATTCCTCTTTTGATTTAATATGACTGCGGGTCTGCGGGTCTGCGGGACAATTGGTTTTGTCTCGAAGTTTCGAAGTCTCGAAGTCTTGAAGTCAAACATTATTAAATCAACGAGTTATGCTCAAAAAACAAACTTTATTTTTCGCTTTCGCCACCATGTTGGCGACAGGTCTTCATGCACAAACCATGGCCGTTAATGGCGTTGTGTATGACACTTTGAACCTCAAAGAGGTTGTCATCAACAGTTCTTATGCCGATTCCAAAACTCCGATGACCACCTCGGAGATGAGCCGCGAAAAGCTGCAGGAAATCAAACTCTTGCCTTCTCTGCCCTACCAACTTGAGTTAGAGCCTTCGGTAGTCGTCAGTGGAGAGAACGGCATGGTGGGTGCCACCTCGTTCCGCATCCGTGGCGTGGATGCCACTCGTATCAACGTGAACATCAACGGTATCACCCTCAACGATCCCGAAAGCCAATCTGTGTTTTGGTACAACATCCCCAACCTCAGTGGCATGGCGCAAAGTGTTCAACTGCAACGTGGTGTGGGTGCATCCAATGGCGGATCGGCCTCTTTTGGCGGAGCCATGAACCTGCAGACCTTCACAGTAGCTCCTAAACCTTACGCTCAAGCCGACTTGTCCTACGGCTCGTTCAACACAAGGCAATACGGTGTCACTGCAGGAACGGGACGCACCAAGAATGGTTTCTCATTCGATATGGCCTACAACGGCCTTAATAGCGACGGATTCATCCGCAACGGTAAGGCCGACCAACAAAGCCTTTTCCTCAACGGCGGATGGTATGGCAAACGCTCCTTGCTGAAGGCTGTGTTCATTATGGGACATCAAAAAACCGGCATCACATGGGATGGTGCCTCCGCCGAAGACCTTGACCAAGACCCAACCTTCAACGGCACAGGCGCCTATTACGATGAATTCGGCAAGTTGCATTACTATGACAACGAGACCGACAACTACAACCAACGCCACTACCAGCTATACTATTCGTTCCAGCCAAACGAGCATTGGACTTTGAACGCCGCCTTCGACTACACTCATGGAGACGGCTACTATGAGCAATACAAAGACAACAAAAAGCCTGGGAAGGTATATGGATTGTATAGCCTGAACAGCATGTACTGGGAAGCTGATTTACTAAATTGGAAACCTGACACATTGATTTCTATCAATCAATCAAATTATGGTGACACCATTATCACCGAGAATCCATATTCCAATAACCCATATAAGAAAAGCGACTTCATCCACCGCAAGAAGATGGACAACAACGGATATACTGGCATGCTGTCAGTTGCCTATAAAGGAAACCGATTCTCCGCCTCATTGGGCGACACCTATTTATATTATGACGGCTGGCATTTCGGCAACCTCATTTGGGCACAAGACAATTTGAGCCTTGACGGTGTCAATCCTCTCGAAGTCAGCGAGGAAAAGCCTTACGAATGGTACCGCAACCGTGGCCAGAAGCACGACAACACTACCTTCCTGAAACTCAACTACGACTTCTCGGAACGTTTTAATGTCTATGGCGACCTGCAAATGCGCTTCATTGACTACACCCTCTCTGGCATGGACGACAACTTTGACAGCATTCCTTATCACGAGAACTATCTGTTTTTCAATCCGAAACTTGGCGCCAACTTCCAAATCAACTCCGAAAACCGTCTCTATTTCGTAGCAGGTATGGTGAACCGCGAGCCTACACGTTCCGACATCAAAGACGCTATTGAGAACGACGAGGAAATCAAGCCTGAGACCATGATCGACCTGGAGTTGGGTTATGGTTTGAAGAAAACGAACTTTACTTTACAAGGCAACCTTTACGCCATGCTCTATAAAGACCAACTCACCCCTTCCGGCGACTTGAGCTCAACGGGTTACGCACTGATGGAGAATGTGGACAAATCGTATCGTATTGGTGTTGAACTTGTTGCAGGCTACAGATTCACGAAATGGTTTAGCCTTGACGGAAATGTCACTTTGAGCCAAAATAAGATTCTTGATTACACTTTTACCGATTTCTGCGATGGCGACAGCACCATGACAACCTACACAAAGAGCACCGACCTTTCATTCTCGCCCAACATAGTAGGAGCTGCCATTGCAACGTTCAAGCCTTTCAAGAATACCAAGTTGCAAATCATTGGCAAGTACGTGGGCAAACAGTACTGCGACAACACTTCGCGCGAAGTCTACGCTCTTGATCCCTATTTTCTGCTGAATATGCGGGCTTCTTATACTTGGAAGGTAAAGGATGCTGAAGTCAGGTTTAATCTTGCCTTAAACAACCTTACCAATCACCAATACCGCCTCAATGCCTGGGTTGGCGACTGGGTGGATGACTACACTTCTGAGACCACCAATTATTATTATCACAGCCGTGCCTATTTGCAACAACCCGGCATCAACTTCATGGCCGGCATCAGCGTAGGCTTCTAAACAAATATGGATTCAAACATCATCCGATAGGCTTCAACTTTCTTGTCGAAAGCCAGCGGATAAGCACGAGAGGAGGACGGCAACCGATACAAGGTAAGTCCTTCTCTCAATGTAATTTTGCTATTAGGAGACGGTATTGATGCGGTTTTATAAAAAGCACACACTTCTGCAGTGGCCTTTTCACCCGTCGTGGCAATGGTATGGCAATACGGCATCTGCTTCAAAAGTGCTTCGATATCAGTATGTTCCACGATCTCCAAGAAGGCGTCTGAGGCGTTGTCTTTCAGCCGTTTGACTGCTGTAGCTGTGTCGAAGAAGGCAATACCTTTCTCATTGAGGAAAGCTGCAATTTCATCCTTTTTGAAGCACTTGTGATCAGTATCTACAAAATGATTCTTATCGCCGAACCAAATTTGTCCTTCGATGCGCCAATGGTCATTGATGAAATTGGGATAGAAAAAGTCCATGCACCAACGCTTCTTCGGCGGAGGAAAACTGCCTAGGAATAAGACCTTTGCATTTGAGGGAAGGAATGGCTCTAATGGATGATGTTCAATCATAATGAAATAAAATTTATGACACAGGACGCGGGACTTCGGGACACAGGACAAACTCCATGTCTCGTGTCTCGCGTCTTATATGTAATATGCTCCCACTCGATTGATACACAACGTGCCCTTGAAGACCTTGAACCTAATTCTCAATTTATCAGCCTTAACAGTCTGAAAACGAACAAGTCGCTTGTATCCGATAGTGGTCGTTGGTTCGTCCACTTCGATGGGCAACCATTTATCTTTAAAGTAATAGTCCAAATAAAATGCTTCAACATTCTGACCTAATGGAATATACTCTTGAAATAATAGGCGGTTAAAGGCAGTAGTTTCAGGGAATTCGAAGATGAGTTCGGCTTGATGGATGTCGTCTTCCGTTGCCCAGTATTTGGTATAGTCCTCATCCAAAACATACTTTGGACTGAACCGCCAAGATCGCCTATTGCTGGCAGTCACTTTGCAACTTTTCAGCAAATTGTTCGAGAAGTCTTGTTGCATTTTCTGATACCAATTCACGGCATTGGCTGAATCGATACTTGGAATCTTGCCCTCTTGATTCACAGGGAAATTGAGCAGTAAATTGGCATTGTGACCAACGCTATTGTAATAGAGGTTCGTCAGTTGATCCACGGTTTTCACCAGGCTGTCTTCGCTAGCATGATAGAACCAACCTGGACGAATGGAAACATCCACCTCGGCAGGTAGCCATGCTTCTCCATCACGATAACCTTGTTGCAACGACTTTGTGTTATTAAGCGATTCAAAATCAGATTTGTACATACACCATTGCGTAGCACCTGCCTTGCCTTCCTCATTGCCTATCCAGCGCAGTGTAGGAACCGTGCCACCAAAAATGGCGGCCCTAGGACTGTATTTCCAAACAATCTCACGGGCTTTCTCATAATCGTAATACTTCTCCGCCACGATGGAGCGCATCTCGTCGGCACCACCATACCAGCCCGTACCGCCATTGGCACCGTCGAACCAGAACTCAAACAACGGTCCATAGTTGCTCACAAGTTCCTCAATCTGTTGATGATAGATATCCACATAACCCTGATATCCATACTCGGCTTGGTTGCGGTCCCAAGGCGAAAGATATAGCCCCAACTTCAACCCATATTTCTTGCAAGCTTCCGAGAGTTCACGCACCAAATCGCCTTCCCCTTTTTTATAATGCGTGTTTTTGATGGAATAATTGGTGGTTTCAGTCGGCCAAAGGCAAAAGCCATCATGGTGTTTCGCGGTGAAGATTACACCTTTCATGCCACAATTCTTTAGTGTCAGTACCCATTGCTCACAATCCAAATTTGTCGGATTGAAAGTATAAGATGGCGTGTTACCAAAACCCCATTCCATGTCACTGAAGGTGTTCAGGCCAAAATGGATAAAGGCATATGTTTCAAGCTGTTGCCATTCTAGTTGTTGCTCGGTCGGAATGGGTTGGCTTTTCTCGGGTCGATGGACACAAGAGACCAAGGCCAGACCAGCTAAAAGAATATAAGTTGCCGTTTTACGCATAAGCATCAAATTTTCCACAAAAATAGAAAAATTCAACCCTTACAACTGATTTTTTTAGTAATTTGCGCCCAAATTGAACAAACATTTTACATCTATGACAACTGAAGAACTGAAATCCATTTTCAAGCAACGCTTTGATAGCGAGGGCGTTCTATACACTTCGCCTGGTCGCGTCAATCTGATTGGCGAACACACCGACTACAACGGCGGCTATGTCTTTCCTGGCGCCATCGACAAGGGCATCTATGCCTGCATCCGCCTCAATGGAACCGACAAAGTCCGATCATATTCCGCTGACTATGACGCTTATAGCGAGTTTGGCTTAAAGGAAGATGACAAGCCCAACGAGGCTTGGGCACGCTACATTTTCGGCGTGTGCCGCGAGATCCAGAAGCGCGACTATAAGGTCGCTGGCTTTGACACAGCCTTCTTCGGCAATGTGCCACTCGGCGCGGGCATGTCGTCGTCGGCAGCTTTGGAGAGCACTTTTGCCTTCGCGCTCAACGACTTGCTGAACCTCAACATCGACAAGTTCGAGTTAGCACGCATCGGCCAGTCCACCGAGCACAACTACTGCGGCGTGAAGTGCGGCATCATGGACCAGTTCGCTTCTCTCTTCGGCAAGGCGGGTCATCTGATGCGACTCAACTGCGCCACGATGGAGTTTGAGTATTTCCCCTTCAACCCCAAGGGCTACAAGGTGGTGCTTTTGGACACCGTTGTAAAACACGAATTGGCTTCGTCGGCCTACAACAAGCGCCGTGAGTCGTGCGAGAACGTTTGCGCCCATATCGCCGCCAAGCATCCCGAAGTGAAGTATTTGAGCGATGCGACAATGGCAATGTTGGACGAGGTGAAGGCCGAGATTTCCGCTGAGGATTACATGCGCGCGGAATATGTCATCGGTGAGAAGCAGCGCGTCCTTGATGTATGCGATGCCTTGGAAAAAGGTGACTATGAGACCGTTGGCGACCGCATGTACGGCACACACTACGGCATGAGCAAACTCTATGAGGTGAGTTGCGAAGAATTGGACTACCTCAACGACATCGCCAAGCAATGCGGCGTGACCGGTTCGCGCGTGATGGGTGGCGGCTTCGGCGGCTGCACCATCAATCTCGTCAAAGAAAACCTTTATGACGCCTTCGTCGCTACGGCAAAGGAGAAATTCAATGCCAAATTCGGGCATGAGCCGAAAGTGTATGATGTAGTGATTTCGGATGGTGCCCGCCGTCTCTAATCTTAAATTTTGAATCTTTGAATTTTAAATCTTTGAGCATATGAAACCAACATTATTAGTATTAGCCGCTGGAATGGGTTCCCGTTATGGTGCCCTGAAGCAGATGGACGGCGTTGGCCCGAACAACGAAGCCATTCTTGATTATTCAATCTATGACGCCAAGCGCGCCGGTTTCGGCAAGGTGGTCTTCGTCATCCGCGAGGACTTCGCCGAGGCCTTCAAGAAAGTGAACAACACGGAGAAATTCGGTATCCCCGTAGAGTATGTGTATCAGTCATTGGACAAGTTGCCGGCAGGCTTCAGCGTCCCCGAAGGTCGCGTCAAACCCTGGGGCACCTGCCACGCAGTGCTGATGGCCAAGGATGTGATTCACGAGCCTTTCGCCGCCATCAACGCAGACGACTTCTACGGCAAGGAAGCCTACGAAGTGCTGGCCAACTATCTCATGGAATGTGAAGGCAAGACGGGCGCCTACAGCATGGTTGCCTACAAACTGCGCAACACCATGTCGGACTTCGGCACAGTGAGTCGCGGCATCTGCACCGCTGATGCGGAAGGCAACCTCCAAACCATCGTCGAGCGCACTGCCATCGGTCACACCGAGGACGGCGGCGCGGCCTACACCGACGAAACTGGCTCACATCCCTTGGATATGGATTCGCTCGTTTCCATGAACTTCTTCGGCTTCACGCCTGACTTCTTCGCCTATTCCGAAAAGGGCTTCGTCGAGTTCCTGAAAGGCCCTGCCCAGACCAATATTAAGGCCGAGTTCTTCATTCCGCTGATGGTCAACCAGAGCATCAACGACGGCACAGCCAAGCTGAAGGTGCTGTCAAGCAACGCATCGTGGTTCGGTGTCACATACAAGGAAGACAAGCCCGAAGTCATGCGCAAGATTCGCGAGTTGATTGAAAAGGGCGTTTATCCAGAGCATTTATGGTAAGTATCATTGGACACGAGACGCGAGACGGTGGTTTTGTCTCGCGTCCCGCAGCCCCGTGTCCCGCGTCAAAAAAAATAAACAATGAACATCGAAGTCAAAACCTGGGGCAAAACCCCTGACAATAAAGACATCAAGCTCTATACGCTGACCAACACCAACGGCGTCAAAGTGCAGCTGAGCGACATCGGTGCGGGCATCGTCAGCATCGTCACGCCTGACCGCTACGGACACATGGAAGACATTGCCCTCGGTTATCCACATCCGTGGGATTACTACAACGATGGTCCTTGCGCGGGCAAGACGCCTGGCCGTTTCGCCAACCGCATCGCCTACGGCCGCTTCAAGATTGACGACAAGGAATACCAGCTTGAGCTAAACACGGGCGATGGCAAGCACCACCTTCACGGCGGCAGCATCGGCTTCGCCAACCAGAAATGGGCCAGCCGCATCAACGGCGAGAGCGTGGTGTTCACCTACCTCAGCGCCGACGGCGAGGCGGGCTATCCCGCCGAGCTGGTGGCCAAGGTGCATTACACCCTCAACGATGAAAACGAGCTGAACATCCGCCTCTGCGCCTATTCATCGGACACCACCATCGTCAACTTGACCAACCACACCTATTTTAATTTAAAGGGCGAAGGCAACGGCGACATCCTCGACCACACACTGCGACTGAACGCCTCGCGTTTCCTGCCCGCCACCAGCGAGTTGATTACCACTGGCGAGATGGCACCCGTGGCCGACACGCCCATGGACTTCACCCAAGCCAAGCTCATCGGTCGCGACATCAAGGAGCCTTTCCCCGACCTCATCAACGGCAAAGGCTACGATAGCTGCTGGGTCATCGACGGCATCGAAAAGGACAAACTTTGCCACGCCGCTGAGTTGTCGCACGAAGGCACGGGGCGTATAGTGAAGATTTACACCACCCAACCCGGCGTGCAGGTTTACACTGGCAACTGGCTCTCAGGCTGTCCGAAGGGCAAGAATGGCCACATTTACCACGATTATGGAGGCGTGGCGTTGGAATGCCAAGCCCTCCCCGACTCGCCCAACAAACCCAACTTCCCCAACACCTTCCTGCGCTCGGGCGAAGAGTACAATGAAACGATAATCTTCAAATTTTCAACTATTTGATTATGGATTGCTTCGCAAGAAATCTGACAAAATCAATTTCAAAATCTTTTGAAAATCAATTTTTTATAGATTTTTGAACGATTTCTTGTCCGCAGGACAATCCCCAAAAAGCATATTCAAATCACTAAAACAATAATTCAATGAGTACTAAAACGAAACAATGGGGCGCCATCATCGTGATGATTGCCCTGTTCGCCATGATTGCCTTCGTGACTAACCTCTGCTCACCGATGGCCGTCATCGTGAAAAACCAATTCGGCGCCAGCAATTTCCTGTCGCAAATCGGCAACTACGGCAACTTCATCGCCTACTTGGTCATGGGCATCCCGTCAGGTATGCTGATTAAGAAGTTCGGCTACAAGAAAACCGCGCTGATGGCCCTCACCGTGGGCATCGTCGGAATCCTCGTGCAATGGGCCAGCGGTAGCCTCGGCTTCGGTGTCTATCTCATCGGAGCCTTCATCGCAGGCTTCTGCATGTGCATGCTGAATACCGTCGTCAACCCGATGCTGAACCTCCTCGGCGGCGGCGGCAACAAGGGCAACCAACTCATCCAAATCGGTGGTGTGTTCAACTCGGCGGCTGCCGTGGCGGTTTACATCCTCATGGGCGCGCTCATCGGCGAAGCCACTAAAGCCAAAATCTCCGATGCCACCCCTGCCCTGCTGATTGCTCTGGCCATCTTCGTCATCGGCTTCATCGTCATCCTGTTCACCAAGATTGAGGAGCCGCAACAACCTGTGGAAGTGAAATCGGATGTGAAGGACAAATACAGTGCCTTCTCGTTCCGTCACTTCAAGCTCGGCATTTTGGCCATCTTCCTCTATGGCGGCATCGAGGTGGGTACACCTACCTACATCCTGCAATACCTGACGGCTGAACCAACCGCCGCAACGCCTGGCTTGGCTATGAGCGGCACCATCGCTGGCCTTATCGTGGCCGTCTATTGGCTGATGATGCTCATCGGTCGTTTCATCGGCGGTGCCATCGGTGGCAAAGTATCATCCAAGACCATGGTGACCACAGTATCCATCGCTGCCATCGCACTGGTGTTGTTCGGTATGCTTGCGCCTCAAAGCTGGCAGGTCAACGTGCCTGGCATCGACTGGGCCAACCTGAAAATGATTTGGGCTGAAGTACCGATCGGCATCTTCGCCTTCATCCTCGTAGGTCTTTGCACCTCGGTGATGTGGGGCGCCATCTTCAACCTCGCCACCGAAGGTCTGGGCAAATACACTGCCATCGCCTCGGGTGCCTTCATGACCATGGTGTTCGGCTTCGCCATCATGGTGGGTCTACAAGGTCTCGTCGCCGACTGGACGGGCAGCTACATGACGAGTTATGTGGTCGTGCTGTTCTGCGCCGCCTACATCCTCTTCTACGCCCTTGTGGGTTCGAAGAATGTCAACAAAGACATCCCTGTGGAATAAAGAGCATCGCTTTATGCAGCAACAAACCCGCCTGATAATCATCAAGCGGGTTTGTTTGTTATCGAGTCATCAATGAATTATTTCTTTACCTTTGCTTCATCCGACTTGGTTTGCTTTTTTTGCTCGTACGTCTTTTTCTTGCCTTGCAGGACACCATTCTTATAATTCGCTTCGCTCTTGAGTTGACCGTCCGAATAATATGTCTCTTGCTTGCCATTAAATTGTCCGTTGGTGTAGAAAATAGTCATCTTTTTATTGCCATTCTCATAAAACCATGTGGTTTCACCGTCACGCTGTCCGTTTTTGTAATTCGACATCTCCAAGTTTGCCCCTTTCTCGTAACAGATGATCTGCTTGCCGTCCATCTTTCCATTTTTGTAGGTATTTAGTTTCGAGAGACGACCACCACGATACCATTCACTGACCTGTCCATCAAGCACATCATTCTTATATTCAGCCTTTTTCGTAATGGAGCCTGTCTTGTCAATTTCAACATAAATGCCATTTCTCTTGCCGTTTTCATAGTTAACAATCTTTTTAGGCAAATAGGCATTACTGGTATAGTACTCGATCCATGTACCAACTTTCAATCCATTCTTCACCATGCCTTCGATACTGTGGTCATTTGCATTTGCAGTAAACACGCCATCAGGGGCTTTTGAGACATCTACACTTTCAATAGTTTGCGCAAATAATGGCATTGCAGCCAATGCGAAAACGATGATAATCAAATTTTTACGCATAATTATTATGTTTTTACGATGTACAAAAGTATAAAATCCACTTCAAAGCAGTGCAATTTTTGTGCAAAAACTTCAATATTCAAGAAATAATTTGCAATTTTGAAGCCTAAATTCAAAGAAGATGAAAAAAATAGAAGTAAAGAATTTCAAATTATACACCACAGCGGTCATCAGCATCGAATGGAAACAGGATCTGCTCAATGTAAACCTCGACCTCGCCATGATGCTGAAAATGATGAAGATAGAAGGTCTCACAGAAACTGACATCCAACGTTTCAGTGAACAAGGCAAGCCTATTCCTTTCAAGAAGGTGACCCTATTGCTTTTCCAAGAAGACGGCAAGCCCGGACAATACTACACTGACGAGTCCTTCGAGGAAGATGACGACCCGACGGTATTTTACGTCGAAATCAAGGAATAAAACGATCAATGGAGTTTCGTCCGCTTAATCAGGTAACTCGTTAATACCTGATTATAGTCCTTATTAATATCGGCCTCCACGTAGTCGATTTGGTATTGGTAGCAGTGTCGCAATAAGGCTTCTTTACGCTCTGCCATGATTTTTTTATAGGTTTCCTGAACCTCTACCGGGTTGAGTTTCATAGTATCGCCCGTCTCCAAATCTACGAAACGGTACGGGCGGTTCTCAAAGTCGAGGTTTTGCTCCAAATTGCCGTCGTAGACGTGGAACAAAATAACTTCGTGTTTGTTGTATTTCAGGTGTTCCAACGCCTCAAACATGGGCTGGTAGTCGTTGAGGCCGTCGAGCATGTCGGTGAAAATGACCACAAGGCTGCGACGATGCGTCATCTCGGCAATTTGATGCAAGCATTGTGGCGTAGAAGTAGTCTTACGCTTGTCCTTGTCGTAAGAGTCAATCAGTTTCTCCAACTCATTGTATATAAGCTTGTTGTGTACAACAGAAGACTTGGCTTGCTCATGGAATGTGATGCTTTCGTCAAACAAGTCCAAGCCCACGGCATCGCGCTGGCGACGCATCAACTCCATCAGTGAAGCAGCGGCATAGACAGAGAAAAAGAGTTTGTTAGGATGCTCAAAGTCAATCTTTTGCCTCACAGGGAAGCACATGCTTGAACTTTGGTCGATGACTAGTTGGCAGCGAAGGTTGGTCTCCTCCTCGTAGCGCTTCACGAAAAGTTTCTCTGTGCGGCCATACAGTTTCCAGTCGATATGACGGATGGGCTCGCCTGTGTTGTAGAGGCGATGTTCGGCAAACTCCACAGAAAAACCGTGGAAGGGACTCTTGTGTAAACCAGTAATGAATCCCTCCACGATTTGACGTGCCAAAAACTCTAGGCTGCCGAACTGCGTGAGCCGGTTCCTGTCAATCGAAAAGTCCAATTAGAACAGCTTCTCGAGTTTCTCCACAAAGACCTTCTTCGGGGCTGCGCCAACGTTCTTGTCGACGGGCTGACCACCCTTGAAGAACAGCACGGTGGGGATGTTCATGATGCCGAACTTGGCGGCGGTGTCAGGACATTCCTCGACGTCGCATTTCACGGCAATCATCTTGCCTGCATATTCTTCCGAGATTTCCTCAAAGATAGGTTCAACCTTTTTGCAAGGACCACACCAAGTGGCGCCAAAGTCCACCATCACAGGGAGTTCTGCTTTCAGGACGACTTCTTCAAAACGGTCGTCAGTCATTTGAATTACTGCCATAGTTGTAATTGTTTAGTTGATTTGTCTGATTATGAGTGTGCAAAAATACAACTTTTCTTCTTTATCGCAAGTCAAATTCCACAAAAGGCAATTTCTCGAACAGCGGCAAAACCTCCTGCGCATTGACCGAGCCCTTCGCTGGCGTCATGTTGCATGACTTCTTGCCCAAGGGGTCGAAAAGATGTAGCTTATAGTTCTGTTTTCCAGGGTTTTCCTTGATGATTTTGACAAACTCCTCCATACTTTCCTGATTCATCTCCGCCACGTTCACCTTGAGATAAATGGTCTTCGTTGTGGTCTCCAAGAGGGAATCCAGCAATCTCGCCTCGGTGAACCTCACCTCAAGGGTCTGGAGAACCACGTTCGGGTCTTGTCCTGTCCTTGGGAAAGGTCGATCCAAAACGCCTGAAAGCATGACAAAGGAGTTGACTGTCAGCAGGTTCCTGCAATTTAGATAGTTCTCTTTGAACAAGGCGAACTGAAGCGCACCGCTTTGGTCTTCGATAGTGAAACGACCGTATGGATTGCCATTTTTCGCCGTATACTCTTCGGCGCGAGTGATTTGTCCGCCCAGTCTCACCGATTTTCTGATGTTTTTCTCCACATCGTTCAATGCCGCCTTCAGGCCCTCTACATCGCAGTTGCAAAAATACTTGATAGGCAGATGGTAGACCTCCATCGGGTGCGACGAGATATAGAATCCTAACGCCTCTTTCTCCATCTCCAGCTCCTTCATCTTCGACCACGGCTCGCAGTTGGGCAGCGGGATGGTGAAGGTCTCTTCTGCCGCCTCATCGCCGCCAAAACCAAACAGATCCATCTGCGATGAATTTTTCTTCTCGTTGTAAGCGGCCACCATGCGCATGGCGCGTTCGGAGAATGGTACAGAGTCATTCGGGGCGATGTTGAACAACATGGCGCGATGAAATCCCTTGAAGCTATCGAAGCAGCCCGCCATGCCCATGCTCTCCAAAGCCCTGACATTAAGGCCTTTGTCGGCGATACGCATCACGAAGTCGCCGAAGTCCTTGAACTTGCCGTTAGCCTCGCGTTCGGCCACGATGCCAGCTACAGCCGCCTCGCCCACGTTCTTGATGCCCCCCATGCCGTATCGAATTTCTCCTTTTTCGTTAACGGAAAACTTGTATTCCGATTCGTTCACATCTGGGCCAAGCACATCTATTTTCATGCGCTTGCATTCCTCGGTCATGAAATTAATTTGCTTGATGTCGCCCAACTCATTGTTGAGCACCGCCGCCATGAACTCGGCCGGATAATGCGCTTTCAAGTAAGCTGTCTGGTACGACACCCACGAATAGCAAGCCGCATGAGATTTGTTGAAGGCGTAGGAAGCAAACTTTTTCCACTCTTCCCAAATCTTTTCGAGGCGTTTCTTCACCTCTTCTTCTGGCAGGTGTTCCGTTTGGGTAAGTTTGGCCACACCTTGTTTCATGAATTTGCCGTACAGCTCCTCCATCTTCGCCAACTGCTTCTTACCCATGGCCTTACGCAACGTGTCGGATTCACCTCTGGTAAAGTCGGCCAACTCGCGTGAGAGCAACATCACCTGCTCCTGATACACGCAGATGCCATAGGTATCCTTCAGGTACTTCTCCATGCAGTCGAAGTCGTAACTGATTTGCTGACGACCTTGCTTGCGGGCGATGAAGTCAGGGATGTTGTCCATGGGGCCAGGACGGTAAAGGGCGTTCATAGCGATGATGTCGCCAATGACGGAAGGCTGCAACTCGCGAAGGTATTTCTGCATACCCGGCGATTCAAACTGGAATGTTCCGATGGTGTTGCCCGCCGAATATAGTTCGTAGGTTTCCTTGTCGTCAATCGGGATGTGATCGATGTCGATGTCGATGCCACGGGTGCGTTTGATGTTCTTCAAAGCATCCTTAATCAAAGTCAAGGTTTTCAATCCGAGGAAGTCCATCTTGATGAGTCCAACGGTCTCAATGACATGGCCATCGTATTGAGTGACAACAACATCCTCTTTCGTGTCCTTGTCTTTGACAGTACACACAGGCGCGACATTGGTCAGGTCGTCGGCACCGATGATGACACCGCAAGCGTGGATGCCAATTTGACGATTGGTGTCCTCCAACTCCTCGGCGTAGGTCAGCATGGTAGAGACATTTTTGTCGTCACCGTTGAGCATTTCTTTCAGTTCGGGCACATACTTATAGCAGTTCTTCAAATTGACCTTAGGCATTTTCTTAGGCACCTCGCCTTCAACGGCTTTCACGGCGGCTTCGTCGAAGTTGCGGTCAGGGATATAGCTCTTGATTTTTGCCACCTCGGGCAATGGCACCTTCTGTACACGACCCACATCTTGTATGGCCGACTTGGCCGCCATAGTACCGTAAGTGATGATATGCGCCACTTTCTCCTTACCGTATTTCTTTGTGATCCAGTCCAATACACGCCCGCGACCGTCATCGTCGAAATCCACGTCAATATCGGGCAGTGAGATACGGTCAGGGTTGAGGAAACGTTCAAACAGCAAGTCGTATTTTAGAGGATCCAAATCGGTGATTTTCAAGCAATAGGCTACCACAGAACCAGCCGCCGAGCCACGGCCTGGACCGACCGAGACACCCAACTCCTCTCGGGCAGCACGGATATAGTCGCTCACAATGAGAAAGTAACCTGGGAAACCCATGGTCTTCATTACATGCAGCTCAAAATTGATGCGCTCAATCTGTTCTTCGGTGAGGTCTTCGCCATAACGTTTGTGTGCGCCTTCCCAAGTCAGTTTAGCCAAGTAGTCTGCTTCAAGCTTGATACGATAGAGACGGTTGTAGCCCCCCATCTTCTTAACTTTCTTTTCAGCCTCCTCCTGACTCATGATGACATTGCCGTGCTCGTCGCGAGTGAACTCATTGAAGAGGTCTTCTTCCGAGTACTTCTTTCGGTATTCCTCTTCCGTACCAAAATCCTCAGGAATGGGGAATTTTGGCATAATCGGGTCAGAGTCAATGCTATAGGTCTCGACTTTATCTACAATTTCTTGCGTATTTTCCAAAGCGAAAGGTACATCGGAGAAGATACGACCCATTTCAGTAGGTGTCTTCAGCCACTCCTGCTTGGTGTAATGCATCCGAGACGGGTCGTCCAAATCCTTGCCAGTACCGAGACAAATCAGTCGGTCGTGCGCCTCGCCATGTTCCTCTTCCACAAAGTGCACGTCGTTGGTGGCGATGACCTTGATGTCATATTTCTTCGCCAACTCCAAAAGGATTTTGTTCACTTCTTTCTGGCGTTCGTAAACTTCGGTATCTCCACCTTGTTTATCAGTTTTATGGCGTTGTATTTCAATATAATAATCTTCTCCAAAGAGGTTCTTGAACCATTGGATGGACTCCTCCGCTCCCTTAAAATCGGCATTCATAATTTTTTGTGGCACTTCGCCGCCAAGACATGCAGAGGTGCAAATCAAGCCCTCGTGGTATTTTTCAAGTAGGCTATGGTCGATACGGGGATTGTAGTAGAAACCGTCCGTGTAGGCGATGGAACTCAACTTGCAGAGGCTATGATAACCTGTCTTGTTCTTGGCTAATAAAATAAGGTGCCAACCTCGGTCCTGACGACCGTCGCGCTTGTCGATGCTGACAGGTGCACAATAGGTCTCAATACCATATATCGGCTTGAAGAACTGCCCGTTCAGCCTGTCAATCTCGGCTTGGGCAGCCATTTTCTCCTCCTCTGTGGCATCGGCTTTCTCCAAAATAGCTTTCTGTTCCTTTATGGCATCCTTCACCTTGCCGTTTTCCTTGTTCACCGTGTCGGCAAAGTCCTTGATACCAAACATGTTGCCGTGGTCGGTGAGGGCAAGGCTATACATGCCGTTTTTTTTGCATTTGGCCACCAAGTCAGGCACCTTCGACATACCGTCGAGCATGGAATAATGCGAGTGGACATGTAAATGGGTGAAGTGTTTCGGGACATAGTCGCCAGTTTCAGGCATATCCTCAGTCTCTTCCTCGTCAACGATAGGCTCAAAGGTGATGCCAGCAGGCTGAACCATGTCGAGGTTGGCCGCCTTGAAATCAGCAATGAATTGAGCATCAACGCTCAAGTCGTGTTCGTCCAGTATGCCACGACGCACCAGTTCGAGGAACACACGAGCCGTGGCCTCCACGTCGGCAGCAGCATTGTGCGCATCGCCGAACTTCTCGCCAAACAAGATTTGATGAAATTCCTCCAAACGTGGCAGCTTGAATTTACCGCCTTTGCCCCCAGGGAGTTGGCAGAACTCGGCCGTTTTCTCGGTGCAAGTGTCTATCTTCTGCCAATTGGGCAATGGGTTCTCTCCTTTCTTGCGCAGGAACTCACAGCCAAGAATACAGAGGTCGAAATCGATGTTATGCCCCACAAGACGTGTCACTTTCGAAGCCGACTGCAAGAAGATGTCGAGCACCTCGTCAAGCGGCCTGCCATGTTCGATGGCATATTTGGTGGAGATATGGTGCACCATCTTGGCATCGATGGGAATCTCAAAGCCCTCAGGCTGAATGATATAGTTGTGGTTTTCCACGAAGCGGCCTTTGTCGTCATGGACCTGCCAAGCCAGTTGCACCATGCGTGGCCAGTTGTCGAAGTCGGTCAGCGGCGCGTTATAGTTTTTGGGTAGACCTGTGGTCTCGGTATCGAAGATTAAAAACATAATCAGTTGAGAGTTGATAGTTTAGAGTTGAAAGTTGAGACAAAATCTGCCTCAAAAATCAGTCTTCAAAGATAGGTGGTTTTTGGAGATTGTGCAAGCACGAAGGAACAATTTTCCCACAAATGCTACAAATAGATGCGCGGTTTTACAAAATAGATTGTTCATACTCAATAGATTTAGCGTTATTAAATGATGATAACAAATATGGCATTCAAAGCCATATATTAATACGAATAAAAATTGACACCACTTTCAGTTTTGGGCTCATTTTCTCCATTGCTTAAGCAAAGCAATAACAAATTATTCTCTTTTAACTAAAAATTATTCCATTCTATCAGGAATATTTGCCGTTTTTCACATAAATTAGTCATTGGTAAAAAGTCTCATTCGTATTAATATACGAACATAAACTTAAAGATAACAAAAATGAACAATTATTCAAAAAGCAGAAAAGAGCATCTTTGCAAGTACGCAAAAGAAAAGAAACTCCCAGTAGGAGGAAAATTTCAAGGCAAAGAAACCCAATGGACAGATTTGATACTTTTGTACGATAATCCTAACAGACTAAAAATCATTGAAAAGTACAACTTACTAAATGGGCTTAAACTTGATACTGAGTTTTCTAAAAAACTTCACATGTTTGCTCATCACCTGTCATCATCACAGATTCTATGCTATAATTATTTCAGGCCAATGATTGTAGAAAATGGTCATCCAAACATAGAACTAATTGATATCTTCAAAAATAGAGGCATTTACATCGCCCAAGATGTAGATTGTCAGTTTGAATATGGTGGATACGAATTGTTTCCTAACGAGGGTACAGAATATGACTTTCACTTAATAGATAAAGACAAAGAAACAGAGGTTTTTATCGAAACAAAATATACTGAAGAAGCGTTTGGGAAAGCATACAAAAACAAAAAATCCAAAAACGGGCCAAGTTACTCTGAAAAATTCAAAAACGTATATACTGAAATGATAGAAAAATGTGCTTGCCTAAAAAGCAAAAAAGAAATCGAATTAGACGTTTTCCTAAACAATTATCAGTTATTCAGGAATGTGCTTCGAATAACAGACAAATCAAAATACACGGTTTTCATTTTCCCCTATCAGCATTCCAAACTACGCAAGGAATACGAGCAATTCAAGAAAAACTTCATTACTGATGAGTATTCAAACAATGTCATAGCCATTCATTGGGAAGAACTGATGAAAGGAAAAGAGGAAAGCGAATTATTCAAAAAGTATTTTGCTATGGATTAACCACAGCCATAATAAGACAAACAAATCCAGATTATTTCATATAAATCCTATACACAATGGAAAACGAAGAATTATTCGAAAAGTACGCCAAAGAAGGCGGAAATATGGATGTTATGGAAGCCTTGCGCTTGTTGACTAAGGCATACATGAAAGAATGCGGCAAGAGTATTGGGATGCGAACTATCGTTTATACTGCTGCTGAAATGTGGCAAGGCGACAAACTTAAGGCAGGTTGCAACAACGAGTTTACAGAGGAGCAAGTCGATGGTCCGATGGCAGAAATAATGCCGCTGATTTGCGAAGAATACGACCCAGACTATTACGACAACTGGGACATAGGTTGGGGCTTTTCTGATGAAGAATTCAAAGATATGTGCCTAATTGCCATCGAAGAAAAGCGGTATGACGAATTGACTTTGCGGGTGCTATGTTGGGGCATCAATGTAAAACCTATTCTATGCCAGAAATGGATGGATGAAGATTGGAAACGAACTTTATTAGCCACAGACAAGTCATGATCTATACCATCTAACTAAATGAAAATCATTCACCTATCAGACACTCATGGGAAGCATCGGCAATTGACTGACCTTCCTGAAGCAGATGTTATTGTGCATACTGGAGACTTCTGCAACGATGGAACATTAGAAGAAGCAGAAGACTTTATCCACTGGTTTTGCAACCTGCCATATCAACATAAAATTTTCATTGCAGGCAATCACGACAACTGCCTTTATGGAGCCAAAATCGAAGGTTTGCCAGACAATGTGCATTATCTATGTAACGAGAGTGTTACCATAAACGGCATCAAGTTTTACGGTGTCCCGATGTTTTTACAAGACGACCTTGATGGCAACTTTCCTAAACTATATAACAACATCCCATACGATACGGATATTCTTCTCACCCACCAACCGCCTTTTAGTATTCTCGATGAATCTGAAGGCATCCATTTCGGCGACCGCGACCTTTACAAACGTGTTATGGAGGTAATGCCTGTATTTCATCTTTTTGGGCATATTCATTCCAGTAAAGAATCAAAATGCGTTTTTCAAAAAGTACGGTTTTCCAATGCCGCAAGTCTGGCAATAGAAAATTATAGAGTAATAACAATCAAAGATTATGGATAAAGGCAGAATTACATTTTCACAGAATCTCCCTTGCAATCCAGGCGCAAGCCTCGGCATCGGCCAGGGCATGATGGTGGTTGACGAGGTTGAAACCACAAGCCTCGGCAACGGTATGTAGTTGGTGGTTGGGCAGCAGTTTCCCGAAATGCTTGCGCGAGGCGCGAAAAGTGCAATAAAACTGATAGTCGGGGTAATCCATCTGGTAGCAGCGCATCACGGCTTTGAGACAGCCTTCGTCGAAGGGGCTGTTGTGCGCTACGAGAGGCAAGCCTTCGATGAGCGGCTCGATTTGCCTCCAAACATACGGAAACACGGGTGCGTCCTCGGTGTCTTCCTTGGTGATGCCGTGGATGACAGTGTTCCAATAGTTGTAATAATTCGGCTCCGGCTGGATAAGGGAATAGAACGAGTCCACGAACTCATTGTTTTTCACAATGACCACACCCACGCTACACACGCTGGTGCGCTCGTTGTTGGCGGTCTCAAAGTCTATGGCGGCGAAAGAGTTCATTTCAAAACCAAAAAGTTACTTCCACTCCGCAATCCACCCCTCAATCTCCTTCACCCGCTCTGCATACTTCTCCATCTGCCCTTCGATGAAGTCGTCGCTGTATTTGCGGTCGCAGAAGCCGTTGCCACGCGCCACATAGTCGTCGTCTTCGAGCGAGATAAAGACCTCCTCGTAATTGTCGTAATACTGCTGGTTTTCGCGCAACAAGGTCTTCAAATCATCAAGGTCGGCTTCAATGGTTTCTCCCGTGCTGAAAGTATAGTGCTTTTTCATAGCCCTTTGGTTTTCCTTTCTTGTAATTCCTTTTCTTTCCCCGTCTCCTCTTCTGGCTCCACGTGAATGGAGATGTGGGTCTCCTCGCCATAGCGTTCCTTAAGCAGGCGTTCCATCTCGGTGGCTTTGTCGTGGGCTTCTTTCAGCGGGATGTTGCCGTCCATAAGGATGTGCATCTCTATGGCATAATGATTGCCGATGCGACGGGTGCAGAGGTCATGCGGCTCGGTAACACCCGGCACTTGCCTCACGATGTCCAAAATCTCGTCCTCCACCTCCTCGGGCAGCGACTGTTCCATCAGCTCGCCCATGCCGTTTTTGAGTAAGTCGATGGCGACCTTCACAATGAGTGCACCCACAACAATGGAGGCAATCGGATCAAGCACAGCCCAACGCTCACCCAAGAGAATGGCACCGCCAATGCCAATAGCCGTTCCGATGGACGAAAGGGCATCGCTGCGGTGATGCCAGGCATTGGCTTTCATGGCCTGCGAATCCAATTGTTCTGCTTTGCGTTTGGTATATTGGAAAGTGAGTTCTTTCAACAGGATGGAAACCAAGGCCGCCACAAGTGCCAATGTTCCAGGCTGGGTCAACGTGCCGCCATGAGCCCATAAAGCGATTTTCTTGGCGCCATCAACAAAGATGCCTACTGCAACGGCGAAAAGCGCGATGCCGATGAGCGTGGTCGCTAAAGTCTCAAACTTGCCGTGACCGTAGTCATGCGACTTGTCCTTGGGCCTATGGCTGATGCGCACGAAAGCCAGAACGATGAGGTCTGTGGCAAAGTCTGACACCGAGTGTACCGCATCGGCAATCATCGCGGAACTGTGGCCAACGATGCCCGCCACGAACTTGAACGCCACCAGCACCAAGTTGACCAGACTTCCCCAAAGGGTCACCTTATAAACTTCTTTTTCCCTATTCATAATTCGATTTGACACGGGACTCGGGACAATCCAATGTCTCGCGTCTTAATTGTTAATCATTTAGTTATTTTTTTCCGATAATATCATAAACAAAATCGCAAACAGGATCAATGCAACACCAATGGCAACATTAAGCGTGAAGGCCTCCTTGAAGACCAATGTACCGACGAAGATAGCCGTCAAGGGTTCAAGGATGCCGAGGACTGAGGTCTTTGTGGCACCAACGGCCTTGGTAGCCGCTGCCAAGGTGATGGTGGCAATTGCCGTAGGCAACACGGCCAGCCCTAACACATTCAACCAACTGACCGTATCGGGGACGGCATTGAGTTTCACGCCGAAACCCGACAGGGCAAACAGCATCACTGAGCCAATGAAGAAACAATAGAAGGTTAAAGTAAGATTAGGCAAGGCCTTGATTTGCTGGCTTTGGTTCACGATGACAATAAACAAGGTGTAACACAGCCCAGAGGCTACCACTAGACCGATACCGCGCCAGTCAATGAAGCCTCCCCCACCCTTAAGTGAGAGCAAAACAGCACCTGCAACGCCCGCAATGATAGAGACCCAAGTCTGCCACGTGGGAAACTGTTTGAAAAACATCATGATTAAAGCCACCATGATGGGATAGACATAGAGGATGCTCGTAGCAATGCCCGATGGAATGTATTTGTAGGCTTCAAACAAGGTGATGCTACAGCCCGTGAACAGAACACCCAAGATGGTCATCAGTCCGAACTGCTTCCATGTGATGCGAATCTGCTTCTTCGCCACCAGCATGAAAGCCAACATTAATAAGGTGGCCACACCATAACGGTAAAAAAGCAAAGAATTGACATCCAGTCCTTTTTTGATGACAGGTACGCCAAAGAGCGGGTTCATTCCGTAGGTGATGCCCGAGACGATACCTGCGAGATAGCCCCAACGGAGTATGTTTCTCTTCTCCATAACAGTTTACATGAAACTGCTGCCTCCAATGAACTGACGCAGCATGGAGGTGGCTGGAATCTCGCTGTCGGGCACAGGCGTGAAGTAATGCAAGAACCGCAGCAGACGGTGCGCTTCGGTGTATTCAGGACAGTTATGCGGCACAGTGGCCAAAATGCTCTCGGCATGGTTGCGCATGACGGCAAACTCCAGCAAATAGGCTGAATTGAACATCACGTCGGCGTTCTCCTGATACGGATTAATCCATTTTTCTTCAGCATCACACACACTGGGCCACTGACTTATGGTCTGACGCGCCGTAAACGCACCTTTGTTATAGTCGCGCACAATGCGGCGCAACAGACGGTTGTCGTCCGTTGGAATCATGTTGTGGTCGTCAAGAGCGGTGCTAGTCAGCGTGGAGATGAAGATGCGGAACTTACTCGATTCGGGAATCTGCTCTGTCAGCATGGGGTTAAGGGCGTGGATACCTTCAAGCAACAACACAGAGCCTTTCTTCAGTTGCAATTTCTTTCCGTTATACTCACGCATACCCGTAACGAAGTTATACTCAGGCACTTCTATTTCCTCTCCTTTCAACAAGGCGATGAGGTCGCGCTCCAAAGCAACATGGTCGACGGTCTCGAAGTTGTCGAAGTCATAGGTACCATCGGGCAGCTTGGGCGTGTCGACACGGTTGACGAAATAGTCATCGGTGGAGAATGAGATAGGCTTCAGTCCACAGGCCTTCAACTGTATGCTGACGCGGCTGCAGAAAGTGGTCTTGCCGCTGCTGCTAGGTCCGGTGATGAGGACAAGTCGCACTGGGTTCTCGCTATGATATCGTCTGTCGATTTCCTCAGCAATTTGCACGATTTTCTTCTCCTGTAAGGCTTCGGCCACCTGCACCAACTCACGCGCCATTCCATTTTGGCATGCATGGTTGACGTCGCCCACCGTACTCAATCCCATGATTTCGTTCCACTTCAGACTCTCCGAAAACACCTCGAAAGTCTTGGGTTGGTCATGGGTCTCAGCCAAACGTTCAGGATGGTCTCGGTCGGGAATACGCATGAGAATACCATCGCGGTAAGCCTCGATATCCCAAATGTTCAGATAACCCGTCGACGGGACAAGACGACCATAGTAATAGTCTGTCGTATCATCCAACGTGTAATAATCGGTATAGGCTTTCCCACTGGTTTCCAATAGTTTGACCTTGTCTTCAAGCCCCAATTCGCTAAACATACGGATGGCATCATCGATGCGAGCTTCGTGGCGGTGGAATTGGATGTCATCGGCGACAATGGCCCGCATCCTTACCCGAAGGGCGGCGATATCGTTACAATCAAGTAGTTGTCCGTCGGTTTTACGGATACGACAATAAAATCCCTTGGAAATAGGATGTTCCATGTTCAGTTTACTACCTGGAAACAGGTCTTGTGCCGCCTTGTACAGCAAGAAGCACAACGAGCGGAAATAGACATGGCGCGCCGTATGGTGGCGAATGTCAAGAAACTCCACATCCCGGCTGTTGTACACGCGGAATTTCAAGCCCTGCGACACATTGTTGACCTTAGCCGACACGATAGGATAAGGTTTGTCGAAATCAAATTCCGCAAGGACGTCAAGCAAGGTCATACCTTCCTGAAACTCCTTGGTTGTCTTTGTGTTAAGGCAATAAATCTGGATCATGGAACAGATGTTGTTTATTCAGTGACTTGGTTTTGGATACGGTTGAGTGCGTCGACCGCGAGTTGGTAATTAGGATAGTTCTTTAGGATTTCCTTGTAGATTTCCTCGGCTTGGGCATATTTCCCCATTTGTTCCAAGACACGACCTTTGTTATAGAAAGCATCGAGGTAGTTGGGGTTGGCATCAAGAGCGCGGCTAAAGTAGTCCAAGGCAACGTCGTTGTTCGACAGATATACGAAATTGACATAACCCAGATTATAAAGAACCATATAATTGTTCGGCTGCATCATCAAAAGTGTGTCATAGTGCTTCTCCGCCTCTTGCGGTGCACCATGACTTTGCAGATAAAGCGCCAACTCATAGCGGGCATTGGCATTGTCGGGGAATTGCTGCTGTGCCTTGCGAATGTAATCTATGGCATAGGGAGGCTGTTGCACTGCGTAGATACGGCAAATCTGCTCTACCGGGTCATAGAAAAGCTCATCCTGCTCGGCAGAAATCTGGAAATTCTTCAACGCGTTCACTGTATCTTGTTGAGCAATAATATAATACATTCCGCGCACAAAGTATGCACGAGGATTATAAGTCGAAAGCGACAGGGCCTTGTCGAGATAAGCCCATGAAAGATTGAAGTTTTGCTGCAACAGGTTCAGTTCAGCCAATTTCACCAAAGGACGCGCGTCGCGTTGGTCGATTTCAGCAGCCTTGTTGAGCGTGACGTTGATATTGCTTTCGTCACCCAAGGCATAATACACGTCGGCGAGCAGCAGATAAGTATCGACATCGTCTGGATTGAGTCCCAACGATTTGTTGATGTCCATCATGGCGGCACCCACCTGCTCGTTGGCGAAATAAGCCTTCGCTCGATTCTTATACAATCGCGCGTTGGTACTATCCATAGCGATCGAGTCGGTGTATTTCTGAATGGCCTCCGTCACTGTGATAGGCACATCGTTCTCCTCGGTCGTATCCGAAGGAGTAGGCTTGTTGCCATTGCATCCAAAGAGCAATAGCAACAAGCCCATAATCAAAAGTTTACCTTTCATATCCTTTGTTATTCTTCAGATTTCTCCAGTGCCTCGAAAATCTTGGCTGTCAGCTCGTCGGCCAGTTCGGGGTTGTCTTCGATGAGTTTCTTCACCGAGTCACGACCTTGAGCTAACTTGGCATCACCATAGCTGAACCACGAGCCACTCTTCTTGATGATGCCCATTTCCACGCCGAGGTCGACAATCTCGCCTGAACGCGAGATGCCCTCGCCATAGAGGATATCGAACTCTGCCTTGCGGAACGGCGGAGCCACCTTGTTCTTGACGACTTTCACCTTGACGCGACTGCCTTGCACATTCTCTCCGTCCTTGATTTGGCTGACCTTGCGGATGTCGATGCGCACGGAGCTGTAGAACTTCAAAGCATTGCCGCCCGTGGTGGTCTCGGGATTGCCGAACATCACGCCAATCTTCTCGCGCAGCTGGTTGATGAAGATGCACACGCAGCCTGTCTTGTTGATGGTGGCGGTGAGCTTGCGCATGGCCTGACTCATCAGACGGGCTTGGAGACCCATCTTGCTGTCGCCCATTTCCCCTTCGATCTCGCTTTTGGGGGTCAGTGCTGCCACGGAGTCGACGACGATGACGTCTATGGCACCAGAGCGGATAAGGTTCTCTGCGATTTCGAGGGCTTGCTCACCGTAGTCGGGCTGTGAAATGAGGAGGTTCTCCACATCCACGCCGAGTTTGGCGGCATAGAAACGGTCAAAGGCGTGTTCCGCGTCGATAAAGGCGGCAATACCACCATTCTTCTGAGCCTCGGCGATGACATGCAAGGCCAAGGTCGTCTTTCCCGAACTCTCGGGGCCGTATATTTCCGTGATTCTTCCTTTCGGCAGACCGCCCACGCCGAGGGCGTAGTCCAGTCCTATCGAGCCGGTGGAGATGCTTTCCATCTTCTCGGCCTCCGCGCCAAGGCGCATGATACTGCCCTTGCCGAAACTCTTTTCGATGTTACCCAATGTGGCTTCCAAAGCCTTCAATTTTTCCTGCCTCAGTTTTGCAGCTTCTTCTTGTGATTTTTCTGTTGTCATGATTGTGGGGTTTTAAGATTTGTGTTATGGATTAATTAATGTACAAAAATACTAAAGTTTGACATTCCGTTGACAATTTGCGTCGAATTATTTTTCGGCTGCAAAGTAACGAAGTTTGTCAAGAAAAAGCCGTTGAACAAACGTTTGTAGTCGACAGTAATCGTTTGTTGTCGTTTGCTGTCGGATATATTATTGAATGTCAGGTTTTTCGTTATCTGTCACAAAAACAAACTTCATACCAACAGAAGCCGCCCCTGCCCCATCGGTGTCCTCGCGGTCGCCAATCATCAGGCAATCCTCGGGCTTTTCTCCCATGGTCTTGCAAACAGCCTCAAACGCCTCCTTGCAAGGCTTCAAACCACCGAATGCAGGTGCCTCAAAAACGAAATCAGTCCAAGAAAGGTCGAAGCCTATGGCTTCAAGCCTTTCCTTTGTGCAAGCGTAATCGGAAAACACAGCCGTCTTAACTCCTTGGTTACGAAGTTCTTTCATTGTACTCTCCACCCAAGGATTCAAATGGTAATGCTCATGCATGATACGAGCCATAGAAGGCATATAAATGTTGTAATACCATTTCTTAGCCTTCTCTCCGCCGAGGGCATCAAAAAATGCATCATGAAAAGCTTCCTCACTACCAAAAAACTGTCCTTTCAATTTCTTGCGCAACTTGCGTTCACGTCCCAAAAAAAACACATTACCATGAAACAGATGCGACCAGACAAGATACCGTGCAATGTGGGTCTTGTCGTACAATGTCCCGTCCAAATCAAATATTACAGCCTTGAAATTCATTCTTTTACAAGTTTCTTGAACATATCATGCCGCTTTTCGTCTTGAAGAAGAAGCTGAAGCTTAAACTGGCCATCGCGTGCACCCTCAGCGTGACATTGGCCTTTGTAACTCTCAAATGAGGCCTCCTGTAAGCAATATGTCTCTGGGATGTTCAGCCGCAAGGAATCACGCTTGGTCTTATATTCAATGTTGATATCTTTCAAGGCCTTGTCCACCTCTTCAGTGAATCGCTCTGCCTGTTCTTGTGTAACATTCTGGTCTTCAAATTCATAATAGAACTTGTAGCCTTTGATGGACAAATCAGCGAAACCGATAAAGAACTGCGTTTTCAGTCCAGTGTCAGTTTCCGCTTGGTGCACCGCCTCAATGAACTGTCGTTCATGTAGTTTCTCGCCAGTGATGGTCACAATACCATGCAGTTTCTGTATCATGTGGACGGTTGGCGTTTTCTTGTAGCATGGTCCTGCTTCAAGCAAGTCGCTCATGTTGTAGCGATAGACGCCGCTGGTGGTGGTAATGTACATGCAATAGCGTTTGCCCTCCTCCAATTCATAGATTTGCAGAAACTTGGGGCTGGGATTGTTCAGATCCGACTCCTCAACAAACTCGTAGTAATGATAGTGGGGGAACAAGACGGTGTTGAGCGAATCGTCAAGTACGATACCAAAGCGGCATTCCGAGGCGAAATAACCAAACTCCTGATGGAGCATTTTTTCAGGGAACCAATCCTTGAACTTGTCAAGGTATATCCTCGTGTTGCCACAACGCCACGTGTTGAGAATCTGAAGATTAGGCCAATAGTGTTTCGGCAAGACTTCTCCATACTTCTCTTTCAGCTCACGTAACTCCGCCGCTCTTTTGGGATTGGGTTTCTGCATCTTCTCCAATTCGACACGGATTTCAGGCTCAATAGGCAGTTCAGCTTTGATAGTTCCATGCTCAATGTCATTCACAAAATCGTCAAAATACTTCTCGACAATATTCTGAAGTTCAACGATGGAGGAAGGATTGGCGGCAATAATCAAGGCGACATCTTGCTCAATGCCACGACGCATCAATACATAGTAACGGGCTTCGTAATCGGAGATACCCGAAACGCAAGGCGGATTGGCATAAATCACTTTCAGGAAGTCAGGGCAGTTGCCTTGGGTGTAACCCGAAAGCGAGCCAAGAACAGTGCCGTCAGGTGCATACCCCTCAACCGTCTTCCCGATAACGGAAAACACCTTGCCAGCGAACACTTTAGGCCTATTTTTGATGAAGTTGTAAAGCCACACTTTGGTCATCTTGCCATAAATGTTGTAAAGATATTCTGACGTGATAGGAACCCACTTCGGCTTTGAGGTGGTACCCGACGTAGTGGTATAAAGCACAGGCTTACCTGGAAACAGGACATTCTCCTCTCCTTGCTTGTGACGCTCAACGTATGGGCGTAAATCCTCGTAATCGCATACTGGGACCTTCTCGCGATAACGTCTGTATAGTTCAGTGTCATCTTCCGCTTGAAGGATGTAGGAAAAATCGTGTTCTTTACCGAACACCGTATCCTTAGCATAGTTCAGGATATGGCGCAAACCTTTTTCAGCTGCTCTACGAGGATGGCGCGATGCACGTCTCAACTGGCTGTAATACACCTCTCCCACCATGCTAAGCAAGGTGTTCGCTATTAGCATCGTCTTAATTTCCATTTTTCTTAATCGCTGATTACCAACTTTTTGAACTTTTCGTGACGTTTCTCGTCCTGAAGCAGCAACTGGAGTTTGAACTGTCCGTCGCGGGCACCTTCGGCAATGCACTGAGCCTTGAAGGTCTCAAACGACTCGGGCACCATACGATAGGTCTCAGGCATCTTCAGACGTAACGAATCACGTTTAGTCTTGTATTCCACATTGATTTCTTTCAAAAGTTCATCCACTTTTTCCGTGAACTTCTCTGCCTGTTCCTGAGTCACGCTTTGGTCGGCAAATTCATAATAGAATTTATAGTTCACAATGCTCAAGTCCGCAAAACCGATGAAGAAACGTGTCTTCAGTCCAGTAGCATCTTCAGCTTTGTGTACAGCATCAATAAACTGGCGTTCATGCAGCTTCTCACCCGTGATGGTCACGATACCGTTCACCTTTTGAATCATGTGGACAGTCGGGGTATTTTGGAAATTGGGACCTACCTCAAGCAAGTCGTTCATGTTGTAACGATAGAGGCCAGCATAGGTGGTTACATAGGGGCAATAGCGTTTGCCTTCTTTCAGTTCGTGCAGTTGTAAGAATTTCGGGTTCGGGTTGTCCAAGTCGGCTTCGTCGATGAACTCATAGTAGTGGAAATGCGGGAATAAGGCGGTGTTATTCGTATCGTCAAGCACCAGTCCGAAACGGCACTCCGAACTGAAATAGCCAAACTCCTGATGCAGCATGGCTTCGGGGAACGAGTCCTTGAATTTGTCGAGATAGACCTTAGTGTTTCCGCATTTCCAAGTATTGAGCAGTTGGAGGTTGGGCCAATAGTGTTTCGGCAACACGTTGCCATATTTGGCTTTCAGGGCTCGCAATTCGGCAGCTCTCTTCGGATTAGGCTTCATGCAGGCTTCCAGTTCGGCACGGATTTCCGGCTTGATGTTCAAATCCTTATTCAAGGTACCGTTCTCAATGTCAGTCACATAATCGTCATAGAACTTGTTGACGTTGTTCTGCAACTCCACGATGGTAGACGGGTTGGCAGTCACAATCAGAGTGATGTCCTGCTCGATGCCCATACGCATCAGCACATAATAACGGGCGTTATAGTCTTCAATGCTGTAGACGCACTGCGGGTTGGAGTAAAGCACCTTAACAAAACCAGGGCAATCACGCTGGGTCACACCCGACACGGAGCCAAACACCGTACCGTCGGGGGCATAGCCTTCTATGACTTTTCCTACAATCGACAAGATCTTGCCACTGAACACCTTGTGCCTGTTCTTGATGAAGTTGAAGAGCCACACCTTGGTCATCTTGCCATAAACATTTCCCAAATACTCTTTCGTAATGGGTATCCATTTGGGCTCCGAGGTGGTGCCAGAGGTGGTCGCATAAAGTATGGGCTTGCCAGGAAACAAGATATTGGCCTCACCATGTTTGTGACGCTCCACGTATGGACGCAAGTTCTCGTAGTCGTTGGGGCTCACATACTGCTGATAGCGCTGGTAAAGCTCCGTATCATCCTTTGCTTCAAGAATCTCAGCGAAATGATGTTCCTTGCCGTATACAGTGTCTTTGGCGTATGTCAAAATACCGCGCAATGTGTTCTCTTGATACTTACGAGGCTGTTTGGAAGCCTTCTTTAATGAAATGTACTGCAAGCCTCCTGCCATTCCAAGGAGCGCATTGGCCTTTAACATGTCTGATCTGCTCATATTTTTCAGTGATTTATATTATTCAGTCCGTTTGAAGAGTTTTCAAAATCGGGCAAAAATAATAAAAAATAGAGCACGAAATCAAAAAATGCCATTTTCCTTTATTCCTCTTCTGGAACAGCCGGCCAAGGATTGGTCTCGATGCCAGCCATCTCCACTATGACACGGTGCGTCTCACAGCGCAAACGGTCAAGTTCTTCCCTACGTCGTTGGCTCTTGTCGACAGGAATCGGTTTGCCGATAGTGATGGTCACACAAGGCAGTTGCTTTGGTCCAAACAACCGATAAATGCCTTTGCGCTCACGATAGGTAATCACCGTAGGGACAACGGGGATATCGTATTTGTAAGCAAACGAGAAAGCACCTTCCCTGAAAGGACGAATGGGTTGGTACCAGTTCCAACGCACCGCTTCCGGAAACACGAGAAACCACTCCTTACGACGGTGATGCTCATCCATCGCCTCAGTAAACTTGACAACACCACTCCGCGTTTCAGGCAATGGAAGTCCGCCCATGTGACGCAAAAACCAAACCGACTTCCCGTTGAAGTGTTTGGGATACATCGGAATCCATATACGGAACTGGCGGGTTGCCTGATAAAGACACAACGCATCAAAGACATAGACATGGTTACAAACCAGCATTGCCCCGTTTTTAAGTTGTTCTCTATTGTCTCTCAAATGTTTGCGTCCTTTGACCTGTAATCCGAAATGGGCTCGATTCCAAAACGCGGCCACTACCCATTTCACGATGCATCCGACAATATCGTTAAGTTTGTAATTCAGGGAGTTGTCGAGATATGGATAAGTCTCGTCAAATTGGTATTTCCCTTGCGAAGAGTCTTCCACTTCCACATGAACCAAACGCTTGAAAGGGTCATCATCCGAATATTCAATACCCATATCTGGCACATAGACACCTGGCTTATTTTTGAGAGTTCCGTATCGCATAGTTATTTTAATGAGTTCCTGAAAAACTTAAGTTTCAGCAGCAGCCTGAAAATCAACGGCTGCAACGAATAGGTGATGAGAATGGTCGACAACATACCTATCAAGGTGCTGTAACCAATCGATTTGATGGCAGGATGGATGGCCAGCAGCATTGAAAGCATTACCACAAAAAGGGTGAATGCCGAAAACAATATGGCCACTTTATGATATTCAAGCAGTTTTTTATCCTTTCCCGTCACATCCGCGATTAAGCCTTGGATGACAAAAATGCTGTAATCCACACCGATGCCGAAAATGAATGTTGAAATGATGATGTTGATCAGATTGAATTGCAGACCAAAAATGGCCATCCAGCCTTGCACGACATACCAACTCAAGAACATAGGCAAAAATGCCAGCAGGGAAACCAACACATTTCGGAACGAGACGAACAGGACAATAAGCACGAAAAGCGACGAAATGATCAGGGTGATGTTGAAATCATTGTGGATCAAGTCTATCATGTTACCTGTGTAATAGAACGGGTCAACCACCACCGCATGAGGCAGCAGGACCACATGGTCATCGTTGCTCTGCTTTGTTTCTGGAGCCATTTGCGTCGCATTGAATATCAGAAATTTGGCATCTGATTCTTCAATAAAATTGCATAGCAACCCATCCGGAATAACACCCGATTCATAAAGGTTGCCAGGCAAATAATCTGTTTCGACCATGTCACGGAAAAGCTCAAATGACGCTGGATCCAAACCATACGATGCAGCGGCATTGGAGACGGCGGCCATCGCTTCGCCCAATTTTTCTTCCGTCCAATAGCCGCGCCAAGCCGCAATGCGCCGCTCCTGCTCTGCTTCAGATTGGAACAGCATCGAGACAACAGGTGAATAACTTTTCAACTTTCCAGCTTGCCGCATCGAGTCCAAGTCGGTCGCAAGCGACTTGTTGGCTTCCAAGGCTTCGTCTAACGTTGGAGCAACGACGGCATAATAGCGTTGCAGATTACCGCCAGTGGTTTTCTCGGAATACAATGCCTCCGACTTCAGTAAGGCCTCACTCTCAAAGCCGATATGTTTCAAGTTATTGTCGAATTGCACCTTGGGTGTAAACACAAACCCAATGATAATGACGGCCACCAATGCACCTATGACAAAAGGATTCCTGTCAAACGGGAACGCATTGATTTTGTCCACAATACGAAAAGCGCGTTCGTTACGTCCAGTCTCACTATCGTTCAGGAAATGAGGCAAGAAAGCCAATGCATAAAAAGTACTGCCCAGTAAGATGAACGTGGAGAACAGGCCGAAATCTTTGAGTAGATCGCTCTTGGTAAACAGTAAACCGAGAAACGCTCCGATAGTAGTGAGACAACCCAAGCAAACAGGACGTGCTTCGTCGGAGAGCATTCTCTCAACATTGCCCACAAAACGGTGATGCACAATAATGTGAAGACAATAGCTGATGCCTACACCCAATACCAGCACTCCAATCCCAAGTGCCATGAGCGACATCCCGCCTTTCAGCCAATACATGCAAGCCAAGGCAAAGAAAGTGCCATAGGCCAAAGGCATGACATTCTGCCAGATGATTTTCACACTATTGAAACTCAAGCAGATAATAATCAGGATGACCATCAGCGCAATTCCAATAGTAAGGAAGATGTCACGCTTCATGGTACGGGAGTTGCCCGCCGAACGAACAGGAGCGCCATGATACAGCACCTCCACTGTGGGATGTGATGCCGAAAATGCCTTGACTGCCTTGTCGATATGTTTGATGAGTTTGCTCCCTTCTTTTGAGTCAAACGACTGGAAATCAGGAGAAATGAACGCCAAAGCTACGGTGCTGTCGGCAGAAAACAGATGTTCGTCAATCATAGTGAAACCCAAACCGCCGCTCATGTCAGGCAGCAGCAGGCTGCGCAGGTTAAGAGGGTCTGTGCAGACCATCTGGGTCATCGTGCCCGTCATGTCGTTCTCGATGATTTCAAGGTTGTCGGCCATGGTCTCATCGGCATGGGCGATGGCTTCGTCGAAACGGTCGTACAATGACGGTTCGACGAATGAAGGCACGTGCTCCAAAGCAAAATCAAGGGCCGAGATAGCCGTCTCGGCCCCCATCTTGTACAATGTATTGGCGATGTCGTCTTCACAAACCAGGATGGAGTCCATCAGTTCATCCATATACTCGGCCATGACCGAAGGCTCCTCTCCTGTCATTTGGATGAAGACCTTGTCCTTCACCTTGAGGTTGCCGAACACCAAGCCGCTGTCGTTGGTTCCCCAAGCAGGCAAAAGCTTCGACATGTCTTCCTCGTAACGCACTTTAAGGCCAAAGAAGACAAAAACAGCAAGGCTGACAAGCATCAGCACATACATCAAAGGCTTATGCGCCTTGAAATAACGGTATAATGCTACAAATAACATTATCTGGTTCTGCCGGGATAGACCCTCAGCGCTTCTTCGAGGCACTTGATGGCGGCCTTCAAGTCATCGATGCAGATGCAGTAGGTGATACGAGCCTGATGACGTCCTTTCTCTGGGTCGGCATAGAATCCTGTGGCAGGAGCCAACATGACCGTGGCACCATTGTAACTGAAATCAGTGAGCAGCCACTGGCAGAACTTGTCGCTGTCGTCAATAGGCAGGTCTATAACCGTATAGAACGCGCCTTTCGGCATCGGGCAGAAGCATCCCGGAATCTTATTGATGCCCTCGACGATGACATTGCGACGGGCGATATACTCGTTATACACAGCGTCAAAGTATTCCTGCGGGGTGTTAACGGCGGCCTCGGCAAAAATCTGACCGAAGCTCGGCGGTGACAGACGGGCCTGAGCCAGACGCATAGCGATAGCGTATACCTCGCTGTTGCGGGTCACCATGCAACCTACGCGGGCACCGCAAGCACTGTAGCGTTTCGAAACAGAGTCGAACAGGATGGTGTTGCGCTCCAATCCCTCAAGTTGCATCACGCTGAAATGCTTGTGACCGTCGTAGCAGAACTCACGATACACCTCATCGGCGAAGAGATACAGATCATATTTCTTAACCAAACCAGCAACCTTGAGCAGTTCCTCATGCGTATAAAGATAGCCTGTGGGATTGTTCGGGTTGCAGATCATGATGGCCTTGGTGCGCGGCGTAATCGCCTTCTCAAAGTCCTCAATGGGAGGCAAGGCAAAGCCAGTCTTGATATCGCTGGGGATGGTGACAATCTTGGCATCGCACAACTTGGCAAAAGTGTTGTAATTGGTGTAGTAAGGCTCTGGGATGATGATTTCGTCGCCTGGGTTGAGGCACACCGTGAAAGCCATTTGAAGAGCTTCGCTACCGCCCGTGGTGACGATGATTTGGTTGGGGGTCACGTCAATGCCGTGGCGATGGTAGTAATTGCAGAGTGCACGACGATACGACGGAATGCCGGCTGAATGGCTGTATTCCAGCACACCATGACTGGCCGGAAGTTCCTTGGCAGTCTCAGCCAAAACCTTCAACGCACCCTTTGGGGTCTCGATGTCGGGCTGACCGATGTTGAGGTGATAGACATGGATACCGCGCTCCTTGGCAGCGTCGGCAAAGGGAACAAGCTTACGGATTGCCGACTGTGGCAGATCCAAGCCTTTCTTTGAAATTTGTGGCATAAGTGTTTTTGTTTTAGAACAAAAGCCATCTAAATTTGCATTAGACGGCTTCTATAGTGATACGAATTTTTGCTTTTACTTGTTGTTGACTGGTGCACCCATCCCGTTGTTATTGGCAGGAAGCATTTCCGTGGGTTGGTCAAGGACGCGGCCCTTAATACGCAGTGTCACGGTCGAGTTGTTGACAGCGTTGGAGGTCACGGTAACGGTCTTGTTGATATTTCCCGGGCGATTGGTACGGTAGGTCACTTTGATGACATCCGACTCACCAGGAAGGATGGGTTCGTTGGGCCATGAAGGGATGGTGCAGCCGCAACTCGACTTAGGCTTCTGCACCAGTAAAGGCTCAGTACCCGTATTGGTGAAGCGGAATTCGCATTCACCGTTGCCATTGAAGGGCACATCGCCGTAATCGTGGACGAGTTTCTCAAATTCGATTTCAGGACCCATCGGTACTGTCTTGTTGTTTTGCGCTTTGGCCACTCCTGCCATAAGGAGCATGATGCCAAGCAGATAAATCACTTTCTTCATTTCCATGTAGAATTAAAATTGTTGCAAAATTATGAATTATTTTTGTTCGTTCGTCAAAACTTGTGTTTTTTGAAACAATTTTCCTCTTTTTCAAAAACCGTACCAAAAAAATCCCCCAAGAAAGATTTCTCAGGGGATTGTTAGATTAGATGAATTCTGCCTGCCTTTCTGCTTATAGATTGCCACGCTTCGCTCGCAATGACATGAGCAGAAAGACTTTACTTTTACAGCAAGTGGCAAGTTACGGTCAAGCCGGCCATCACGATGCTCACCATGCTCATCAGCTTGATGAGGATGTTCAGCGAAGGACCTGACGTATCCTTGAACGGGTCGCCGACGGTGTCACCCACGACGGTAGCCTTATGGTTCTCAGAACCCTTGCCGCCGAAGTTGCCTTCTTCGACATACTTCTTGGCATTGTCCCAGGCACCACCTGAGTTGGCCATAAAGACAGCCAGGACGAAGCCCGTGCTCAAACCACCGATAAGGAGACCGAGAACACCAGGAACACCCAAGATGACACCCGTCAGGATCGGGACGAGGATGGCTAGGATGGAAGGCACCAACATCTCGTGTTGGGCACCCTTCGTGGAGATAGCCACGCAACGCTCGTAGTCAGGCTCAGCCTTGCCCTCAAGGATGCCCTTGATGGTGCTGAACTGACGGCGGACTTCCTCCACCATCTTCTGGGCGGCGCGACCCACAGCGTTCATCGTCATGCCGCAGAACACGAAGGCCATCATGGCACCGATAAACACACCCACGAGAACGACGGGGTTCATCAGGTTAACATTATAGGCTTCCATGAAGTCAACCAAGGTAGCCTTGGCTGCATCAATACCGTTCGGCAGAGCTTGACCCACACGGATGAGAGCCAGCTTGATTTCCTCAACGTAGGAAGCCAACAGTGCCAAAGCCGTCAGAGCAGCGGAACCGATGGCAAAGCCCTTACCTGTAGCAGCAGTGGTGTTACCAAGAGCATCCAAAGCATCGGTGCGGTGACGCACTTCAGGATCGAGGCCGCTCATTTCAGCGTTACCACCAGCATTGTCAGCGATGGGGCCGTAAGCGTCGGTAGCCAAGGTGATGCCCAAGGTAGAGAGCATACCCACGGCGGCGATACCGATACCATAAAGACCCAGTGACAGGTTCTCAGGTGTCAAAGCGACATGGAAACCATTGGCGCAAAGGTAAGCAAGGATAATGGCGCAACCCACAGTCACAACCGGGATAGCAGTGGAAAGCATACCGAGACCCAAACCAGAGATAATCACCGTGGCAGGGCCAGTCTTCGAACTCTCGGCCACCTTTTGCGTGGGCTTGTAGCTCTGTGAGGTATAATATTCCGTTGATTTACCGATAATCACACCAGCCAGCAGACCGACGACCACCGACATGGACACTTGCCACCATTGGTTGCTTTCAGTGCCAAACAACCAAGCAAAGATGCCAAACGTGGCAGCTGCAATCAGGATGGCAGCGGTGTTGGTACCACGGCTCAAAGCACCTAAAAGTTGCTTCATGCCAGCACCTTCATTGGTCTTCACGAGGAAGATTCCGATGATGGAAAGAAGCACACCCACAGCAGCGATCAGCATGGGAGCAAACACGGCTCTGTATTGCATACCTTCGACAGCGGAGGTGGCGAAAGCGGAAGCACCCAAGGCCATGGTAGCCAGGATAGAACCAGCGTAGGATTCATAAAGGTCGGCACCCATACCAGCCACATCACCGACGTTGTCACCAACATTATCGGCGATGGTGGCAGGGTTGCGCGGGTCGTCTTCAGGAATGTTGTACTCGGTCTTACCTACGAGATCAGCACCCACGTCAGCAGCCTTGGTGTAGATACCACCACCCACACGGGCGAACAGTGCCTGCGTGGAAGCACCCATACCGAAGGTCAGCATAGTGGTCGTGATGATGACCAAGTGACCTTCTTCACCGATGAAGTGGTCAAGGACAAGGAACCACACGGAGACATCGAGCAGGGCCAGGCCCACGACGACGAGACCCATGACGGCACCCGAGCGGAAAGCCACTTTCAAGCCGCTGTTCAACGACTTACGGGCGGCATTGGCCGTACGCGCCGAAGCGTAAGTAGCAGTCTTCATGCCGAAGAAGCCCGCCAAGCCCGAGAAGAAACCGCCGGTGAGGAAGGCAAACCACACCCATTCGTTCTGCAAATCGAACACGCTCATTACGCCGAAAATAACGGCCAAGATGACGAAAACGATAATCACCACCTTGTACTGCTGCTTGAGGTAAGCCATAGCTCCCTTACGGACATGCGCAGCGATTTTCTTCATCAAGTCCGTACCTTCGTCTTCTTTCATCATCTGTTTGAAGAAGATGAAAGCAAATGTCAGCGCCAAAACTGAGGCGCACAACACAATGTAAGGAATACTGTTAATCATAAGATTGTTATTTAGTTAGACTTATTTTGATTCAAGAGTCAGTCTGTTTCCTTTCCTTTTGAGCGGACAAAAATAAGGACAAAATGAATTGAAATGAAACTTTTTTGCATAGAATTTTTTCAAAAAACAACTTTTTTTGCCCAATTTCAAAAAACTCCCTATTTTTGACGATTGAAGGAAGAAGGCATTGTTAGGAAGCATGGGTTTAATTATCAGCTTCTTAACAAGTCACCGTCCAAAGAAACATTGAAAAATGGAGCAAAATGAATAAGGTCAGTTTGGAAATCATCGGTTTGTCATACAGCGAATCTTCGACGGGTGCCTACGTGCTCATCTTGGGAGACCGCAATTCGCAACGCCGTCTGCCCATCGTCATCGGCAGTGCGGAGGCCGAATCCATCGCTGTTGGCATTGAGAAGCACAAAAACGGCCGTCCACACACCCACGACCTCATCATCCGTTTCGCCAAGGAGTTCGGAGTTGAGATCCAAGAGGTGGTCATCAATCGTTTTCGTGAGGGAGTGTTCTACGCCATGCTGGTTTGTCGACAAGGCAACAACGTCACCATGGTCGATGCCCGTCCGTCCGATGCCATCGCCATCGCCGTGCGGCTCGGTTGCGACATCAGCGCCTATCAAACCGTCATGGACGAAGCGGGCATCCTTATGAAAGACCTTGGAGAGGATGAATTATTACCCGATGACGATGCTAATTATAATAAGGTGCAAGAAGACACCCATTTCGACCTCTTGACAGTGCACGAACTCGAGAATCTGCTGCAAGAAGCCATCGACAATGAGGACTACCAAAAGGCAGCCCAGATTCGGGATGAAATCAATGGAAGAAAACAATAAATCATTAAAATATCAACAAAATGAAAGCAATCAAATTTCGTTTAATCGTGATGAACTTCCTCATCTTCGCGGTGTGGGGAGCTTATCTTTGCTCGTTGGGCATCTATCTGGGCCGCATCGGCATGGGTGCCAACATCGGAAAATTCTTTGCCATCCAAGGCATTGTGTCGCTCTTCATGCCCGCATTGATGGGCATCGTCGCCGACCGTTGGATTCCAGCACAAAAACTGTTGGGTATCTGTCATTTCCTCGCAGCCGTCTTCATGGCATTGGCGGGTTACATGGGCATGAAATACGGGAACGACATCACCTTCGGGCAGCTGTTTCCGTTCTATGCTATTAGCGTGGCCTTCTTCATGCCGACTATCGCCTTAGGCAACTCTGTGTCGTACAATGCCTTGAACCAAGCCGGTCTGGACACCGTGAAGGCCTTCCCTCCTATCCGTGTGTTCGGCACCATCGGTTTCATCCTTTCCATGTGGATTGTGAACTTTACAGGTTATAAAAACGGTTACGAGCAGATGTTCGTGTCTGCCGCATGGGGCATCATTCTAGCTGTTTATTCGTTCACGTTGCCCGATTGTCCCGTCAACAAGAACGTGGAAAGCAAGTCTTTCGTTGACACTTTCGGCCTGCGCGCCTTCTCACTGTTCAAGGATGCGAAAATGTGCGTGTTCTTCATCTTCTCCTTCCTTTTGGGCATGTGCCTGCAAGTGACCAACGGTTTCGCCACCCCGTTCCTTGACGCTTTTGGCGCCGACCCGCAATATGCCAATGCCTTCGCGGTGAAGAATAATGTGTTCCTCTCGTCCATCTCACAGGTCTCAGAGACGCTGTGCATCTTGCTTATCCCCTTCTTCCTGAAGAAGTTCGGTATTAAAAAGGTGATGCTGATTGCTTTTGTGGCGTGGGCTTTGCGTTTCTTCTTCCTCGGTGCAGGCAGTCCGACGGGTTTCGGTCTTGTGCTGCTCATCCTCTCCATGATCGTCTATGGCGTGGCTTTCGACTTCTTCAACATCAGCGGTTCGCTCTTCGTGGACCAGAACACTGATGTCAGCATCCGTTCGAGCGCGCAAGGTGTGTTCATGATGATGACCAACGGTCTGGGTGCCACCATCGGCTCGCTGTGTGCACAAGCCGTCGTGAACCATTTCGTGTTCAACCCTGCTGCCGCCGATTCAAACTTCAATGTGATGGGAGGCTGGTCAACGGCTTGGTACATATTTGCGGCCTTCGCTTTGGTAGTGGGCATTCTGTTCGCAGTGTTGTTCAAGTACAAGCACGAGCCTGAAAAGAACCGTTAACACTTTACTAGACGACTAAAACGAACAAAGCCTCTCGTTTTGAGGGGCTTTGTTCGTTTATCTGGCAATATCTCAAATGTCATCATTCCACCTCAACAAAACCATCGCCGTCTTTCGCATATCTCAACTCCTTCTTATAAGGATCGTAGCGTAGCATGTCCCAATCCCGATAATCCATATGACGCTTCTTTAATTGGGAGCTGACGTAA
>CAJOIF010000022.1 GCA_905234765.1 uncultured Bacteroidales bacterium
CCCCGCCCTTCGGGGTTGGGTTGTCTTTGACTCCCCCGCCCTTCGGGCACCCCCTCAAGAGGGGGACGCCTGCCGGACGCTTGTTTAGCGCCGCTTTGCACGTCCCCCTTTTAAGGGGGGTAGGGGGGATTTATCTCACCACAATCTTCTGCGTCTTCACATTCTCACCATTGACCAAGCGCATGACATAGACGCCGTTGCTGAGGCCGTTGGTGCTGATGGTGGCGTTGCCGTTGAGGTTCTCGCTGCTGACCACGCGGCCGAGCATATCGACAATCTGCAGGGTGGCGTCGCCCGTGTTGCTGATCATCCACTCGCTGCCGTTGAAGAAGGCAAAGGTCTCTGAGCCTGTCGAAGCACCGTTTTCATCGTTGGCGCTGAACACGAGGCGGAAGCGGCTGGCGTAGTCCGTCGTCTTGGCCTCGAAGGTATAACTCGGGGTGGCCAGCAGGTCTACGTCGGCACCCGTCATGTTGTCGATGAGGTGGAGGTAACCCATCTCAAGGTTCTCGGCGTTGACGCTGAGGGTGTAGGTGCCGTCCTGGCTGGCCTTGAAGTTGACCGGCATGGCATCTTGGCCGTTGCTGCGCACGATGGCGTAGTCCTTGCTGCCTTCGGTGAAGTAGAGTCTCGTGTGGCTCGGGTTGAGCATGAACTTCTCAAGGGTCTCGCCCTTGTCGAAGCGGACGATGGCGTTGTCGATGACCGTGCCGCGGCTGCCGCTCACATTGATTTCAACCTTGGCAATGCTTTGCTTTCCGCCCTTGCTTTGAGCAGTGAATGTGGCAGTTGCATTAGTGGTGGCATGGACAAACACACCTTCCATGGCATAGACATCCTCATCTTCGTTTACACCAGCAAAATCATCACCAGCCTCATTCATTCTGTAGAAAGGCTTATCCAGTGTTGCAGTGGTAGCATACGGGTTACCGATAAGGTTCCAACCTGCTGTCAAATTAATCTCACCAGTGCCTGCATATGCATCACCCGTGAAGACAAGCGTGGTGCCATACTTGCTGGCATAGAGGTAACCCTTTTCAGAGACAAGGTTCCAACCGCCAGTAGTTTGATTCTTAAAGTTGCACCATTCAAGTTCTTGTGCTTGATCAAAGGAGTAAAGGTCGTAATCGCTGTCGGAGGTGGTAAGGAAACCGTTCTCTGCACTCGGCGTGATGGATGCCACTGGCGAGGCAATCAGGTAGTAGCTGTCTGATTCGCCGCCACCGTAACCCTTAATCTCCTTGGTAAGAGCAGAAGCTGTGACTTTCTTGTAGAAGGAGAAGGTTTGATTTTTGATATTGTTATTGATGGAAGTATAGCTTCTCCAGTCTTGAGAATTATAAACGCCAATATATCTTGATTGACCTGAATTATAAAGATAAGAATTATTTATAACAAATAATTTATTCTCCTCGGTTGCACCAACACGCAATCCGTTATTGTTATTAATGCAATACAGCCAAGTTTCCGTTTCACCATTCGGATAGAAGGTATAGCCATCTTCGGCATTGCCGCTGATGTTCCATTGGATGTTGTCTGCAATGGTACCCGTAAGATTGTTACCAGAAACAATCACCTCAACTGCAGCAGGAGCGCTAGTGCCATTATTGTTCGACATGGCGTAATTGCTGCCGTTGTTACCCACGATAACAAACACATCCGAAGAAGTAAGGTCGGCCAAGGCGGTGAGCACCCAAGTGTCTTCACCAGCGACAGGTGCAGCCTGGGTCACAGTGACGATGTTGGAATAGATTTCTCCGTCTTTTCCTGCGGCAGGAGTAGCATACACCTTGAAATAGGCGGTACGTGAGGTGGTTCCAGTGTTGGCTGCGATATTATAAATAACGGAATACTTGCCTTCGTCATCCGGACCGTGGAATTCCGGTTCGTCGGCAAGCCATTCAGGATCCTCTGTGAGGTCACCACCAGTCTGGCTGCAGAACTTCAACGAGAAGTCCTTCGCCTCGCTGACGGTCATATTGGTCAACGTGATGGTATTTGAGCAATGGTTGACACCAGCAGCAGCGACGTTCAAAGTGGCAGGAGCCAGTTCGATAGTCGGCACAGGAGCGGCTGCTTGGCTAACAGTGACAAGTTCGGAATAAACCGCATCCAAGTTGTTGTCTAAGGCATAGACTTTGAAATAAGCAGTACGTGCATCGCTATCGTTAGCATCAACACTATAGGAAACCTCATAGCCCGATGGATCGGCATCCTGTACTGAAACAGCCAACCACGTGGGTTCGTCTTGTTTATCAAGTTCTTGGTTGTTGGCATCGTAGAATTGAATGTCAAAATCGTCGTTTGCGGTAATACCCAGATTCTGGTAGGTAATTGCAATACTGCCATCATCCTCACCAGCGGCATCAACATTTACAGTTGTGTTTGCGAGGGTGATGGTAGGAACGGTGGCAGGATCAACGTATTCGGCAAGTGCGATGTTACCCAAAGCCACGTTGCCAGAACTCTTCGTAGTGTATTCCCACTTAATATAACGAGTTGTAGAAGCTGGATTCAATGACTCGTTTGCCACAGAACTACCAATAGAAGTGTACTCCTTCAAAGTAGTATAGTCCGTTCCGTTAGCTGACTCCAACACCGTAAACTTATAGGAGCCACTAAGTGTGTTACCCTTGATGTCATATGTCAATGTGCCAGGAGTCTCATTTATCTTAAGAATAATGTAATCACCTTGAGTGTCAAACTTTAGATAAGGAGAAGAACCATAAGTTCCAACCCCAGAATTTGTAATACCCGTTGGGGTTGAAGTGTCATCCCACTCAAACGGCAGTTCGGCATAGTCGACCACAAAGTGTCCTTGCGTCACGGTGATAACCTTGTCAGTAGCACCAGTGTAACTCAAAGTAATGGTTGCCGTGCGGTCGGCGTTGCCGTCATTGTCTGAACAGGTGAACGGAACCGTGGAATCAGTTATCGTGCCTAAAGTAATCCAATCACTACCAGTAGTGACCGAAGCACTAACCGATCCAGTACCATTTTCGATGGTGTAGTCAATGCTTCCGCTCGTGGCATTGTAAGCGATGTTAACGTTTGCAGCATTGATGGTAGGAACGGGCATACCAGCTTGGGTGATAGTAACAACCTTGTCGGCAGCACCAGTGAAGGTCAAAGTAACGGTGGCCGTGCGTTCGGCGGTGGTTGTGTTGGTCAAGCAAGTGAACGGAACCGTGGAATCAGTTATCGTGCCTAAAGTAATCCAATCATTACCAGTAGTGACCGAAGCACCAACCGATCCAGTACCATTTTCGATGGTGTAGTCAATGCTTCCGCTCGTGGCATTGTAAGCGATGTTAACGTCTTCGGCATTGATGGAAGGAACAACAGGACGCACAAATGATGTGAGGTAGTTGCCCTGGTCAAACTCTTTGATGTTTCCATAAATCTTCACACTACCATAAACGGTGACGCTGTCGCCCACTTGGATGTCATCCTGTGCGGTGAAAGCAGCTTGTTCTAAACCCTTTCCTTTATATACCTCAAGTTGGCTTGTGGTTGTACCGTCATCAGAAATGTAATAGGTAAGTTCGCCGTTACTAGTCGGGGCTTGTGTGGGAGCCGTTGAAACGATACCATGCACCCAGATGGTGCTGGTGGGATATTCGTGGAAGGCCAAGGCTTGGGCCACAGTATAAGGGCTGGTAGCCGAGTTAATGTGATAAGTAGCGGTAGCCACGGTGCTTTCATCACTACCATTAATTGCAATAGCTTTGATGGTGGTTGTAGTGCTCACAGCAATAGCGCCAGTGTATTCCGAGCTGGTGCTGGTAGGATCGGTGCCATCAGTGGTATAGTAAATGGTTGCTCCAGATGTTTCGCAAGCAAGGGTTACATTCTGTGCATCAGCGTATGTGCCAGCAGCAGGGCTGAATGTAGGATGCTCGACAGCGGCAGCGGGATGCGTCAAGGATTGCAAGACGCAACCTGAAGAAAATTCATACAACGATTGAGCACTGTAATAAATCAAATTGCCGGAAACCACAACGATATCGCCAACTTGAACATCGGCAGCATCGGTACCGGTGCAACGATAAGCTCTCAAGAAATCGGTATCGCCAGAGATGTTACTGTGCTGTGTGCTATAGGCTTCTGCGATATTGGAAACAATACCCGTGGCATATACGCCAGTAACCCCCACGTTGGCATCAATGGCGGTGCGGGCATCAGCGACCGAGTAAGGATCTGCTTCTGTACCTGCGTGTTCAAGGTTCACTATGGTATAAGTAGCTGTAGCCACGCTGCTCGCATCATTGCCTACATAGGCGATAGCATTGATGGTGGTGGTGCTTGAAACGGGGATTGCGGTGGTGTATTGAGTGCTCGTGTTGTCGGGGGTGCTACCATCCGTGGTATAGTAAATGGTGGAGCCTTCCGTCTCGCAGCTGATGGTCACATTCTGCGTAGAGGTATAGCTACCGCCAGCGGGATCGAAAGTTGGTGTGGCAACAGTTTGTTGTTGGCCGCCGCCAGTTTCCGCATAGAATTCAGCTTCTGTAAATTGGAGGAATTTATTAGAAGTTCCAGAAACAGTAACATTATAGATAAATTTGTAATAACAATTACTCCAATCTGCTCCATCAGGTCTGTTGATTGTGGTTGTGGTACTTGCCGTAAACGTGGGAGTTAATGTGCTAACCGGCGATGAAAAATCACTGTTTTTTGAAACAATAACCGTCCATGAATTAACGGTGATACCGCTTGCAGTGCCATGTGTTACTACGATTTTTGTAATGTTATGTGCAATGGCGGTTTTCGAGTAAAGTGGGCGGTCAACACCGGTAAGGCTTTTGCCTCCAATACGCCAAGGTTGAGTAGTTGAATTACCTGTAAGATTCCAGGTGATTTCATCAATGGTAATGTCACAATTACCAGCATAACTATTGTTTGTACCAGAAGTTGGTGTCAAAGTGTATGCTACCACTTCGGCTCTTGTTTGTCCCCACATCCCCGTCGGGATCGTGAGGAGTGATAGCAGCGCGAGGGCTGCAATCAGTTTAGTAAATTTTTTGTTCATTTTGTTTTTGTTTTTAATTAGTTGATTATTAAGTTTTTATGATTGATTTGATTCGTATTTGCGGTTGATGTCATTTTTTCGGTCGGACAATAAAAAAACGAAGGCCTTACTGTTGTCTAGTTGGTCTTCGAGGCCTTCGACTGCCTTTGCACTACAACTAATCAGTAAAGCCCACGCGGAATACACGTGAGCATTGGCTTTACTGCTTGTAGTGCCGGAAATTGTCGAAGTTTCGAAGACACAAGCTCTAAGCTAACGCTATTTTGTTATATTATGTCCTTTTTTTTTTCAGTTATTCAGTTGGTTAGTTATTCAGTTGTTCAATTTTAGTTGGTTAGTTGTTATTTGGGTTATATTTAGGTGGATTTATGCAAATATGGTGTTGTTGTGTAGGTCTTCGAGGTGAAACTCCAAGTCGTTGCCCCAAGCAATATTGCCATATTGCAGCTTACATTTCCTGAACCAGATGGGGTCGAGGTATTTGTCATACTGGGGATGCGGGTGCTTGCGAACGAAAGCACCAATGTCAATATGCTGGCAAGTCCCATCATTGAACACCACGTCAACGGTGATGTCGTCATTGCACACAAAACTTACTATCATCAATGGTTTTTGGCTCATAGTTTCTGCGTGATTTTTGTTAGACGGACTTTTTTCCTATAGACGAAGAAGTTTACCCACTTCTCCACAATATTGTCAGCATATTTCTCAACGAAGCGGCGAGCTGTCTTGGTATCGCGTTCAGAAAGGGTGTTGGCCGAGGCTTTTCTTTCCCTAATTTCAACGAGTTTGCCGTTTTGGATGATCAATTCGAATACTGCTTCTTTTCCAGCCCGTTGAACATGAACATGAATGGGTTCGTGCTCATCAGAGAAGAACTTGAAGACGATTCCAAAGTATTCGTAGATGGTCGGCATAGTCCCAGTTTTGAGGCTACAAAATTAGTCAAATTAATGGAACTGAGACGAAAAAATGTGGAAAATTGAAGAAATTTTACTGGATCACCACTCGCTGCACGCGGACGGTGTCGGCGGTGATGAGGCGCAGGATGTAGACGCCTGGGGCCATGCCCGCGGTGGATATGGTGGAGGCATTCGATGCGCCCCCGCTGCGCAACACGCGGCCCGTCGCGTCGATGACCTGCAGCGTGGCGGCATCGTCGTCGAGACCGGTGAGGATAATCTGACCGTTGCTGACGTAGGCGAAACAATCCGTCCCTTCGACAGGCTCAGAGGCCGAGGGGCTGAAGACCAGCTGGAAACGGTTGGGATAGTCGCTCGGGGAGGCGGTGAAGGTGTACGCTGGCGTGAGAGATTGCGGGTCTTTACTCCCCCGCCCTTCGGGCACCCCCTCAAGAGGGGGAAGGCCCGCAATGAGAGTTTCAGGGGCAAGAAGCAGATCGATGTCGGCACCGGTGAGGTGGTCGACGAGGTGGAGATAGTCCAATTCAAGTCCTTGTGTGTCAACGCTTAACGCAAACTCACCGCTGTACGGTGCCTCGAAGCAGAGGTCGAGGGCGGCGGCACCGTCGCGGACGAGCATGGCGTAAGGCCGATGGTCGCGCATGAGGTATAGGGCAACGTGTTGTCCCTTGAGATCTATCAAAGGCATGCTGACGCCTTCGTTCAGCTTGACGTAGGACTTCTCCTCGCCTACCGAAAGGCATAGGTATTGTCCCTGGTCGGTGCCATCGCCCTTGCTTTGCGGGTTGAGGGTCACGCTTTGGTTGGCGGCGTTGGCTTTCACCACAAAGCCGCGTCCCACGGGGACGGTGGAGGAGGTGGTATACACCCAATTCTCGCTATTGTCGAGGTAATAATAGCCGTCGGAGACGTTATCGGTTTTCGTGAAGCTGATGTCGTGGGCCGTGGGGTTGCCGAGCAGGTTGAAGCCTCGGACGGCCTCGGTAGCGTTGCCGTGACTCAACGAAACGTTCTGCTCCGTGTCGCCGTTGTTCAAGGTGCCGGTCATGCGCAAGGTGGTGGTGGGGTTGTGGGCGTAGAGGTAGCCTTGGCCCGAGGCCAAATTGAAGGAATGGGTCTTGTAGTTGTGCCATTCCAGGGTAGCGTCTTCGTCGTAGGCATACAGGTCGAAATTGTCCTCAATCATCATTCCCGCAGGAGTATATGAAGCAAAAGGCGTGGCGATGGTGTACCAGCCGCCGTCGGTGGTATAGGCCTCGATAGTGCGTTTCACGGTGGCTTGCACATTGTCGCTGTGATGGACGAGTTGTGCGCCGTCCTCGAGGATCAGATGGCTGGCATCGGTGCAGGTGGTCGTTCCCGTGACGGTGAGCGTGGCACCGCTGCCGACAGTGTGTTTGTCGAAAGGAAACAGGTTGGCGATGGTTTCGCTTTCGGGGTGGTCGTAGGCTTCGCTGCGGATGAAAAGACAGACTTCTTTTTGTCCTGAAGCGTAACAAGAGAATATATCACTTGAATTGTTATACATCATCGTATGCCTATTCACATTGGAATCAATGGTTTTAATTGTTGCCTTGTTACTCCCATTCAGCGAGATAGTCCATTTTCCAGCATCGGTTAAAGTTGTTTGTGTCTTCAAATAATTGTTAGTGTTGTTTCCTCCTGCCGCATATAAGTAGCCGCTATTGTTGGAGGCATCATAAAAAGTCCATTCACCAGTTTGCCCTCCCAAAGTGAGTTCACAAGCATCTCCCAAAGCGGAAATGACATTGTTATTAATGGTGATTGCAGCAGCCGAACGGTTGTTCGAGTTTTGTGTCCTTCCCAAAGCTTTATTGTATTCCATGTTCACAATCAGATAAGTTCTTCCAGCCACCAACTGGCTGACATCCGTCACCAAGTAATAGTGTTGAGTGAAGGTGCCCACATAGACGAAAGTCGCGCTTACGTTGACATCGCTGGCGGGCATTTCGAAGCTGTTGTCGCTGACGCTGACGGGTTGTCCTCCGGCGGTGACGTTCCAGCAGTCGAACTCATAGCCTGCGGCGGGTGTAGCCGTCAGGGTGACGATGTCGCCTTCCACGGCTTGGCTGTGGCTGGCGGCGATGGTTCCATTCGCAACGGAGGCCAAGGTGATGGAAAAGAGTGGTTTCCATTGCGCGTACAGCGTCAGGTCGTTGAGCAGGGTGACGGTGGCGCCGTCGAAATAGGTGGTGCCGGTGCCGTCGGCGGCAGTGTTCCAGCTGTCGAAGGCATAGTCGTCGCGAGTGAAAGCATTGGCGTTCAGCTTTGTAGGTACGAACTCGTTTACTATCTGATCGCCCATCATACCATTGCCGTTATTGCCGTTGAATTGGATGGTGTGGGTTGGAGCCGAGGCCGTACTGCTGTTTTTCTTGTAGAGCTGGATGGGCTGTTGCTGGGTATAAGTCGAAGATTTGAAATAGCGGAAACGTTCTTGGCCTGAGGTAGCATTGTATCTCAAATAGGCACTACCAGAACCGACAATATCAGCGCTGTTTGTAGTATTATTGTATGAAATCGTGTTTGTATAGGCTTGGGATTGGCTTGTCACCATTCCATTGTTGTTGCTTGTTTGTCCAATATAATACCCGCTTGCCGATGTGATGGTGTAGTTGTTGCCCGATTTTGCGATGGTGAACTTTGCTGCATCCGTAGTCGTAGTAGAGGCAATCGAATTGCTGCTGATGGTCACGGAAATCGTATTGTTGGTTGCATCCAAAGTAGTCAAGGCACCATTAAAAGCCTTGCTACCAGCTTCATAGACAATCAGATACTCTCCGCTCCAGTCGGAAGGCGCAGAAGCGACCTTGACATAATTGGATGAGCTGACTTGAGCAAACGAAGCCAACACAGTGACATCGAAGGCGGGCATGGTGAAGCTACCTGAATTGCCCGAGGTGGTCACCGCCACATGGGTGTTGATGTCATCAGTTTTGTAAACGTACCAGGCGTAAAGGTCGTATCCGTTTGTGGGGTTGGCCGTCAAGGTAATGGTGGTTCCCGACTTGGCACTGCTGGCACTCGTGGTGAAACTGCCATAGCTCACCGAGCCTTGGGTAATATTATATAAGGTGTTGTTCACCTTGAAGGTCGCGCTGACGGTGACCGCATAGTTGGGCATGACAAAGGTGTTGCCGCTCACCGTGATGGTGGTGTTGGCATCACCGGTTTTGGTGACCGTCCAGGTGTCGAGTTCATAGCCCGAATTAGGGGTGGCGGTGAGGGTTACGATGGTGCCCGCGACGGCTGTGTTGGGTGCCGAGATGCTGCCATGCGACAAGCCCGTGGCGCAGGTGATGGCGTAGGGAGTGCCACTCCAACCAGGTTCCCAAATGAGGTGGGCGTATTCTGGATGGTCGATGAAGGGGTTGCGGTTGCCTTGGATGCCGTAAATCACATTATTACGGTCGATTTCCTTCTGGCTGACGGGGTCGTTGTCGCTCCAGTTCAGCAGCATCGAAATGGCCCACGGCTTGATGTCGGACTTATCGGTCATGCCGCTGCTGCCCCAGTCGGAGTCCTCGCCGTAGTAGCGCACACTCATGTACATGATGGCGCGGGCGAAGTCGCCCTTGTACTCGTCAATAGGCTCGAAGACTTTGCCGGTGTATCCTAACGACGACTTGCAAGGCCCCAGTTTCGAGCCATTTTGCGAAGTCCAGGTGGCATTACTCACCTCGCCGAAGGGGAAATTGCTCCTTTGGTAATTCACGAAGCCATCGGTGGGGAAGATATGATGAAGGTCGGTGGTCGGCGTGGCGGCATTGCTGAACCAGCTCTGTGGCCACGAGTGTTCACGGTTGAAGCAGTCGCCTTCCTGTTCGTAGGTGCCGCATTGGTCGTTGCTGTTGCCGGTATAATAATTATAGGAATAATTGGCGCCGTCGGAATACATGTCCCACACCACATTGTTGCCTTTGTTGTCGGTGCTCCAGAAGGCGTTCCAAATCTGTTGGTAGGAGATGGTTGTGTGGCCGTCAATGATGTCGTGCAAAGCGGCACGCAGTTCGGTTCCAGTTTTTCCAGTGGCGCTGTTGTAATAGCCCGAAGGAGCTTGGGCAAAAAGGCCTTGACTAAAAAGGACGGCCAGCAAAGGCAGCATCCCATATTTCATAAAAGAAGTTCTCATTTGATTTGGATTAGTGTTGTTTATCAGCTTCCTTACCTTGTTTACGATTGTTTCACATGTACGTCCATCTGCGGGAACGGGATGTTCAGGCCTTCCGTCGCGAAGGTCTTGTACACCTTTTCGTTCATGGCGAAAAAGACAGCCCAATAGTCGGGGGTATTCACCCAAGCGCGCACGGTGATGTCGACCGAGCTGTTGTTCAGTTTGATGAGTTCTATCATCGTCTCCGGCGATTTCAGGATACGGCTGTCGTCGTCGCAGAGGCGTTTCAGCACTGCTTTCGCTTTGTCGTAATCGTCGCCGTAGGCAATGGAGAACACCCAATCGACACGGCGGATGTCCTGTTTCGAGAACACCGTCATGGCACCCGTGGCCAACGTGCCGTTGGGCAGGATGACTTCCTTGTTGTCGGTGGTCAGCAGGTGGGTGTTGAAAATCTGAATCTCGCTCACCTTGCCTTCGAAGCCTTGCGACGAGATGAAGTCGCCCACCTTGAAGGGACGGAACAGGATGATCATCACGCCGCCCGCGAAGTTCTGCAAGGTGCCGCTCAAGGCCATGCCGATGGCCAGTCCCGCCGAAGCCAGAAGTGCCACCAACGAAGAGGTATTCACCCCTAATATACTGACTATAAATATAATAAGGATGAAATACAGCAGCACCGAGACCAGATTCGACAAGAAGATATGCAAGGTGGCATCAGCGCGGCGACTCATCAGCCCGTTGGCCATCCATCTCTTGACCAGCTTGATGATCCATCGGCCCAAAATGAAAACGATGATGGCGGCCAAGATCTTAAGCCCCAACGGGACCAGATAGTCATGCACAATCTGGGGGAGCCATTCCGATACCGGAGTGGTGGTGATTTGCTGAAGACCTTCCCTCATCCCACTAATGGCGGAGGTGTCTTGTATTGTTTCGGCAACTTCGCCTACGATGCTGTCGTTTTTCATAGCTTGCTTGAATTAGGGTGCAAAATTAGGTTTTTTTTCTAATTTTGCGGAAATTTTGTTTTGATGAAGACTTTCGCCGACTTCAAAGCTTACTGTAAAGATCCCAAAAACCTGAACGCGGTCAACGTGGGGCTGTTTATCTTATTGATAATCAGCTTCCATTTCCTCTATTTGGGATGGCAGGCCTTGGGCTATTGGCCCGTAGGAAGACTTGTTCACAAGCTGATGGTGTGGTCGGTCAACATGGTCTATCATCAGGCGTGTTTTGTGCTTGACCGCGTCTTGCACGTCGACATCACCACGCTCAGTCGCCAGCGTCTCATCAGCACTCTCAACAAGGACGGCGGCTGGGCTCGCGTCGTCATCGCGCCCGAATGCGCCAGCCTGAAGCAGTGGATGCATTGGCTGTTCCTCATGATCCTCTTTCCCGGCCCATGGAAGCACAAGCTGTGGTATATCCCTGCCGGACTGGTCATCATCGAATGGACCAACGTGGTGCGTATCTGTGGCGTGCTGCTGATGCAAGTGCCTTTCCCCAATAGTTTCCACATCGCCCACGACTATATCTTCAAGGTGTTCTTCTACCTCGTCATCTTCCTGATGTGGGTGCTGTGGGTAGAGAAGTTCTACAACCCGACATTAAAACCAAAGCAACATGAATAACGACCCTATCATCTTCATCCTCGATGCCGGCGGCACGGGGTTCAAGTTCTCGGCGGTGCGCGATGCCCAAGAAATCATCGAGCCGTTCACCATCCCTTCGGCGGCACCCACACTTGAAGAGGTGCTGCAAAAACTCATCACGGGCTTCTACGAGTGCGAGACACGCTGTGGCGCCAAGGCTACGGCCATCAGTTTCTGTTTCCCAGGTCCCGCCGACTATCCCAATGGCATCATCGGCGACTTGGAGAACCTGCCCACCTTCCATGGCGGCGTTCCGCTGAAACAGATGCTTGAAAACGAGTTTCAGGTACCCGTTTTTATAAATAATGATGGTGACTTGTTTGCCTACGGCGAAGCCTTGAGTGGTTTGCTGCCTGAAGTGAACAAGCTTCTTGAGCAACAACGCAACCCGAAACGCTACAAGAACCTGCTTGGCGTCACCATCGGCACAGGTTTTGGCGGTGGCATAGTGATTAACAAAATGCTGCTCAACGGCGACAACTCGGCAGGCGGCGAGATCAACCGCCACCGCAACCCGCTTTATCCCGATACTAGTGCCGAAGACAGTATCAGCATCCGCGCCGTGCGCCGTGTGTATGGCCGTGAAGCCAACATCGCCTTCGACGACACGCCACATCCTTATGACATCTACCGAATCGCCATGGGGCAACTGCCTGGCAACAAGGAAGCCGCCTTGAAATCGTGGGACGAACTGGCGACCGCCTTAGCCGACGTGCTGGCCAATGCCATCTCCCTCATCGACGGCATCATCGTCATCGGCGGCGGACTCTCGGGCGCATGGCCTGTCTTCATGCCCACGCTCATCAAGAAGATGAACGAGCCTTTCATGGGGCTGAACGGACACGCTTTCAGCCGTATGGAGACCGAAGCCTACAACCTGATGGATACCCAAGACATGATTCGGTTCACGGAGAAGTCGGGCAAGATGGTCAAAGTGCCGTTCAGCGACCAGCAGGTGTGGTACGACCCGACGAAGCGCGTCGGCGTGGGCATCACCAAGCTCGGCACTTCATCGGCGGTGGCCATCGGCGCTTATGCCTATGCCATCGAGCAACTGAAAAAAGGTTGATTTATCAACACTGGTTGTTGAAAAAAACAGGCCCCGAAAAGTGATTTTTTCGGGGCTTTGTATATGCTTCTTTCCTATTTTCGCGCTCTGAAAACAGTTGTTTTTTTTATCTTCATAATGGCGGGTCGCCAGTACGTATGTACTGGCGACCTATTCTTTATATAACATTTTGTAAATCATTAGAATAGCTTGCCTCGATCTCGTCCAAGATGGTCATTGCCTCCGCTACGGAAAGGGTCTCCATCAGCCGCATTTTGAACGGCTTGAAGTTGGGCAAGCCCTTGAAATACGAAGCCCAGTGTTTCCTTATCTCTAGCATGGCGATGTGTTCGCCCTTCCACTCCACCGAACGCTGCAACTGGATGCGGCACACCCGCACCCGCTCCGCCACGTCGGGCAAAGGCAGTGCCTCGCCCGTCTCCAGATAATGCCGCACTTGGCTGAAAATCCACGGGTTGCCATAGGTGGCGCGGCCTATCATCAGTCCGTCGACGCCGTAGGTGTCCTTGAAATGCTTGGCCGAAGGGCCGTCCACTACGTCGCCATTGCCGATGATGGGGATGGTCATGCGGGGGTTGTTTTTCACCGCCCCGATGAGGGTCCAGTCGGCGGGCTCGCTGTATTTGGTGGTGCGCAGGCGGCCATGGATGGTCAGCGCGGCGATGCCCACATCCTGCAGACGCTCGGCGATGTCGACGATGTCGCGGTGCTGGTCGTCATAGCCGAGGCGCGTCTTCACCGTCACGGGCGTTTGCACAGCCTCCACCACTGCCTTGGTGATGGCTACCATCTTGGGGATGTCGTTCAAGATGCCAGAGCCTGCTCCTTTTGAGGCCACCTTCTTGACAGGACAACCGAAGTTGATATCGATCAAGTCGGGGCGGACGCTCTCAGCATAACGCGCCGCCTCCACCATGGGCTCCACCGCGTTGCCAAAGATCTGGATGCCTACGGGACGTTCCATTTCCTCAAAGTCGAGCTTCTTGATGCTCTTCACGGCATCACGGATGAGGCCGTCAGCGGAGATAAACTCCGAATAGACCAAATCGGCGCCAAACATCTTGCAGACATGGCGGAACGGCGGATCGGAGACATCCTCCATCGGGGCGAGGAGCAACGGAAAATGGTCGAATTCTAGGTGGGCAATTTTATACATGACGCTGCAAAAGTACAAAAAGCGTATCTTTGCTGCAAAATCAAACACGATGAAAGACAATTTGTTTATCGAAAACCTGAAGCAATCTACAGGGATGCGGGTTTTCCTTTTCTTACTCATTTTATTGATTAGCAGTCTGATAGGCATTGCCCTCTCCGCTGTATTCATGTTTGCCGGCGACATGGGGATGAAAATCGCGCAAGGCCTCTCCTCCATCATGATGTTTGTGGTGCCGCCCATCGTCTACTATTACATCACGCGCAAGGAGCATCCGATGCACGACTTGGGTCTCCGCCCACTCACCCCGCCCTGGTGGCTTATATTAATAGGTGTAGCGGTGATGCTCGTTTCAATACCCGTCACCTCCACACTGACCACATGGAACGAGGGCATGAGCCTAGGGGGTGCCTTGTCGGGGCTTGAAGAATGGATCAAAACTTTGGAAGAGGCCGCCAGAGTCACTACAGAGAAGATGCTGAATGTGAACACCGTGGGCGGCTTGTTGCTCAACCTGTTCATCATCGCCTTGATTCCAGCCATTGGAGAAGAGTTGACCTTCCGCGGCGTGTTGCAGCAGTCGTTGACACGCCGCATGAACCCGCATGTGGCCATCCTCCTGTCAGCGGCCATCTTCTCGTTCATCCACTTCCAATTTTATGGCTTCTTGCCGCGTATGTTCCTAGGTGTTTTGTTGGGTTATATGTTTTACGTCACAGGCTCGCTTTGGACCAGCATCTTGATGCATTTCGTCAACAATGGTTGCGCCGTGGTCATCTATTACCTATGCAACAAAGGCGTCATTGAAGACGCGGAACATTTCGGGGAGACACAGAACGTTTGGATTATTGCGGCTAGTGTCGTAGTAACGGCTGGGCTTATCTTTTGGAGTTGGAAGAAAGCCAAGAAATAACAAGAAAGGATGGCAAATTGCCATCCTTTCTTACTTTGATACCAAACCTTTGGTTTAGTTTTCCAAGGCGCTACCCTTCAGTGTCGTGTAGGTGATACGGAAGGCACCCACCTTACGGAGTTCCTGCTTCACGTCGGTGACGATACCCATACGAGTGTCCTTGTGCACCTTCAGGGCGGTGGTCAGCAGGGGACGGTCGGCCTCGCTGCGCGAGTCACGCTCTTTCTGGATCCAGTCGGCGATGTCAGCCGGACGGGCGAAGGCATCGTCAAGCTGGATACGCGACTCAGTACCGAGTTTGGCGTCCTTCGGCGGGCCGATGTAGATGGAGCACACCAATGACTTATGCTCGAGCTTTTGGATCTCGGAAGCCTTCGGCATGGCGTTCTTCACCCTCAGTTCAACATCACGCATCGTGGTGGTGATCATGAAGAAGAATATCAACATGTAAACGATGTCGGGCAGTGAAGAGGTGCTTACTTGCGGCACTTCCTTTTTCCCTTCTTTTCTGAATTTACCCATATCTCTATCCTCCTTTAGTTGTTTTTGTACTCAACGGGCTCTGCCTCACTGACACGCACGGGCACTGCCTCGTTGATAGCCTTGGTTTGATCTTCGTTGAGTTGGTCGAGATGCTTGTGGAATTTCTTCATTGCCATCTCCTCCTTCAGTTCGTTGAAGGCGCGTGCCAACTCATTCTGCACACTGATATACATAGCATACGAGGTACCGCGGTCGTTCTGGAGGGAGATCACGCCTTTCGACATGAGCACATCGCCCAGCATGTCAAAGGTCTTGGTTTCCACTTCAGGAGCGGTTTCGTCGCCAGGACGCGGGGTCATGAAGTCTTTGGCGAGGTCCTTCAGCATGGAGATGTCGGAAGGACGGCCATTGACCAACAACCTGTCGCTCTTGTTTACCATTACATTCATCACGTTCCTTTCCTTGACCTTGACGTCCTCGTCGTTTTGTTCGACGGGCGGAGGCAGACGACGGGTGATACCGTAGTCCACGTCCATCGAGGTCGTCATCAGGAAGAAACACAACAGCAAGAATGCTATGTCAGCCTGCGAACTCGAATTGATTTCTGGTGCCATGATGAAATGTTTTATTTTTTAACTGCCTTGTAAACTACAGAGAACAGGATTGAAATGATGGCTACTGCGAGAGTGACATAGAAGAAATTGAGGCCGAATTCGACCAAACCGTGAGTCTTGCCGGAATACAGTTTTTCGCCGGCTTGATAAGGAATGGCAAAAGCGCCCTTTGACAGAACGTAAGCTACAACTGCGATAATAGCGAATGCAATGACGGCAATCAACAAGGTCTTACCATTGACGCCTTTGACGGCGGCGGTGAAGACGACTGAGATCAATGCAATGACAATGCCAAGAACAATCAAGATGTAGCCCCAATTCAGGAATAAGTCTGCGCGAGGCGTAGGGTTACCGAGTTTGTATTCCGGCTTGATCGTACCCACGACGAGGTAGTACAGCACCGCAATAACAACAGTAACAGCTGCCAGGGCGAGAAATACCCATTTTGAAATATTAAGCTTACTGTTCATGATTGATACTTATTATTTGTTGTACTTAGCCAGGATGTCCATGAAGGAGATGGAAGCGTCTTCCATGTCGTTCACGATGCTTTCGATTTTAGCAGCGATGAAGTTGAAGAAAATCTGAAGGATGATAGCGGCGATCAGACCGAACACGGTGGTCAACAGAGCGACCTTCATACCGGAGGCAACGACCGTCGGGCTCATGTCGTCAAAGGCCTGGATCATACCGATAACGGTACCCATGAAACCGAACATAGGAGCCAAGCTGATGCAAAGACCAATCCAGCTCAAGCCGCTTTCAAGTTTACCACCGGCCACAGAGCCGTAGGAAACGAGGGCCTTTTCAACCTCTTCGAGGGATTGACCGTCCTGATAACGGATGAGGCCTTGGGTGAAGATGCTGGCCACAGGACCGCGGGTGTCCTTGCAGAGTTGTTTGGCACCTTCAACATCATTGTTCTTCATTTTGGCTTCAACACCGGCCAAAAGCTTCTTCGAGTTGGCGGTAGCCAGGGTCAGATAAATGATTCTCTCGATGGAGATGGCCATACCGATAAGGAGGATGACCAACACGATGCCCATGAAGCCAGGGCCACCATCGATGAATTGTTTCTTAATGGATTCGCGGAAAGTCACGGGAGCGGCCTCGTCTTGGGCAGCAGGGGCAACTTCTTCGACAGTCTCCACGGGAGCGGGAGTTTGTTCAGGAGCAACGGTCTGTTCCGTCTGCTCGGTTTGCGCTTGCTCTTCTTGAGCAACGACGAGATTGCTGATACCAAAAGTGATAAGGCCAGCAACCATGAGGAAAGCAATTAATTTTTTCATAGTGTGATTAAATGATTTTGATTATTACTTTGTTTGTTCTGATGATTCAAATCAATGCTTTTCTGCGGAGAGAGCGGGATTCGAACCCGCGATACCCTTTTGGAGTATACACACTTTCCAGGCGTGCTCCTTAAACCACTCGGACATCTCTCCAAACCTGTCAAACAACCCTTCTTTTCAACCGAAAAATCGTTGCCAAAATTACATAAATTTTCAATCGGCGGACAAAATATTTGCATTTTTGTTGAAATATTTTTCCAACTTCTTGAAACATAGCGTCAAACCGTCATCTCGCCACGAATGGAAATCTGAAGTATCTGACGAATTTTTTCGATGGGCAAATCCAAGCCTATGAGATACATGAGTTTGGCGACGGCGGCCTCAGTGGTGATGTCATAGCCGCTCAACACGCCGATACGGGCCATGTCGAGACTGGTCTCATAGCGCCCCATCTCCACCGAACCGGCCTTGCATTGCGTGACATTGAGGATGAGTAGCCCTCCATCAATGGCTTGCTTCAGGGCATCGAGGAACCAGGGGGCTGTGGTAGCGTTGCCCGAGCCGAAAGTCTCCAAGACGAGTCCTTTCAAGTTGGGTGTCTTCAGCACGTGGCGCACAAAGTCCTCGGAGATGCCCGGGAAGAGCTTCAGGATGCCGACGTTGCAGTCCATCTCAGTGTGCACCTTCAGTTTCTTGAAGTTGGGCTTCAGAATGCGTTCCTTATTATATTTAATGTGTATGCCCACATCGGCGAGATTGGGGTAGTTCGACGAGATGAAGGCATTGAAATTCTCCGCGTTGAACTTGGTGGCACGGTTGCCGCGCAGCAGCTGGTTCTGGAAGAAGATGCTGACTTCAGGAACCAGCGGAGTGTCGTCGTCCTTGGCGGCGGCAATCTCGACGGCGGCGAGGAAGTTCTCGCGTCCGTCGCTGCGCACCATACCCATCGGCAGCTGCGAACCCGTCAGCACAACAGGTTTGTTGAGGTTTTCGAGCATGAAACTCAGGGCCGAAGCGGTATAGGCCATCGTGTCGGAGCCGTGCAGCACCACAAAACCATCGTAATGTTCGTACTCCTCCCCTATCTTCGTGGCGAGACGCACCCAGAAGTCAGGCGACATGTTCGACGAGTCGATGAGCGGGTCAAAGCTGTAGAAATCAATCTGATATCCGAAGTTTCGCAGCACGGGCAAATGGGTGTAGATGTTGCCGAAATCGAAAGGAACAAGTGCTCCCGTCTTAGAGTCCTGCATCATGCCGATGGTGCCGCCGGTGTACAGCACCAGAATGGATATTTCTTCGTTGTTTTGCATTTCAAGGCGATTTTTGCGGGGGCAAAAGTAGGGAATAATTCCTTTTTTGAACAAAAAAACATAAAAACGGAAACAGCTTTTTGTGTTTTTCCTAAATTTGCGGTCGCTTTTTACGACTCAAAACTCATTTCTATATGTACAAAATCGAAAAACACCCTATTTTGGACATCCCGCAGGAAGACCTTGTGGAGTTCCAATATGAAGGCAAGACCGTCAAAGGTCAGCGGGGCAAGACCATCGCCGCCGCCCTTCACCAAGCCGGATATCCTGTCCACAGCCACTCACTCGATGGCCGCAACCGAAGCCTCAACTGCGGCATCGGCAAGTGCGGCGCTTGTGAAATGCTGGTCGACGGCAAAGTCCGCCGTATCTGCATCACCCTCGTCGACGGCGTCAAGGAAGTGCGCTCCATCAACAATGAGGCCAACGTGCTTCCCGAGGCTAAGGAACCTCAGCCTCGTGAGGTGAAGGTCTACAAGACCCAAGTCGCCATCATCGGTGCCGGTCCTGCAGGTCTCGCCTGCCGTGAACAGCTCAACGCCTTCGGCATCAGCAATATCGTGGTCGACAACAACGCCCGCATCGGCGGACAGTTCAACATGCAGACCCACCAGTTCTTCTTCTTCGAGAAAGAGAAGAAATTCGGCGGCATGCGTGGCTTCGACATCGCCAAGACCTTAGCTGGCGACAACCACGAAGGCATCCTGCTGAACAACACCGTTTGGGACTTGCTTGAAGGCGGTCGCGTGGCCATCAAGAACATCGAAAACGGCGAGGTGGGCTACATCGACGCACAACATCTCGTGGTCGCCACGGGTGCAGTGCCTTTCATGCCAACCTTCGAAAACGACGACGTGCCAGGTGTTTACACCGCCGCCGTTTTCCAGAAAATGATGAACCAGGAGCACACCTTATTAGGTAAGAAAGTGCTTACCGTGGGTGCTGGCAACATCGGCTACCTGACTTCCTATCAGGGCATGCAGGCTGGAGCCACCATCAAGGCCATCATCGAGGCCATGCCTCGCGAGGGCGGCTTCCCCGTTCAGGCCAACCGTGTGCGCCGTCTCGGCATCCCGATCATGACGGGCTACACCCTCGTGCGCGCCATTCCGAACAAAGACAAGACGGGTGTGGTCGGTGCCGTCATCGCCAAGTGCGAGAACTTCAAGGCCATCCCTGGCACCGAACAGGTTATCGACGACATCGATATCATCAACATCTGCACGGGCCTCATCCCCGACAGCCAGCTGCTCGTCAAGGGACGTGAGGTCTTTGGTCTCAATACCTATGGTGCGGGCGACGCCATCCGCATCGGTGAAGGCACCAGCGCCGTGTTGCGCGGTAAGCAAGTGGCTTACGAGGTGGCCCAAGCCATCGGCGTGCGCTTCAACTACGACGACTATCTCGAGGTTTCGAGACAATATATCGACTCGCAACAGCATCCCGTCAGGGTGCTGGAAAAGCCCAACCTGCCTACGCCTGAGCGTATGCAACTCCGAGCCTTTGTCCAAGCTGACTGCCTCTACGGCTTCGCCTGCAACCCCTGCTCGTTCAGCTGCCCGCAAGGTGCCATCACCAAGCCTTCGACCAACAGCGTCCCGACCATCGACTACGACAAATGCATCGGCTGTATGCTGTGCGTCTCCAGCTGCCCGGGTCTGGCCATCTTCGGCTACGACGTGAAGAAGTCCACCTGCTTCCTGCCCATCGAATACGAAGCCCAAGAAGGCGCGGAGGTCTATCTCGTTGATAATGACGGCCAAAAGATTGGTGAAGGCGTCATCGAGAAGATCCTCAAGAAGTCGAACAAGACCAACGTGGCGCGGGTGAAAGCCCGTTCCTCACGTCCCTCTGGAGAGGCCAGCATGGTGTTCGAGCTGACGGATGTGAAGGGCTTTATCCTGAAAGACCGTTACAACGCCAACAAGGAACTGACCACGCCGCTGTCACAAAAGAAAGGCGCTGAGGGTGAAGGCGAGACCTACGTCTGCCACTGCGAGGACATCAAACTCGACCGCGTGCTGCGGGTCATCGGCAACCGCAAGACCATCTCCGTGGATGAGTTGAAGCACATCACCCGCATGGGTATGGGTCCCTGCCGCGGCAAGCGCTGTATCCCACGCGCCCGTCAGATTTTGCGTTCCTACGGCATCGAGCTGGTCGGCGACGCCACGCCGCGTGCCCCGCTGTCGAACCAAGTCAGCCTCGGCGACCTCTATAATCCGCACACCAAAGAAGTCTTTGTCTTCCCCGAAATGAACGACGTGAAGAAAGAACAGGTCGAGGTGTTCATCGCCGGTGGCGGTATCGCGGGCAGTGCCTTGTTCCGTTACTTCTCCGAAGCCGGCAAGAAGCCTGTGATGATCAACTACAGCCGTGGTGCCTCGTGGCGCTGCATCGGCGGCGGTCGTCCGGCCTTCTCCAACCCCGACATCGCCGACATCGCCGTACACAACCACGAGATTTTCAAGAACATGCAGAAGGAGCACAACATCAACTACCACCTGACGCACTACGTCAACCTGGTACACGATGAGGCCACCTACAAGTCGCTCGACGCCTCACGCGCTTGGAGCGATGCCTACATGATCGACCGCAAGGACTTCAAGAAAGAAATCTCGCCATTGTGGGACGACAGCAAGGACACCTACAGCCACGCCTTGATTACCCGCGACTGCTGGCAGGCCACGCCTGGCCGCGTCATCGACTATATCCGTTGGATTGGCGTACAGCATGGCGGTCGCTACTTCGAGGACTGCGAGCTGCTCCACGTGCAGAAAGCCAATGGACATTACATCGCTTTGGTACGCAACCATGAAGGCGAGTTCATCGAATACACCTGCGACCACTTCGTCAACGCGATGGGTTGGGGTGCCGAGAAGTTCAACGACATGCTGGGCTTGGACACCGGCCTCTATCCGGTGAAGCACCAAGCCTTCATCACGCGCCGTCTGCCCATGATGGGACCCAACGGAGGTCCGCTTGACATGATTATCGACCGTCGTCACTACAAGGGCTTCAGCGCTGTCTACGGACAGCAGTGGGCCCATACCGGCCAGATCATCGGCTGCGCCAGCCCCGACACGGATGCCTACGAAGCTCGTCAGAACATCAAGTACAACAGCAAGGAGTTCTTGGAAATCGTTTCCGAGGTCTTCGCCGAATGGATTCCGAACCTTGGCGAAGTCAGCTTCCTCGCCTGCTGGGCGGGTCGTTACACCGAGCCGCGTTACATCGTCGACCCAGAGGTCGGTATCCTCACTGGCTTGCGTGGTCACGGCTTCATGCTTGGCCAGTACCTCGCCAAGATTTATGTGGACAAGTACCTCGGCAAGGAGGTGCCAGGCTACATGAAGGATTTGGCTTTGAGTGGCAAGGGCTTGAGTGAAAACGCGTTTAAGTAAAAAACAAGGGGCTGTTCGAACAGCCCCTTGTTTTTTTATCTCACCACAAATTTTCGTGTTTCCTCACCAACGCTGATAAAATACATCCCCTCTGGCAATGCCGACACGTCTATCCGTTGCCTTTCGACGGTGATGTTGCCTGTCAGTAAGGTTTGTCCCATGAGGTTGGTGATGCGGTAGGTCTGGTCTGGTAGTTGAGACGCACGGCCGTGCGTCTCAACGAATAAGACGCCGTCGGTTGGATTGGGATAAACATCGAATTGATTTTCAGCGTTTTCCTCCACCCCATGCAATTCTTCGTAGATGGCATCGCAATCCTCTTCACCGATCTTGAAGATCAATTCATCATCCAACCAATAACAACGCAAACCTTCCACACTCATGTCGTTGCCATGACGCATCAGACGCTCGGGAAAGAAACTGGACAGGTGGCCTACCGCACAAACAATCGTTCCATTGAAAACACCCGCTTCGTCGCTCACCGTCATGGATTTGTAGGGCGATTCGTTATAAACAAATTCGCTCACTGAATCCACGTGCATCGTAATGCTTTCCGTGCCGACCTTAACGACCCAATTATCGCCCACTTCGGCACCAAAATCGTAAAGCAAGGTGAACTCTTGCAAATCCTTGTTCCACCAATACACCCGGTTGTTGGTTTGATAAACATACTCGTGCGTGACTTCCTGATGCGCGTCTTTGTCGTACAAGGTGTTGGTACGGATAATGATCTTCACATCCTTGTGGTTGATGGTGGTGTCGGAGGCATATTCCAAATGCTGATAGGTGATGCTTCCGTTCTCGTTCTCGATTTCGTAATACCAGTCTGTGCCAATAAGCGGATACAACGTATCTTGCTGGCCGTCAAAAATCGGGAAACCACCGTTTTGCATATCCACATCCTCTCTCCAGCGGTTCATCACACCAGCCTCAGGGTACATGGTTTCAATAGCATAAGCACCTGCATTCAACGCAGTCAGAAGGTCATAGGTACCATAGCGCACACTATCGAGTTCCCATTGTGTCGGCAAGTCCGTTGCATTGAAAGCGCATGATTCCAGCAAGGGCAACCCAGCGGGAGAGCCCGTATACGCCTCATTATACAGCCAATAGCTATCGACAATGGTATCGTTCAAATCATGCCAATTGATAATGGATCCCCGCGTCCTTTGACCGCCAACAAGTTCCCCAGCATTGTATGTGTTTTTTATCAGATTTATATTCACCTCACAAATGGGCTCATAATAGAACTTATTTGATGTTATCCCTGCCACATCCTCATCCGCACTGATTCTGCCCACATTGTAGACATTCATGATGCGTACAGGCTCACTCGTCTGCCCAATGATACCAGCAGCTGATCCATGCTCAACAAAAACACTACCATGATTCGAACAGTTGGTCACGACATAGTACATTTCATCGTCATCAATTTTCCAGCCTATGACACCTCCTCCCACAGTTCCATTTCCGGAATATCCAACTCCCGATGTCGACACCTCCCCATAGTTGTGGCAATTATTGATATAAAATACCGTATCCACAAATCCCCAAACGAGATTAGCAACATGTAATGCACCTATGATGCCTCCGGCAAGGTTATGGCTATGAACCGAACCGTCATTCAAGCAATTCTTCATGCCAGCCCGTGACAGGAAACCCGCAACGCCACCAGCGTATGACCACGAACTGGTGGCATCAATTGGGCCATGGTTGACACAATCCATCACATCAGTATAAATCAGCCATCCACCAATACCACCCGAAGCCCCTTCCCAACTTGAAACCGATGCGTAGTTGACACAGTTGGAAATCTCACAACACACTGCGGGCAGTTCCACGTTGGACTCACACAAAATACCTCCAGCCCTTTTCCCGTCCACCATCACATCAGCAGTGGCGCGGCAATAGTTGATATGGCACTTTTGCGTGTTTCCTGGCAATTCGTCTACATAATACGGTTTCCCCATATAGCCGACCAAACCACCAGCTCTTCCGTTCTGGCTCACAACCGTCGACTTCTCGATACTGCAATCCGACACATCGGTCAAGCCTGCATAACCGATGAGGCCACCTGCATATTCCGTACCTGTCAAGGCACATTCGGAAAGGTGCGTATTCACAATCACAGCACCATAGGTGAGGCCAAACAATCCGATGACGCCGTCAACGATGGTGCCATCAGGTTCGTAATAGATTTTGGAGACGGTTTTTCCATTGCCATCGAAATGGCCCGAGAAATAATTCTGTTTCTCTTCCATCAGACATCCGATGGGCGTCCATTGGGCGTCAATGCAAATATCATCGGTGAGGATGTAGCAACCATTTTCTATAAGCAGCACATTGGTTTCATAGGCCAACAGCGCCAGTTGTGAGGCATTGGCAATCTGATAAGGGTTTTCAGGGGTTCCATCTCCGCCATCATAGGATTCGGCAATGGAGCCGTCCCAGCAATTGTTTTGTTGCGCCACGCCGCCGAGGGCGAAGGCGAAGAGGATGATTGAAGTTAAAAAGGTCTTTTTCATTGTTATAAGTATTTGATTGTTATTTGTTTGATTTCGTTTTTTTATTGCTATCAGCTTTCAGCAGCGGTCTAACCAAGTTGATGGCTGATGGCTTATACAGCATTCACAATTTCCTCAAAACTACGCGTGTCCTCGCCGAGGTTCATCTTCATCTGCTTGATGCGGGTCTTGCGTTTGTAATAGGACTCTGTCTGGGTGTCCAACAAGATGGAAATCACTTGGTTGGAGAAGCCGTTCTTCGAGAGGCAGCAGATGCGCACATCCCATTTGCCGAGTTTGGGATACAATTGAAGCAGGCGTTGCGAGAAGCCGTCGTAGACCAAATCGGTGAGGCTGATGAAGTCGGCCCAGTCGTCGTCGTTGAGCGCAAAACTCATCGAGTCGGCGGTCACCTGCTCGCCAAGACCTTGGGCCGTAGTGTAAACTTTATTGCGCCCCATGATTTTGCTCGTCATCAACAAGTCTTTCTGCGAGAGTGTTTGTCGGTCGCGGCGGAGGTCATCGTTGGTGCGGATGAGGGTTTCCATGTCGCTCACCAGTTCGTGAATACGGTTTTGGTCACGCTCCATTTGGCCGCGAAACTGCTCCATGGCCAGCTTGTGGTCGCTCACTTTCTTCCTCACAATCAGCACAATGAACAGCATAGCAATCACCGCCACTGCGATGATGAGCCAAAGTTTCAGGCTGCGGTTGCGGAGCAGACTCTCCATCTCGCTTTTCTGTGCTTTCAGTTCGTATTCCGCCTTGAGGCGTTGCAGGTTCTCGCTGGCGTGTTCTTGGTCGCTCTGCATCATGTTTTGCGTGAAAAGGTCTTGGTAATCGGTGGCCAGTTGGTAGTCGCCTTCGTTGTAAGCGATGGCGTAGAGCGTCTGGTACACCGACATCCTCACCCCTGCCCTTTCGCTGCGCAAGGCGGCATTGAGGTGGGTCTTGGCCGTCGCATAGTCCTCAGTGTAGTAATACAATACGCCGAGGGTCATCTCAGCGATGTCAAGGTCGTTGCCTTCCAGTCCGCCCTGCATGGCACGGTCGATGTATTCGATGGCTTTGGGGAAGTTGTCCGTAGGCAGGTAGTAGTCGCGGCCCATCTCAAGATACAAGTCATTCTGCATGGCCTCATCATTTAATAAGGTGGCGATGCTGAAGGCCGTGTCGTAGTAGCGTTTGACTTGGGCAAACTGTTCCAACGACTTCGCCACGCGGCCGCAGTTGCGCATGGCGGTCATCACCTCAGCGGTGTCGTTCACCTGTCGAAAACACTCGACAGCCTCGCGGTGCATCGTGAGTGCATCCTCGAAGAGGCCATGTTTGTTGTACATTGCACCGAGGTTGTCCCTGAGTTGGCCTTCCAAGCGGAGGTTTTCGGTAGTCGGTTCGCACCCTTCCATCAGCGACAAGGCTTGCAGGAAGCGTTCGGCGGCCTCTTCCGAGAGGCGTTGCTGGCGCAGTTCGGTACCTTCTTCATACAAGGTCCGCGCACGCTCATAGCGTTTGGCCGGAGTGTCACACGAGGACAGCATCACGCCAAGCGCGAGGGTCGTTAGGATGAGTGATTTTAGTGTTGCTTTCATAGGCGTTTTTTTGACTTTCGGACTATTGGCTGGGTCGTCCTACCTTTCACCCTTTACCGTCATGGCGGAGGAGCATCCGCCATCTCCTGTACGCGAAAACGCATCCCTTTCGCTTAGGAGATTGCGGGTCAAGCCCGCAATGACGGTTTCAGGGGGGATTTCGTAAACCCCAGTCCCATGTCCGTCGATGCAAAAGTATACAGAAAAAACGCTTGTCAAGAGGTTTGGGAGACCTCCAAAAGTTTTGTCCCTATGATTTTTGGTTGTCAGATTGCAAGATATTGGTTTTCAATCACATTAAATCTATATGGACAGAGTTTTGTCCCTATGATTTTTACAGAAAAAGGGTGTTCCCTAACGGAAACACCCTCGAAAACTAATTCCTGTAGTCCTTACCACTTCAGAATCTTTCGGAAATCGTATTCCTCAGGATTCGGCAGGTATGCTTTTGCAGCTTCATAGTCATTGGGGCTGATGTACTGCAAGCCATCGTTGAAGATAAGCTCAGCCTTGGGGCCGTTCAAGTTGACGAGACGCGGCTTAATCTTGCCGTTCTCGTCTTCCACGTCCTTCAGATACAGCGGCATGATCTCACCCTTCGGGTTGGTGGTGACCATGGCACCACTCACGCGTTTGTCGAAGAGTTTCTTCACGCCATAACCCAACAATGAGCAGTAGGTCAAGTCGTAGCCGTTCGGCTCAACACAACGGATGCCGTAGCCGATCTCGACGGGACGGCTCTTCACGTTGAGGCCCAAAGCCTTCAGACGCTGTTGCAACAACAGGTTGAAGATGTGCGCCTTACTGACATTGCCCAATTCGGGGTGACCATGTTCGTCGTAAGTGAAGGCCACGCCCGACTTCTCGATTTCCTCATCGCTCATAAAGTGGAACACACCCTCGCTGATGATGACCACACCATAGTCGACACCCAAGAGCTTGCGCTTCACGATGGAGCTGACCACCAACTTGATGATGGCGTCAAAGGTAACATCGGCTTTGTTGAACATCTCAGGAATGACGACCATCGGGCAGTGGCAGGCCGAAGTCATACCGAAGGCCAGGTGACCTGCCTCACGACCCATGGCTGACACCACAAACCAGTTGCCGCTGGTGCGGGCATCTTCGTAAATGGTCTGCACCAGATGCACAGCGGCATCTTTGGCAGAGTAGTAGCCGAAAGTCGGGCTGCCCTCGGGCAAAGGCAGGTCGTTGTCGATGGTCTTGGGCACGTGTATGTTCTGGATAGGGAACCCGCTGTTAGCCAAGAACTTGGAGATGCGGTTGGCCGTCGAAGCGGTGTCGTCGCCACCGATGGTGACCAACAATTTGATGTTGTTCTTGACGAAGAACTCTGTGTTAAACTCCTCATTCTTAGGTTTATAGCGACTCATCTTCAAGGCCGAACCACCTTGTTTCAGGATGGCGTCGGCATAGAGGAAGTCCATCTCGACCACATCGGGATTGGGCTTGAAGAGGTTTTTGTAGCCTTCGTTGAGGCCGAGGACGCGGAAACCGTCCTTGAGGAAGGTCTTGGCCACGGTGCTGATGACCGTGTTGATGCCAGGTGCCGGACCGCCGCCGGCGAGGATTACGATACTTTCTTTCATACGTTATAATTTAAAGATTTAAAGATCTCAAATTTCAAGATTTTTCAAGTTCGGGTCTTTGACTCCCCCGCCCTTCGGGCACCCCCTCAAGAGGGGGACGCCTACCGGACGCATGTTTTGCGCCGCTTTGCGCGTCCCCCTTTTAAGGGGGCAGGGGGGATTCAAAGACTCGCTTTGCGCTTACTATTTACTCTATCACCAACTCATCACAGAAGATCCAAGCCTTCTGCCCAGCACCGACATGGCCTTCGGGGCAAATGCCAATGGTCTTGGCCACCATCTTCACATAGCGGGCGTTGGTACGCGGACGCACTTCCATCTCCTGAATGAAGGCGCCGTCGGCATCCTCAGGCACCTCGTTTTTCACCTTGCCCACGCTGCGGAAGCTCTTGCCGTCGTCGCTGACGAAGTATTCCACCTCGCGCGGCATCCAAATCCAGGAATACGCTTCCTGCAAGAAGCTGCCTGCCAAGCGGTTGATTCTCTTGGCTTGACCCAAGTCGACAGTGGCAATCAGGTCAACGCCATAATAGCCCTGCCAGGCTCCCGTGCGGAAGTTGTCGGTACCCCGCAGATGATCGATGAGGGCTTTGGTGCCGCCCGCCGCATATTGTTCGTTGTACATGTTCTCAAGCTTCACGCTGCGGTTGGCATCGATGAGATAATAACTTGCATCGATGGGCAAACTCCAGCGGTCGCCATAAGCCGACTTGAACAAGGCAGCAGCACGCACCGTGGTGTTCTCCTTCAGGCACAGCGGCAGCTCATACAAAGTGCCGTTCTCTCTCGGGTCGCTGCCGTCTAAAGTGTAGTAAATCTGTACGCCTTCGACAGGATGATTCATGCTCACCATCAAGCTATCGAAGAAGGTGTCGGACTGGGCGTTGATGGTCGGCACGATGACGATGGGGTCGCTGTAGATAGTCATCTTGGGGCAGTTCTCAGGTTGCGTGGCCCAAGTGGAGTTGGGCTGGTCAGTCATAGTGAACTCCAAGGTACCGCCATTGAAAACTTCGTCAAACATAATATAACTGGTTTCCAAAGGCTTGCCGTTCAGTTTGACCGACTTCACGTAGCAGTTCTTCTCGCTCAGGTTCTTGGCGATGATTTCGAACTGCTTGCCGCTCTCGAAGGTCAGGCGGGTGCGCTCAAAACGGGGCAGACCCAGCACATAGTAACCTGCGGCAGGCGTGGCGGGATAGAAGCCCAAGGCGGAGAACACGCCCCAGGCCGACATCTGTCCGCAGTCCTCGTTGCCGGCATAGCCGTCGCGACGGTCGGTGTAGAAGTCGTCCATCACCTGTTTCACGTATTTCTGCGTCTTGGTGGGTTTGCCCACGAAGTTGTACATATACACGGTGTTGTGGCTCGGCTCGTTGCCGTGGGCATATTGACCGATGAGGCCCGTGATGTCGGGTTGCTCGCGTCCCGTCAGGTTGGAGGGAGCGTTGAAGAGTCCGTCCAGCTTGGCCTCGTAGCTGTCTCTGCCTCCCATCAGCTCGATGTGGCCGTTGACGTCCTGCGGCACGAAGAAACCGTATTGGTAGGAGTTGGCCTCGGTCAGCGTGAAGTTGACCTGGGCGGGGTCGAAGGGACGCATCCAGCCACCGTTGCGGCGGCCCTGGAAGAACTGGTTCTCAGGGTTGTAGATATTCTTGTAGGCCTGCGCCCGGGCATAAAACTCTTTGGCAATATCCATTTTGCCCATATCCTCGGCCATACGGGCCACGCACCAGTCGTCGTAGGCATATTCGAGGGTCTTCGACGTGGCCTCGCCTTCGAGCTCAATCGGGATGTAGCCGTATTTCATGTAGGCACCCATGCCTCGGAAGTCCATCTTCGACGAATTGACCATAGCCTCCAAAGCCTTTTCCGTGTCGAAGTCGCGGATGCCCGCAAAATAGGCGTCGGCGATGACGGGGATGGCGTGGTTGCCAATCATGCAGTAGGTCTCGTTGGCGGCCAGCTCCCAAATGGGCAGCAGGTGGTGCGGGTTAGTCTCGTACTTATTAATAAAGGTGTTGATGAAATCGAGGGTGCGTTCGCGTTGCATCAAGCTGAACAGCGGGTGCAGGCTGCGGAAGGTGTCCCACAGTGAGAAGACCGTATAGACGGGACGCTCCGACGTATAGACCTTCAGGTCGTGGGCGCGATAGCGTCCGTCGGCATCGCTGTAGAGGTTGGGGGCCACCATGCAGTGGTAGAGGGCTGTATAGAACACCGTCTTGTTCGACTCGTTGGGGTCGCTCACCTCATAGCGCAGCAGCTCCTTGTTCCATTTGTCGTAGGCTTTTTGGCGCAGGGCATCGAAGTCGAAGTCGTTTTCGGCAAGTTCGGCCTTCAGGTTGTTCTTCGCGCCTTCCACATCGACGGCGGAGAGGGCGATGCGCATGACAACAGGCTGGTCGTCTTCCATGTCGAAGTCGAAGTAGGCCTTGACACGGTCGCCCTGCGCCCTGGGTTCTTCCTCTAAACGGACGCCATTTTCAAATAGGCTGCAACTCGCCATAGGCTTCGAGAACTCGGCGTAGAAATAGAGGTATTGCTCGTTGGCCCAGTCACGAGTCTTGCGGAAACCGCTGATGGCGTTTTCGTTCTCCACTTGGAGCCACGATTCGTACACGAACTCGTCGTTGACACCTTCCACCATGTCAAGGAACAGATGGGCTTCGGCACCTTGAGGGAAAGTGCAACGCATCATACCGACACGGTCGCCAGTGGTCAGTTCCACTTTAGTATTATAGTCGTCGAGCAAAACTGAATAATAGCCCGCTTGAGCATCCTCGTTCTCGTGCTGGAAAGCAGAGCGATAGCCCGAAGCGGTGTTTTCCTCGTCGCCTTTATCGAGTTTCACTTCGCCTACAATGGGCATAAAGCGGAAGTCGCCATAGTCGGAACAGCCCGTGCCACTGAGGTGGGTGGTGCTGAAACCGAGAATGGTGTGGTCGGTGGTGTGGTAGCCGGAGCAGCCGTCCCAGTCGTTCATGCGGGTATCGGGGCTGAACTGAACCATGCCGAAAGGCACCGTGGCGCCCGGGAAGGTGTGGCCGTGGCCGCCCGTCCCAATGAACAGGTCGACATAGTTGGCGGGGTCAGTGACATAATCGGTCTTAGGTTGCTGCGTACAAGCCGCGAGGCATAACAGCAACAGGGGTAGAATCATTTTTTTCATAGGACTGATAATAACTTTCACGCCGTAAAATTAGGAATAATCCTTGATTCTGGCACAACATTTGCGAGAAAAAAACACATTCGGAAAAAAAGTGAAAAAAAACCAAAAAAACGCTACACTATCAAAAAAATGTCTATATTTGCAGGCTCAACAACTGTAAAAAACACAATTTATTCATTAACTAAAAATTAAGTACTATGAAAAAGGTTTTATTCCTTTCACTCATCCTTTCCATTGGGATGATGGGCTTTGCCCAAAGACCGCTCAACAAAAAGAGCGACATCGCAAAAGCCAATGTGCTGACCCAGGTCCAAAACAAGATTGAGACCGAAGCTCCTGCTGAAAACTTCAATCACGAAGTGATGACCAAAGCCGCTCAAAGCAGAGACATGAACTCCATTTTTGAGACGGAAACCATGATCAGTAACTTCTACGACCTGCAGAGCAACAGCGCTCTCGGCAACCGTATCGCCACTTGGCCTGACGGAAGCGTGGCTGTCACCATGACTTGGGACAACTCAGAATCCTCCAGCTACACCAACCGTGGTACTGGTTACAACTACTATGACGGCGAAGCTTTCGGTGACATGCCTGAAGATCGCGTCGAAAGCAGCTACTCTGGCTGGCCGAGCATCGCTCCTGTTGGCAACGGCGAAATCCTCGCTTCCCACGGCGGCGGCAATGTCAACATCTTCAAGAGAGAAACCAAAGGCGAAGGCGACTGGGAGCAAGTGGCCCAGCTGAAGGACTGCACTTGGCCGAGAATCGCCACCACCGGTGACGGCCAGTATGTCCACGTTGTTTGCGCTGAGCAAGATGCCAACAACACCGTTATTAACTATGTGTACTATTCACGTTCCACCGACTACGGCCAAACCTTCACCGAGATTGCCGATCCTCCGCAAGTTGATGTTGCTGGCATGTACAGAAACGACATCGGTGCCGACGACTATGTGATCGCCACCAACGGCAACACCATCGCCATCCTCTTCGCTTCGATGAACTACGATGTGTTCTACATCATTTCCCGCGACAATGGTGAGACCTGGGAGAAGCAAATCGTTGCTCCGTTCCCCTATGACCACAGCATTGACTGGAACCAGACCGCCATTACCTCTGACACCGACTCCATCTGGTGCTGCGACAACACCGCCAACATCGCTGTTGACGACAACGGCGTGGTTCACGTGGTCTTCGCTCTGAGCCGTTGGGCTCCCGCCCCTGATAGCGGCGCTGGCTACTACACCTACTGGCCCTTCACTCAAGGCATAGTCTATTGGAACTCTGAATACACCAACGAACAAGGTGGTCACGAAATCCCGATGTTCGGTGACTGGAGTGGCGATGCCGCCCACCCGGACTGGGCCTTCAATGGCACCAATGGTGTTGCCAACACCTTGATGGACGACCGTCTTTGGGAACTTGCTGAAGCAGACGGACACCAACACCTCCACCTTTTCGGCTTTGTCGATGACAACAACAATGGTGTCTACGGTGAATATACCGATCTGTGGGACAACCACGGCGATGCCAACAGCTACCGCACCCACGGTATTGCTACCATGCCTTGCATCAGCGTTGACAACTGGGGCAATATCGCCTGCATGTACAGCTGCCTCTCCGAGACCCGCATTTGGACCAGCACCTGGTATTACAGAGGTGCCTACCTCACCTTCAGAGAAGCCGACGGCACATGGCATGACGATGTCATGAACCTCAACGCCGACTTCACTCACGCCTATGGTGAAGTTTACTACACCACCGCCGCTTCGCAAGGTGTAGACGGCAGCTTCTGGTTCGCCTATATGGAAGACAGCACTCCTGGCCTCTATGTCGATGGCGACGGTGCTCCGTCCACTCCTAACAGCCTCTATGCTGTGCAAATCACCCCGATCGATGAACCCTTCTGGGGTGTCAAGGAACAAGAAGCCATCAACCCGATGACCTCCGTGCGCGTGTATCCTAACCCTGCCACCGACGTGCTCAACATCGAAGTGAACGCTTCACAGAGCAGCGCCATGAGCATCAACGTGTACAACATCATGGGTCAGAAGGTCATGGAACAGAATGTCAACGTCAACGCTGGCGTCAATGTTCCCACCATCAACACTGCTGACTTCACCAGCGGCATCTACTTCGTCACTGTGAAGGCCAACGGTTTTGAGAACACCATGAAGTTCATTGTGAAGTAAGCATTCACATTGAAACGATGAAAAAAGGAGACCTTTCGAGGTCTCCTTTTTTTATTGCCTTACAAGGGATCAACGTCGATTTGCACTTGCACCGCCTTGTAGTCGGAATTCTGCTGAAACAAATGGATCTGCTCTGCTATCAACTCCTTTACCTTTTGGGTGTTGTAGTCGCGACGGAACTTTACCATCATCTGCTTGATATACAGATTCTTCACCCTTGAGACCATAGGATACTCCGGCCCGAGCAAATCCTGCTTGAAGATGGGACGAAGCATGGCAGCCAATTCCGCCGCGGCAGGATTGAGCTTCTGGTAATCCTTATGTTTCAGGCGAATCAGGACCAAACGATAAAACGGGGGATAGCCAAACTGGCGACGGATGACCATCTGCTTGTCGTAAAGGCCTCGGAAATCATTACGCAACACATCCTGCAACACGGGATGCGCTGGCTCGTAAGTTTGAATGATGACCTTGCCCTGCTTGCCCTTGCGACCTGCACGTCCCGCCACCTGCGCCATCAGCTGGAAACTGCGCTCGTGGGCACGGAAATCGGGGAAGGAGAGCATGTTGTCGGCGTTGAGGATGCCCACCACCTTCACTGAGTCGAAGTCCAGTCCCTTGGTAACCATCTGCGTACCCACCAAGATGTCGGTATCCTTGTCCTGAAACGACTCCAAGATGCTTTGGTAGTCGTTTTTCGAACGCGTGGTATCCAAGTCGAGGCGGGCAACCTTGGCTTCGGGTATCACGAGACTCAAGTCCTCTTCGATCTTTTCGGTGCCGAAGCCGTGCATGCGGATGTTGGTGCTGTGACAGACAGGGCATTCCGTGGGCACCGAAGCCGTGTAGCCGCAATAATGGCAGCGCAATACGTTCTGACTCTTGTGGTAAATCAAGCTCACGTCGCAGTTGATGCACTGCGGCACATAGTGACACTCGTCGCACTCCAAACGCAAGGAGAAACCGCGCCGGTTCTGGAACAGGATGGCTTGGTTGTGCTCGTCCAAAGTCTCTTTCATCGCATCCAGCAAGGTGCTGCCAAAATCGGCTTTCACGGTCTTGCGCCGACGTTCCACACGCATGTCGCTGAGGATGATTTCAGGCATCTGCACCCCGCCAAAGCGTTCGGTGATTTCCACCAGACGATAGCGACCGTTCAAAGCGTTGTAATAGCTCTCATACGAGGGCGTAGCCGAGCCCAACACAACACTGGCACCATGCATGGCGGCCAGCACAATGGCGGCATCACGGGCGTTATAACGCGGCGCAGGGTCGATTTGCTTGAAGCTGCTGTCGTGCTCCTCGTCGACAATGATGAGGCCGATGTCAGAATAAGGCAAAAAGATAGCCGAACGCGAGCCTATGATAATCTGGTGCTTCGGCGACTGCGTTTGCCCGAAGTCACGCACTTGTTCCCACACCTCGACCCTTTCGTTGTTGCCGTAGCGCGAGTGATACACGCCCAACCTGTCGCCAAAATAGGCCTTCAAGCGGTTGATAATCTGCGCAGTAAGGGCAATCTCTGGCAACAGATACAACACCTGCTTGCCCTTGTCGATGGCCTCCTTGATGAGCTTGATGTAGATTTCGGTCTTTCCCGAAGCGGTCACGCCATGCAGCAGCACGGGCTTGTTTTCACCAAATCCTACCTTTATTTCTTGCAAGGCTTTTTGCTGTGCCTCCGTAAGTTGTATGCTGTCCACATCGGTCTGCACATTGAATTCCTTCAGCCGACTGACCTTGCGCTCATACACCTCAAAGATACCTTTGTCAGCCATGGTTTTCAATATCGTCGAACTGGCATCCGCCTTTTTTAGCAGGACTTTGGCCATGAGATCGTTGTCGGTATCACCACCAAGGGTGATAAAGGCTAACAGCACTTCCAATTGCTTGTAAGCGCGTTTCTCCAGACCATTCATCAGTTCCTGAAGCCTCGCTTCATCGCGATAATCAGCTGACAGCCTGACAAAGCGTTCATATTTGGCCTTGTATTTCTCACCCAGTTCCTCCTCCATCACCAGAATGCCTTTCTCCATCATCGTGTGGACGAGTGGCATCACCTTCTTGAAACCGATGATTTTGCTCACTTCGCTGATGGCGATTTTCGGCTTGATTTGCAAGGCCTCGACAATCAGGTACTCAAAATCGTTCAATGCCACGGAGTCGAGGACGTAATCGGGCGCAAGGGTCACCGTCGTCTCGCTGCTCAACTTCAGGGCAGAAGGCAATGCCGCCTGCATCACCTCGCCTGTGTGACACATGTAATAGGTCTTCACCCAGTCCCAAAACTTCAACTGCTTCTCATTGACCAAAGGTTGGTCGTCCAACAAATCCATCAGATACTTCACCTCCACCGACGGCACCGTTTCCGTCAGCCCGACAATGAGCCCCGACATGATTTTGGTCTTCCCAAACTGCACCACAGCCCTTTGACCCACGCGCACTTTGTCGTTCAAGTCGAATGGGACGCGATAGGTGAAGGTGCCGGGAACAGGGATGGGCAACAACACCTCGGCAAAAAGGGTGATTCTATCGGATGAAGGTTGGGTCAATGTGTTTAGATTTTATATGGGAAATGTGTTGTTTGAATCCCCCTTGCCCCCTTAAAAGGGGGAGACGCAAAGCGTCAGTGGGAATTCACTGTAGAATAGCCAATCAACTCGTCGTATCCCTTGAGGGCGTTGTAAAAGTAGAAATAAAGCTTATAAACGTTGTTGGTCTCCCAGAAGTTGCCTGCGGTCAAGTCGGTTTGCGCCACGCCTGTCTTTCGGTCGACGGTGACAAACATGAAGTTGTAATAGCCTTGTTTCAGCACCATCGAACAGGTATAGCCATGCAAGCGCATATCGTAGGTCATGCGGTTGCTGTCGTCGAAGCACCAGTCGTTGAGGGCTCCCATGATATACATGTCTTCATGTGTCAGCGGCACATCGCATTTGTAGAAGAAATTGACACGGGAATAGTCGGCTTCGGTTGCGTTGTCCAAATTCTCGTTCTCGACGTAGACAAACTTCTCACCATGGATGTCTTCGTAGCTGGAATAGGCCTTCCGTGCCCGCGATTCACAGGTGGCGATATCGATTTCCCACATCTCATCGGTCTGCCGCATCCGAGCCAGGTTTTCTGACTGGAAAAGAAAGTTGCTGGTGTTGAAACGCCTGTATTGGTTGCCCCCTTCGAAAACCGTTCTGGGGTTGTGCTCAAACGAGATGTAGTCGGGATAGACATAGGTAGGCTTCAGCCCCACGACGGCATTATCCCAACGTCCATTCTGCCGGATAGTCAGATAACTGAACTGCTGGGTGTTTCCCGTAAGATAATGGCTCATATTCACCTTGATGTCAAGCTGTTGATGGGTATCCGTCAGTTCGAGTTCGTCAGGATAGCGCGGCAAAGTGGCAGCAATATGCGTTTTTTCGTCCACCACCATAAAACGACGGGTGAAATACAGATCGTTCCAGTCATCACCAAAAACGATTAAAAGATAATTTCCTGAAATAAGCGGCCTCATGTCTTCTTTCGGAAACTGCAACTGATAGTTGGCGTATTCCACCAAGGTATTGCGCGAAAAGGCGTAGTCGTCCAAACGGTCGGAATCGAAACCCGAGGCATACTGCATCCGTTGGATGTCGGTAGGCTGCCAGTCGTGGGTGCAATGGATAAAGGTGTAATTCAACACCTCACCCCGCCCACCAATGAGGTCGAATGACAAGGTGAGCCTTTCCATCATGTCCTCCAACGGAACGATTGGTTCGTTCATTTGATTGTCGTCGGCATAAAGCAATACCGTCTGCACCTCAGGGCGATAGTTGATATCGCCACAAGGCAGGTTAAACTCCTGTGCGAAAAGGCCCGCCGCAAGGCAAAGTACGCATAATAATAAGGTAACTCTTTTCATTTGGATCAATTATACGGCAAAAATAACAAAAAAAGCCGTTTTTCAACGGCTTTTTTCTCAAAGTTGTTCCACAATGCGTCGTTGCACATCAACAAACTCTTCCTGTGTCAAGTGGACGTGTTCCTTCTTGAAGTCCAAGTCACCTTCCTGGGTGATCGGGATGAGGTGGATATGGGCGTGAGGCACTTCCAATCCGATGACGGCCACGCCGATGCGTTTGCAAGGCACGGCTTTTTCGATGGCCTTAGCCACCTTCTTGGCAAAAACCATCATGGCGGCAATCTCCTCGTCGCTGAGGGAGAAGAGATAGTCAGTCTCACGCTTGGGAATCACCAAGGTATGGCCTTTCATCACGGGATTGATGTCCAAAAAGGCGAAGAATTGTTCGTCTTCGGCAATCTTATAGCAAGGGATTTCTCCTTTTACGATTTTCGAAAAAATGGTAGCCATATCAGTAGGAATTATCGGGTGATTTCAAGCACTTCAAACTGCATCTTTCCGGCTGGCACCATGATTTCGGCCATGTCGCCCACCTGCTTGCCGAGCAAGCCTTTCCCAATGGGAGAGTTGATGGAAATCTTACCCTCCTTAAAGTTGGCTTCCTTTTCGGGAACGATGGCATAGGTCATCACCATATTGTTCTTGGTGTTCTTGATCTTAACCGTTGAATACAGCAAAACCTTGGAAGTATCCATCTTCGACTCGTCGAGTACGCGAGCGTTGAAGATCAGTTCCTGTAGCTCGGCAATCTTGGCTTCAAGCAGGCCTTGAGCCTCCTTTGCGGCGTCGTATTCGGCGTTCTCAGAGAGGTCGCCTTTGTCACGGGCTTCCTGGATGGCCAAGACGATGCGCGGACGCTCACGCAGGATGAGGTCGTCAAGCTCGTCTTTCAGTTTCTGCAACCCTTCTTGGGTAAAGTATTTTATCTCTGACATGATTATGTGTTTTGTTTCAAAAAAGCGTCAAAAAAGGAGACCCTTACCGAGATAAGGGTCTTCCTTGGGTTTGAGGCTGCAAAGATACGAATTCTTTTTGAAATCGTGTCTTTTTATCAGAAAATAATTCTGGCGCCCACCGTGTGTGTGCCTTTGAAGGTGTAGGTGTCTCTGAAGGAGTAGTCGATGGCAATCTTCATGCCGTTCTCCTTATCCTTGGTGAGAGGAGCCTGCACGGTCATACCGGCGCTGAGGCCACGGTTGACGTTCATGCACTCGTCGTTGCCTTCCACACCGCCTTTGGCCCAGATACCGTCCTCGTAGGTATAGCCGGCACGGACCATAAGGATCTCTCTCCAGCCGTATTCAAGACCGAGGGTCACTTGGTCTTTAGTGAAGGCGTTGGAGGCAAAGTTTCCGGCAAACGTCAGGCGGTTCGATTCACCCATCATCCAGTCGTAGGCGGCTGCGATGCTCAACTGCGTGGGCAGTTCGAATTCATCAGCACGTTGCACGACAGTGAACTGGTTCTCGCTGCTCTGAACGAGCCATGCCTTGTATGACAAACCGTCGCCCGAATATTTCATCGTGGGTCCGATGTTCTTCAGGGTGATGCCGAAGTGAACATTGTCATAAGGACCGGTGACATACTGGATGCCAGCGTCCAAAGCGACGCCAACACCGCTCATATCCTTGATGGACTCGCTGATGATCTTCAAGTTGAAACCACCACTGATGCTGTTGGAGAACGACCTCGAGAAAGCGAGGTTGATGTTCATCAGGTTGGGCTTGAAGGTACCGAGCACATTGGGGTCAGGGTTATCATAGGTCGTAATCGGAATCTCGCCGATGCTGAAGCTCATCATCGAGAGGCCGATGACATTCGACTCACCGATACGGGCCAAGACACCAAACGAAGCGATGCTCACGTCGGCACCATGCAGCCAATCGGTGTAGCTGAAGTTGAGTTCGAGCTTTTTGCAGGAGGTGATACCAGCAACGTTGCCGAACATGGCATCAAGGCCATGGACTTTCGACATACCGGCATTGCCCCAGCCTGAAGAGGCTGCCCAAGGGTTGATCAGCAACTGGGCGGCACCGGCCTGGCCTGAACGGTCCTTATTACCCGCAAACGCTTGCGGAGCAGTCAATCCAAGAAGGATTGCCATACTCAATACGATATATCTAAATGATTTCTTCATGATACTTACATTTAATGGTTAGCAAATCCTTTGATTTTAGAATGTGTTCAGGTCAACTTTACGCATAGCTCCATAGAACTTGATGACTCTTTCGCTACCACTAGTGTAGTCCTTGATGTGAATCAGGTAGAAACCACTGGCGATAGGCGTATTGGCAAAGTTGGTCAAATCCCAATCAATGCTCGGGTCGTCATTGTCCTTGTTGAACTGACGGATCTTATTACCGTTCAGCGTGTAGATAGTCACAAGACACTTGTTAGGCAGGTTGGCAATCTTAACCCTATTGGACAGTGCGTTTCCTTCATACGGGTCGTATGCATAGTAAGGATTCGGCACCACCGTGATGAGGTTAAGGTCTTCTTCCGTCTTCGTCTCATCATTGAAGGTCGGGGTTTGACCCTTGATGGAGAAACGATACTTAGGATAGAGGTTGTTGATCGTCAACTCCTCAACGTTGGTCTGAAGCTTGTGTCCATAACCTTGGGCATAAGGCTTGGCCAAACGGATACGGATACGGCAATCATTGCCTGCGGGCAACCAGTCTTCGCCTTCAACACCCATCGGCATACCCACCCATTGGACAAGCTTGTAGAACTCATAGTTGAAGGTACCTGCCACGTTGGCTTGAGGATAGTTCTGGATGTAATTAAAGGTCTTGTACAAGCGGGCACCAGCATCGTAAGCCGGGCAAGTGAAATCAGTATAAGGAGTGCTGGGCATCAAATCTCTGACGGAGTCATTACGATAGATGTAGACATAGTGCTTACCACCAAAGACCGGCATTGCATCAGTGCCACGGAACAGGACGGGATCATACTCCTGAGCGGAAGCATCCTCGGCCTCAACCGTCGTCTTCTTCAATTGCGGAGGATTGAAGAGCATGTCGCGACCGTTCAAGTCTTCCAGATAGGAGTCTTCACCGAAGGCAACATTCAGACGCATACCCGTTTCCACATCGATGACATAACCTGGGAACCAACCCATGCCTTGTGCAGCGATGTAGTTAGGAGCGGTCGGGTCGTTGCTGCCCTCATAGTCCTCATAGTTGCCCGGGAGCGATCTGCCACGACGGTCAACAGAGGCGTGCTTACGGAGGAAGAATCTTCTGGCCTTACCTTCAGCCAGTTTCTCGTCCATACACATCTCGATGACGGGGCAACGGGTCCAGAGGTTGGTGTCGGAGGTAAACACGATATCGATGCTGGCAGTCATGGGGAAGTGTTCATTCACCATGGCTTCTCTAGCATTGACCGGACCAGGGTTGGCAGCAAAGCTTTGACCATTCTGGGAGCAGAGCAACCAAGGAGCCCAAGTGCCATGAGCGATATTCTCAAAATTCGAGTTCGGGTCCCAAGGCTTGTTGATACCAAAGCCGTAGGTCGACGACATCGCACCAAAGTCATTGTTTGAAGAATTCTCGGTGTCGACATAGGAGCCGGAACGGATCCAGTTCAAGGCCGAAGCAGCACCATCAACTGCATTGTCGCAGTCACGGATACCATCGAGCCACGGATGCTCGGGATCGTCAAATTCGACAGAGGAAGTGATGAAACCATTGTTGGTGGCCAACACCGCTTCAACGGCAACAGAGTCATTGTCGTGTAACACCTTACCGATTCTGAGACGACCAAATTCGAAAGGCTGCTCAACCGTGACAGAGATACCGCGGTCGATGAACATCTTTTCGTCGCCGTAAACGGTGGTGGTGTCACTCATAATAGGAGCATCATCGGAGTTAAGGTCTTTCAAATACCAGTGGGAGACCATACGCATAGCAGAGTCACCAAACACCTGAGCCTGTCCAGTCACTTTTTGATTGTAGAACGGATACAGGGTGTCGAACCAGAGTTCATAGTCGGTAGAGACCACATTCAACGGGTCGATGATCTTCACACCGATAGGACCGTAACCAGCCTTATAAGTCGGGTGATAATCGACAGGATATTTCTCATCACCGAAGAGGGTGGTAGAATCGATGGGGCCCTTGCTGAGGATGTTGGCAACGGTCTCGTCGCTCAGTTCGAGTTCATTACCACCATTGCCGAGACCCACGATACGGGTGATGGAAGGTTGGTCGCCATAGGCAGCGTTCAGCACCGTACCGTTGATGATCTTGTGAGGAACAGCGGTGTAGCACTGGATGTTCTTACGGCCTTCGAGGTAAGGCTTCTGTTGACCGAAGAGGCCGAGCTCATCGCCAGGCTCCTGCGAATAGGGCAGATAGTTGTTGTAGGCGTAAGCCACTGCCATATAATAATAGGTCTTGTGGTTGATAAGGGCCGGGTTGTCGCCCGATGCGAACTTGTCTTCCGTCACCACAAAGCTGTGGGTAATGCCAGCATCGCCACCATCCACCTTCAGAGAAGGAACACGGGCTTGGATGGCATCGTCATAGTTATAGTTGACCAGACGTGAGACGTTGTTCTTGATATCGCACTGGAAGACCAGACGAGCCTTATCGGTGTTGTCAAGTTCGTCAGCGCCCACCTCGGCATTGGCCAACTGATATACTTTGTAACCTTCGAAACGATAGTAACGGTCATACAGAACTTCCGTGGTTGTCACCGTCGGGATGAGGCTCTGCAGGGTGTCATGTTCGCAACCCACTTGGCAGTAGATGGTGTCATACAGAGTACCGTCAATTCCGTGCGGGATATAGAGGACGGTGTCAACACCATTGAGGGTGCATTCGATGGTATCCAGAGGACCATTGGGATCGTAGTTGTGAGGATACAGGAACAGGGTATCGACGCAGTTCACAAGAGCAGGCACCTCAGCATAGGTGGTCACCGACTCCACTCTCGAGGTCGGGATTTCGGGATCGAGCTCGATGTAACCTTCCTTATAGTTATTGGAGATAGCGGAGTTCGACAGATAGATGATGAGTTGCTGGTCGAGTTCGCGGATGGTCAGGTCAGGAGCGTTAGGACCGTCGATGACCTTGAAGCAGTTGTCGAACAGTGCTTGGCACTTATCGTCAACCACGCGGAGCAATTCAACGGAAGCCCAGGCACCGCCGGAAGTGGCACGAGCCCACGGCACACCGAAGGTGATGTAGTTGACAGCACCGGGTTCAAGGGTGAAGGGGCCTGCCGACTGCATGAAACGACGGTCATCGGGAGCGTTCTTACACTGCTCTTCCGTCCAATAGAGACCGCCAGTGTTGAAACCGCCACCAGGCATATCACCATGCGTACCCCAGTTCCACGGGTCAGAATCGCCAGGGAACATGAAGTCGCACTCGGGACCGACCAAATCGCTACCCGAGAAGGCGTTGCCGCCGTACTTCATCTTGGCACCGTTCTTCCAAATACCACGCAGGTAGTTGTAGTATTGAGGAGCCGTCGACGGGTCACCGTTATCGGCGGAGCTGTTGTTGTGGTACACGAAACGGCGCATACCGAAACGTTCATCGTCAACGATGCCGTTTCCGAAGTTCACGCCATTGATGCTTTCGTCAACAATCTGAGTGCGGTTCACCGTGTCGTAGATAATCTCCAGAGTGTCGTTGGTGACAGGGTCAAGGACGACATCATGGATTTCCAGTTCAAAGACATACTTGGGGTTGTCGAGACCATCGGGATCCATATAAGGACCTTGGAAGAAGTCGATACCGATCGCAGGAGGTTGGCTACCGTAGGCTTCGGGTTCACCGCTACCGTCAGTAGCAGAACCGTTATAGCCGTAACCCAAACCACGCTCAACATCGCAACCGACGTAGTCGTCCTTGGCATAACCGAGGTCAACGTCAGTCCAAGGCGAGAAGTAGGTACCCGTCAAGGTATAGGTTGAACGGTTGATGATCTCGTAGCTGTAGAAAGTCATGTTGTTGATTTCGTCGTTGGTGGAGAAGCCGAAAGCCTGGGCACGGACTTCAATACCAATGGCCTGACCGCCAGACTCGGTGTGGGAGTTACCTTTATCATTAAAGATCCACCACAAGGTTTGGTCGCCTTTCAGCACCTGGTCGGCAAGCAACGAACCGTGGATAGAGCCTTCGATTTCCTCATCCATGGTCGGAATCTTGGTGTGGCACAATTCGTTGTTGATGTCATAGTAGGGATAATCACCCTGGCTCGGGTCGTAATGGCCATCACCGTCGCGATCGAAGAAAGGAGCCAAGTATTGGCTGATGCCGACATCCTCGCTTGTAGGATGAGCGGGCCAGTTCTGGATGATGGAGGGGATGGTATAGCCCTGAACAGGATGACCTTGGTCGTCAAGGTGAGCGAGGAAGTCGTCAACCTCGGCGCGGGTGATCTTGAAAATCTTGTCCCAACGGGCGCAAACATCGGCGGTGATAGAAGCTCTACCATCGATGGTCAGAGGACCCGTGTAGTAGTCGTTACCGACTTGGCGGAAACGAAGGGCAGCACATTTCAACTGTTGGTTGACGTCGACACCGGCAATCCAAAGGGAGCCAGCATAGAGCGACGTAGCAGCGCCGTTGGCGGGGATGAAGTACTTGGAGCCTACGCCTCCGGGCAGGTCCCACCACATGTCACCACCTGAGTTGATACGTGTTTTCACATTGTTGATGTCCAACCATTCGAAGGACGAGGAAGGAGTACAACCGGCTGTTTGGGCGCGAAGGTTCTTGTTGCCCGTCTCTTCATAATGATAGATCTCAGCCTTTCCGGGAATCGCAGCACCCATAACGAGGAATGCCGCAACAATCACTTGAAATATATTCTTCATAATTCGTATATTTTTTCGTTTAGAACAATCTCGTCATTAGAAGTTAAAGCTTACGCCCAAACGGATTTGGCGAGGCGTTGAGTAGTTGTAACCACTGTTGACAGCGATGCTATACATGGTAATGAAAGCCTCGGGGTCGAGCTGGCTGTAGATTTCACGCTGCCATTCGGGAGCCGACAGGTAACCGTCGTCATCAGCATTACCAGTGGCAGAATACACGTTGGTGATGTTCTTTGAGTTGAGCAGGTTGAGGATCTGCAGGTAAACATTGACGAAAGCGTCATGTTTCTTCGAGCCTTCCTTCTTGCCACCCATGGTGAAGTTGATGTCTCTGTCGACGCGGAGGTCGAAGCGGAACGAAGCGGGCATTCTGGAACCATTGTAAGTACCTTGCAGCAGGCTGTTACCACCCTGGATGGGCGACAACACCTTACGGGCGGCCGTGTAAGGCGTACCCGAACCACCATTCACCGTCAGTGCGAAACCAGTGTTGGCAAGCAGCTGGATGGGAGCCTTTTCGGGGTTCTTGCGCTTGATAACGGGACCGTCATACTTCTTGCCGTTGGAGAAACGGTAGTCGAGGGTCAGGTTGAAACCATGACGACGGTCGGTGTTGGAAGGATAGGTGGACCTCAGATTCGGCACACCGGCGGCGATAAGGGCCGAAGCGGTGGTAGCTGAAGCACCGGTCTTGTTATCGAACTGCAGGGTGTAGCTGGCACGCACACGGGCGTTCTTCGTTCTACGCAAGTCGTAGCTGGCCGTCAAACCCTTAACAGTACCAAAGTCGAGGTTGCTGTAGGAGTTGTAGGGTTTCGGGTAAGCACCGTTAAAGCGGTACATCTGAATCATGTTACGGAGCTCACGATAGTAGGCCGTGATGGTCAACGAAGAAGTGTTGTTCAGTTTCTGCTTGAAACCGAGTTCGTAGTCAATGGTCTGCGAAGGCTTCAGGTCGGGGTTGTTGACCGTGCTGCCATAGGTGCTGAAGTTATAGTAAATCAGCGGGTTGACGTACCAGTTACTGGTAGGACGCTGAGTCAGCACATCATAGTGGGCATAGAACAAAGCCTCGTCAGAAATCGGGAAGGAGAACGAGATACGAGGCATCACGCTCCATGAAGGATCGTAGTCCTTGAAGGAGTTCTTGTCGACTCTCTGCTGGTCGGCATCCTTGATCCAAGGCGAAACACCAGTACCCTTGTCGAGAACGCTCGGGTCGGTGATTTCTCTACCTTCACCGTTATACCAAGTCAGACCGTTACGGTAACCGATGACTTCGGTCTTTTCACTGATCTTGTTGACATAAGGCACGTAGTCGTCGCCGATGTTGTCGGGGATGACGATTTCCGAATTGTCGTCAAGATGGATCTGGCCGCTTCTGATGTCGGCGACAGTGTAGTAGTCATACAGCACGAAGGGGTCTCTCAACACATCCTGGTTGGCGTCGAAACGGTCGACACGGACACCGATGTTGAAGATAAGATCCTTGAAAGCGAACTTGTCTTGGATGTAACCGGCCATGTAGATGGGCTGTTGGGCACCGATAGGACGGGTGAAGTTGCCGTTGTCATCGGTCTCGGTGAAGAAATCATCCAAGGAGGGACGTTCAAACAGGCCGTACTTGCGGTGACCGTCGTAGGTGTAACCGTAATAACTGACGTAGAAGTTACCGTCACGGGTCAACTCGTCGGCACTGAACATGCTCAGGTCAAGACCACCGTCAACATAGCCCCTACGCATCTTACCGTTTTCGTCATAATAAATGATGGAGTTGTCATCAAAGTCATAGCTGTCGATAAGAATCAGATCGGTTCCGGTTTCTGACAGGCCTATCGCCTTACGCAGGTTCTGGTCGAAAGTGAACTGCATATCGGGGTCATACATTCTCTTATACATAATAGTGTCAACAAAACCGTCATGATCGAGGATATAGGCACTACTCATGTCAAGTTCTTGCAGGTGATAGTTGGTGAGGTCACGCATGAGCGTCCAGTAATCGGACGAATAACCCATATAGGCATTATTGCGCTGCTGATACTCGAAACCCAACTTGATTTCATGGCTGTTATCACCTCTACCGATGGTCATAGCACCATTGATATTGACTGCAATCTGGTCTGATTCCGACTTGGCGTAAGAAGTTTGGATGGCACCCGGCACACGCCACATACCGTAAGCGGTACCAGGACCGTCACCATTGAGCAGACCGTTGTTCTTGGTGATGTTCGACATGTTGTTGTAATAACCGTCGGCACCATAAATTCCATACAAATCATAGTAGTTCTCAACATAGGTGGCGAGCAACGGGTTGTAGTCATAATTCATACGCTCGAAAGTGACGAGGGTGTCATACAAGTTATCAAGCACCCACACATTATTATAGCTATGGTATTCACCATTGACCAACACTGAATCGATTGCTGCAGTCGAGAAGTGGAAGTTGGGAGCCTTGTAGGTGATGAACTTACCGATGTTGCCATAGGCAAACAAGTTGTCCCACAGGTCAGGGTCGCCCGATTCACTCTTCACGTGGGTGTAGTCGGCCTGGATGCTGTAGTAGACGTTGGAAATCAGCGAAGTGCTCTCGGGATCGGAGGGGAAACGCTGTGAGAATCTCACATAACCACGATAGGTTCCCGACTTGCTGAGATAGTTCTTGTCCGTGTTGAAGAAGAAGTTGCTGCTTCCATTGCAGTAAAGACCACCGCCTCTGTAAACCGAACCACCGATGGTGAGGTTGGTGGTGGGGCCGGTGCGGATGTCAAACTTACCCGTGACATTGATGCTCTGGTTGGGAGTATTGTGGAGGAAGCGAGTGTGATAAAGGTTATCCTCGTGGGTGAAGGAAGCCGTCACATTGGAACCGGTTCCGTTGGCACCGATCGTCAGAGGAGTCGTCTGAATGTGCTCCATCCAATCGTCGGTAGCGCGATAATAACCCACTGCGGAGAGCTCGCCATACTCGTTACGCACGATATCGGCTGCGAGGAAGAATCCCAGAAGGGCTTCCTGGTCATTCTTCTTGCTCTTCAAGAGGGGACCGTTCAAACTCAAGCCCAATCGTCCGTGACCATAGCCGTCGATGGAATACTCGGCTTCGGCGCCGCCACCCCAGGTACGGCTGGGGCCCTTGGTGGTCATGTTGATGATACCGCCGCTGGCGTCACCATATTGGGCGGGAGTACCGCCGAGGATGACGTCGACCTGGTCGATAGCACCTTGAGGCACACTTGAGTTACCGATGACCTTCACACCGTCGATGTAGTAAACGGCACCTTCACGTGAACCACGGATGGAGCCGACCTCACCGTCGCTGGAGAACACACCGCCCACGCTGGCTGCCACGCCTTCCGCAGAACGGTTCGGCAGCTTGGAGATTTCCTCGGCGGTGATGGACTCACCGGAAGTCGTGTTGTCCTTCGAAATCAGCGGGATCTCGTAGTCGACAACGATAACGGCATCCAGGTTGATGGAACCACCAACCATCTTGATGTCGTAGTAGGTAATCTTGTTACCCGGGATAACGATGTTGTTCACCACAAATGAATTGTAGCCAACACAGCTTGCCTTCAGGGTGTAGGTTCCTGGAGGGATCGGGTTGATGTCGTAGTTACCGTCGAAGTCAGAGGATGCGCCACCCATCTGCGATCCGCCCTTTTCGATAATGACGTTTGCAAACGGTACAGTTTCTCCCGAATCGTCGGTAATCTTGCCTTTGAGTCTTCCTTGCGCTTGAGCCATGGTCATCGTGCAGGTGGCCAAAACTACTGCAAGAGTCATTAGTAAATTTTTAAACATACCTTGTAATTTTATGTAATACTATACTTCATTTAGTGCTTCATTTAGTGCATTAAAAGTCGTCAAAATTACAACCTTCTTTGAAAGTACGCAAGAAAAAAAATCAATTTTGAATTATTTTTCTTCTAGAAATTATCGAAATTTATCTCAACAATTTGATATATAACAATTTATGAAAATGAGATTTTTTTCGGTTTTTTTGGATTTTTTTTGCCAACTGGAAGAAAAATGACGAAAAAATGAATTTTTTGCCTTGAATTGGAAGAAAATTACGATGAATTAGGAGAAATATGGATTGCTCCGCTGACGACGACGCATTCTTTCGGCGTGGCGTTTGTCTTTTTTGATCATTTTCTTGGTCTTTTTGGCCTGATGCTTATAGTGAGCAGACTTGGCTTGCTTGAACTGTTTCTTCGATTGCTTTTCCGATTTCTCCATCTGGCGCTCGGCTTTCCTCATGGCACGCGAAGAACGGCTGGAGGCGCATGACGACCCAAGCAGCAGAACAGCCAAAAGCACCACTATTTGCACAATCCTTTTCATGACGAACAAATTCGACTGCAAATGTAACAATTTTCCTTTGATAGCATACTTTTCTACGAAAAACTGCGTTAGACTCACATGATGAAAAACCACGTTTTACACCTATTAATATTAATAGCGACTCTGACGACCGTGTTTGGCTGCAAGAAAGGCACAGAAAACCCGAACAGGCCTTCAACACCTTTTTCGATTACCATCTACCCCAACACACTTCAATATCAGGAACTCAACACCGTCAGCGGCTGGATCTACCTCACCCCTGATGCCGAAAGCACCAGTCGCGGCATCATCGTATACCGCAAAAGTGAAAATGAGTTTCTCGCCTACGACCGTCTGCCCCCCAACGAACCCGATGCATGCACCGACAGCCTAGGCAACACGACCCGCCTTGTGGTCGACTTTCCTTTTGTGGTCGACCATTGCAACAACGCATACTATAACATCCTAAACGGACAAATTATCGTTGCCGAGCCCGATATGGTGCCCCTCTTCCCCACTACTGGTGCCATCGTGTATCCCCTCATTCAATACTACACGAAATACGACGGGCAAAAGTTGATAATTTACAATTGATTTTCAATATATTACATTTCAATTGTTGAAAAATGTTGAAAAAATGGAGACGGAATTTCTTGCACGGTTTTCCGTCTCCTTCTACTTTTGCAGCGTAATCGTAATACTACCTTATTTTGTGCATACCATGACAAAGCCTGACTTTCACGTCCGGCTTTTTCAGTTTTCCATGATGCGTCCCTGCCGTTCAATGGAAGCCTGATGGATCGCTTCAAACACCTTATTAATTAATTCAGGCGACAAACCCATGTCCTGTCCTGTTGCCACATGGTCGGCGAGAATCTTCTTCCATCTATCCATCTGCACCACCGTGACATTGTTGTGTTTCTTGTACTCCCCAATCTGCGCACTGACTTCCATGCGACGCGCCAGCAGTTGCAGCAATTCGCCGTCGATGTCGTCGATCTCACCACGAAGGCCGGCAAGGTCTTGTTCCACATTGCGCGACCGCTTCGAACGGAAAGTCAAATTCGCCAACATTGTCTTCAGTTCCTCAGGCGTGATCTGCTGCTTGGCATCGGTGAGAGCCTCAGCAGGATTAATGTGACTTTCTATCATTAATCCATCAGTGGCAAGGTCAAGGGCTTTTTGTGCCGTGGTTTGCAACAGCTCGCAGTTTCCACAGATGTGGCTGATATCGGTGATCAGTGGCACGTTCAGCTTTTGTGTGAGTTCAATCGGTATTTCCCACATCGGGAAGTTGCGGTAGGGTGTTTCCTTATAATATGAAAAGCCACGATGGATGGCAGCCAGCCGTTTCACGCCCGACTTTTGGAAACGCTCGAAGGCGCCCAGCCAGAGGTTCAAGTCGGGCGAGACGGGATTTTTGATGAACACGGGGATATCGACACCACGCAAGGCATCAGCGAGCAACTGCACCGAGAACGGATTGACCACCGTGCGGGCACCTATCCATAAGGCATCGACCTCGTATTTCAGGGCCAACTCCACATGTTCGGGCGTAGCCACTTCGGTGGCGGTGGGTAATCCCGTTTCTTGCTTCGCTTCGCGAAGCCAGACGAGACCTTCCTCTCCCCTGCCCTCGAAGGCTTCGGGGCGGGTGCGTGGCTTCCAGATGCCGCCACGCAGCATCTTCACCTCAGGGATTTTCACCAAGGCGCGAGCGGTGGCGATGATTTGTTCTTCGCTTTCGACGCTGCACGGGCCGGCGAGGATAAGGGGAAATATGCGCTGTGTATATGTGTTCGCCATAACGATGGCAAATGTACGGCATTTTTTACGAACCATTGCATTTTTTTTCGTTACTTTGCAGTTTGATTACAAACCAAGCAACAAATAAAAATCATCATACCGTGAAAAGAGTAGAAATCAAGCAAGCCTTGCAGATGCAAGCCTCTGACAATGAGATTACTGTAATGGGTTGGGTGCGCAACAAGCGCGGCAGCAAGAACGTGGCCTTCATCGCCCTCAACGACGGCTCCACCATCAACAACCTGCAATTGGTCATCGACCTGAACGTCATCCCCGAAGAGAATCTGGCGCTCATGCACGCCGGCGCGTCGCTGTGGGCCAAGGGCGTTTTGGTCGCTTCGATGGGTAGCGGCCAGGCCGTGGAGCTTTCCGTGAAGGAAATCGGATTATTCGGTCCTGCCAACCCCGACGAATACCCACTGCAACCCAAGAAGCACTCCTTGGAGTTCCTGCGCGACATCGCCCACCTGCGTTTCCGCACCAACACCTTCGGTGCCGTGATGCGTTTGCGCCACGCCATGGTGTTCGGCATCCATAAGTTCTTCACCGAGAGAGGCTTCTATAACATCCACACGCCATTAATCACTGCCTCCGATGCCGAAGGTGCTGGCGAGATGTTCCAAGTGACCACCCTCGACCTCAACAACATCCCTCGCGACGAGCAAGGTAACATCGACTACAAGCAGGACTTCTTCGGCAAGTCGACCAACCTTACCGTGTCGGGACAACTCGAAGGCGAATTGGCCGCCACGGCACTTGGAAAGATATACACCTTCGGCCCCACCTTCCGTGCCGAGAACTCCAACACCACGCGCCATTTAGCCGAGTTCTGGATGATTGAGCCCGAGATGGCCTTCTACGACATCAACGACAACATGGACCTCGCTGAGGAGATGCTGAAATACCTCATCCAATATGCTTTGGACAACAACATGGATGACCTTCAGTTCCTCAGCAAGCGCCTCCAAGACGAAGAGAAGGGCAAGAAAGAGGAAGAGAAATCCATGGAACTCATCAGCAAACTGCACTTTGTGCTGGAACATGAGTTCGTCCGCTTGACCTACACCGAAGCCATCGACATCCTGCGCAACTCCAACTACAACAAGAAGGGCAAATTCCAATATCCTGTTGATGGTTGGGGCGTCGACCTGCAGTCGGAGCACGAGCGTTACCTCGTCGAGAAACACTTCAAGAAACCCGTCATCCTGACCGACTATCCGAAAGAGATCAAGGCCTTCTACATGAAACAAAACGAAGACGGGAAGACCGTCCGCGCCATGGATGTGCTCTTCCCTGGCATCGGTGAGATCATTGGTGGCTCGGAACGCGAGACCGACATCAACAAGATCCTCGACCGCATGCATGAAGTCGGCATCCCCGAGGCATCAATGGACTGGTACCTTGACAGCCGTCGCTTCGGCTCGGTGCCGCACTCTGGCTACGGCCTCGGCTTCGAGCGTCTGCTGCTCTTCCTCACTGGCATGACCAACATCCGTGATGTCATCCCGTTCCCACGTACTCCTAAGAACTGCTTGTATTAATACGCTTTGCGTCATTGCGAGGAGGCACGACGAAGCAATCCAGAAAATAAGATTGCCACGGCCAGCGGCCTCGCAATGACATAAAAAACAACCGAACATGCCAAACCAACGATTGACTCAAACCCAGCGACAAGAACTGAAATTGTCGCCGCAGCAGATCCAGCTGATGAAGCTGTTGCAACTGCCATTAATCGAACTCGAGCAGCGCATCAAGGAGGAAATGGAAATCAACCCCGCCCTTGAAGACAGCCGTGAAAACGATTATGACGACAACGAGCCAACCGTTGACGACACCGACAACGGCGAAAACGACGACTACAATGACGACGAGGTCGACTTCAACAAAGACGACGAATTCGACATCAACGACTACCTGCCCGAGGAAGACCTCGACGACTACTCCTACAAGCTGCAAGCCCACAACTACAGCAGCGATGACGACCCTTACGAAGCACCTATCGTCAACGAGGAAACCTTCCAAGACTACCTGAACCAACAACTGGCCTACCACGATCTCACCGACAAGCAACTCCAAATCGGAGAATACATCATCGGCAACCTCGATGACAACGGATATCTCAGCCGTTCCATCCCCAACATCGTTGACGATATGCTGTTCACCATGAACGTGTCGACCACCGAAGAAGAAGTGGCGCAAGTACTGGCCATCGTGCAGCAGCTCGACCCACCCGGCATCGCCGCCCGCGACCTGCAAGAATGCTTATTCATCCAGTTGAAACGCCTTCAGGAAGAGAGCCCTTATGACAACTACGGTCTCCCCCTCACCATCATCAAAGACTGTTTCGAGGAATTCACCAAGAAACACTACGACAGAATCGCCAAAAAACTGGAAGTCAGCAACCGTGAGCTGAAGCCCGCCCTCGATGCCATCCTGAAACTCAACCCCAAGCCCGCTGACGCATCGAGTACAGGCACGAAAAACATCCATTACATCACACCCGACTTCTTCATCTTCGTCAGAGACGGGAAAATCGAACTATCTCTTGACGGCCGCAACGCACCCGAATTGCACATCAGCAAGCAGTATCTCAAGATGCTGGAAGAGTTTTCGGGCGACAAAGACAACCGCAGCAAACAGGAAGCCGTGCAGTTTGTGAAACAGAAAATCGACTCCGCCAAGTGGTTCATCGATGCCATCAACCAGAGGCAAAACACGCTTTATATCACGATGAAAGCCATTGCCAACATTCAGGAAGAGTATTTCCTCACTGGCGACGAGACCAAGCTCAAGCCCATGATTCTGAAAGACGTGGCAGAAAAAGTCGGCTTGGACATCTCTACCATTTCGCGCGTGGCCAACAGCAAGTATGTACAGACCCCCTATGGTACCTTCTTGCTGAAATTCTTCTTCAGCGAAGGCATCACCAACGAAGAAGGCGAGGAGGTGTCGACTCGTGAGATCAAGAAAATCCTGAAAGACGCGGTGGAAAACGAAGACAAAGCCAATCCCATGACCGACGAACAACTGATGCTTGTCCTCAAAGAAAAAGGTTACCCCATCGCCCGCCGCACTGTGGCGAAATACAGGGAGCAACTGGGCATCCCCGTAGGGCGCATGAGAAAGAAAATATAATATTTCAGCAACTCCTTCGTTTTTATCATTGTGAAAACGAACCTCTATACCAACAAAAAGCGCTGGCAATGGGCTCTGACTATCGTAGCACTGCTGGTCATTGCGGCTTCACTATGGTATACCAATATTTTAGTGAAATCCATTGCTGAACAGGAGACCCGACAGGTGAAGATGTGGGCCGCCGCCATGGAGCAACACGCGGTGATGATGCAATCGACGGAAGAGTTCTTCAATAAGGTGAGCGAGCAGGAACAGTTGCGCGTCGACCTATTGGCCAGTGCCTATCGCCGCATCATCGACATTTGGAGTAACGAAAACACCGCCATCTACTTGGATATCATCCGCAACAACATTAGCATTCCATTGGTGCTCACCGATGGAAAAGGCAACATTTTGTCGTCGAACAACCTCCCACCCGAGCAACAAGGGAAAAAGACCTTTGATGCCGAGATGAAGAAAGCCTATTCCAAGTTTCCGCCCATCAAGATTGACCCGGGCTATGGAATCGTGCAGTGGCTGTATTACAATGAATCGCTGAATTATACCGAGTTGAAAGCCGTCTTGGAAGACATGATTGAGCATTTCATGGAAGAAATCAAACTCAACTCGGTGGGTGCCCCTGTCATCATCACCAACGAAGACCAAAGCCAAATCCTCGGCTTCGGCAACCTCGATTCCATCCAGATGCAAGACACCAGTTTCGTCAAGCGGCAGCTGGCTATCATGAGCGATGAGAACAACCCTTTGCAAATTGAGTTTATGAACACGGGCAAGGCTACCGTTTTCTACCGCACCTCCGACTTGGTGCAACAGATGCGCTATTACCCTATCATCCAGATTTTTGTGTTTGCCCTGTTCCTCCTGATTGCCTACCTTTTGTTCAGCTCGGCCCGACGTTCGGAACAAAACCAAGTTTGGGCAGGCATGGCCAAGGAAACGGCACACCAATTGGGCACCCCGCTCTCTTCACTGATGGGATGGATTGAATTGCTGAAGTTGCAGGAAGAGCCCTTTGTGGGCACCTATGAAATGGAAAAAGACATCGAGCGGCTTCAGATTGTGGCCGACCGTTTCTCGAAAATCGGCTCCGTACCCGTGTTGGAGCCCACCGATATCAACTACCTCATCCGCGACACGATGGACTACCTCCAAAAAAGGTTCTCCAAAAAGTTTGAGTTTGAAATCAACCTGCCCGATGGGGAACTGGTTATGCCGTTGATTCCTTCGCTGTTCCGTTGGGTACTCGAAAACCTGACCAAAAACGCCATTGATGCCATGGGCGACCACGGCAAAATCACCCTCAACCTCATTGATGATGGCGACCACATCCACATCGACTTGAGCGACACGGGCAAAGGCATCCCGAAATCAAAAATCAAGATGGTGTTCAACCCAGGCTACACCAGCAAGAAACGCGGATGGGGCCTCGGCCTTTCGTTGGCCAAACGCATCATCGAGGATTACCATAAAGGTAAGGTCTTTGTCAAGTCGTCGGTGGTCGGACAAGGAACCACATTCAGAATCACACTGAAGAAATGACAACAATAATCCCCTGACATGTCATTGCGAGCGAAGCGTGGCAATCTATGTCAGGGGATTATTGGAGAATTCTACAACCAAATTATTTGACAACAATTCTTTGGGTTTCGCTGTTGCCGTCAAGGTCGTAAACCTTCAACATATAAACACCTGATTGCAGGTGATTCACTTTAAAGCCAACCTTGGTGCTCTCCATCACCTTTTGTCCTGAAAGGTTATAGATTTCAGCTTTTTGGAAGTTTTCTGATTCAATGGCAAGTTGCTCCGAGACAGGATTGGGATAGACCTTGAAACCAGCCAAAAAGGTGTTCTCGTTGACACCCGTCGGGTCAAAATAAGTCATCGTGACTTCGTAGCCATAGTATGACTTTGTGTCGACATTATAGCCGTATGCCATTTCAATGTCGCCATCGCCAGGCACGAAACTCTCACCATCATACACCTTGCAAGCACCACTGATGGCGTTACCATCATCATAACTAAAACTATAACGCTCTGTTTCTTCCCAATCGCTACCTGTCCATTCTGCATAGTGCTTGGAAACAAAAACGTCACCTTCGTAATCATAAGTGGTCCTGCTTTCATTCACCCATGCGTTGTTCGACCAGATTTCCACAAGGATTTCGCTGAAATAGGCAGAGGAGAAGCTGGAATAAAGCGTATAAGTTTCTTTCTCATCGTTTTGCCAGGCACCCCCTTGCATGTATTGTATCAGCAGCACCATACCTTCCATACTGTAGGTATAGGTATACAACTCGCTCGACGACCAATTGGTACCGTTCCATTCCCAATAAAGAATTGTGGAAGTTTCGCCGTTGTAATTAAACACGGCCTTTTCCACATTTATCCATTCACCATCTTCAAAATACTGGGTGATGGCCTCACTTACCATACCGTTTTCGTAAGTATAGGAAACTCTACCCATATCATACCAATCATAACCGTCGAAATCCGAAACGACCATCTCCAGGACATTGCCGTTAAAATCGTATTCGTAGGAAACCATCTCGTATTCCTGCCAAATGCCATCCCAAAACACTTCATACATCTCCGTGTTAAGATAGAACTCGTTTTCATCGTATTCGTAGGTAACACGATATTCGTCACCATAGGTATCCAGCCAATTGGCGGTTTGAGGCACCATTTCGTTTCTCTCGCGAAGTCCCAATTGCTTCAGCATAGTTGCCTTCCCAATGGTTTTCAAGTTAATTCTGTTCTGGGCAAGGCCCACATTCCCAAAAGCCATCATAATGACAGCCAAAGTAAAGATTGCTTTTTTCATATCGGTAAAGATTTAGTTTTTAATGACATCAAAATAATAGGCGGTCCTACTCTCTACAATGGTGTCGCTCCCAATTTGGTTGGCATCGCTGACCACCTTGTAGATGTCGAACGAGGCAAATCCGTGCAAACGAATCTGCGACTCATCGTTCTTGTAGACATCGGCCAACACATTGTAGGCACTAATCGTCCCATCGCGACCTTTATTATATCCACTTGAGAGTTGGATCAAATTGTCGTTTTTGTTCTTCGTCGGACGTCCCACAAACAACTGCTTGAACTCCGCCTCTGGACAATCGATATCGAAACTCACCATGGTTTCAGAGAGTTTCTTTATCTCAATGGAGGCATCCTCACATATATGGACATCCTCGCTTTCCGTGATGTGATCGAACGCCTTCGGTTCATCGGAATAGCTATATTTCCCGACAATATCGTCGATCGAATAACCATAAAAGCTACTCCACTGCGTCTTGTTTTTATTGCATGAAACCAATGCCATGGTCAGGCAAAACAACAATGCTGAGAATCTGATAGTTTGTTTCATGATTGAGATTATTTGATAATGAGTTTTTCTGTATCCAAAACAAGCCCTTCCTTAGTGATGACTGACAGCACATAGCAGCCTTTGGAAAGACCTTCAAGATTCATGGTCAGTTGGTCGGTTTGTGCAAAGCATTGCGACTTCAAAGCCTTACCTTGAAGGTCGGTGATGACAATTTGTCCGTCAGTAAGGCTGTTCCAACGTACTTTCACCTCATTGTTGGCGGGATTGGGTGAGATTTGAATTGCACATTCAGAAGAGACATTTTCCGTATTGCCCAGGATGGTCTTGTCCCATGAAGCCAGCACGTATTCACCCGATGGGAAATCGTTGACAACAAAACGTCCCAGCTTCCAGGAACTGCCCGGATAAAGCGTGTATTCAATCTCGTGCCAAGGCTCGGAAGCATTGCGGCGATACAAAAGCGTAGCCGAGTCGTTTTCGGTCTGGATGATATCGCCATCGTTATTCTTCGAATATTCGAACCAGCCCACCATATCAGCCTCACCGAAGTCGTAGCGGTTGATGGTCCAGAAATGTTTGGTCGACAAGCGCAGTCCCTCAACAAGCGGATTATCATATGGCTCAATGAGATGGTTGTCTATGCGAACAAATACCGAGTCGTTGATTGCATTGGCTTTGGCGGTGAAATAAGCCAAGTTGAATTCCGCAGGATGCCGCATCATCTGGCCCATCTGAGTTTGGCCATCAAGCCAGTTGTTGTTGAAGTCGTTGACCAAGCCAAGCGGTTCAAAATCGAGCATGACGTTGGTCGATCCCTGCAAGCCATCCCAATTCACCTGTTCGGTAACCAGCTGGAAATCGGGGCCGATGAAAGTCACATCATAACGGTTATCCTGCCCGATATGGCTGTCGCCAATGTGCTGATACCGCAAATCGAGGGTAACCTCAAATTGGTTTCCAACGGGTGTAACCGATTCAATAACAGCGTACAAGTGAGGCATACCACTTGAATAGACATAGGTATCGAAGAATCCATGCATATCAATGCCAGAATACTGTGTCAAGGCCTCGCAAAGCTGCTCAGAGGTGGCAGACCGGTAGGCATATTCGTCAAAGTATTGGCGCATGGCCGCAAGAAAGTTCTCGCGTCCCATGTAGTTCATCATCGTGTTGACGATGACTGCACCACGATTGTAGACTGCATTCCCATCATAAGTCATGTCAAGCGGCATATTGTTGAGAGGCAGCCAATTGTTCGGATTATTACACCAGCCGACGATGTAGTTGACCTTGCTGGAAATGGTGTTTTGGAAGTGCTGCTCGCCGTACACGCCCGCCTCATAGAACATACCCCAAAACTGCGCAAAGCCTTCATTGAGCCACATATCGCCCGCATCGGCGCAAGTCACCTTGTTGCCTGACCACATGTGCGAAAGCTCATGAGCGAGATATTCCTCATTGTCGGTGTTGCCGCTGATGACGCTGGTGGCCAAGGCGATATTGTCGGTGTGCTCCATGCAGCCCTTGCTCGTGCTGATGTAGCCGATGCGGTTGAAAGGATAGGGGCCGAGGTTCTCCTCAAAGAAGGACACAATCTCATGGATATGCACGAAAGTGGCTGGCACACGTCCGCTCAAGCTCGGTGTGGTGTAGACCTCAATCGGGATGTCGCGCTCGATGCCGTGGTACACATCTTCCCAGAGTTCAAAGTTGCCGACCACAAAGGAGATATGGTAAGTGGCGATCTCTTGTGGCGTGTTCCAATGCCAAGTGGATGTGCCGTCGCCGTTGTCAATGGTCTCCACATGATTGCCACCACAGATGGCCTTCATGTCGTTGGTCACAGTGACAAACACGTCGTAGGTAGCCTTGTCGGTGAAGTTGTCCACACAGGGAAACCAGGCCTTGCCGAGGTTGTGCGGCTGGCTGTCGAAGCCTACACCGAGGTTATAGACACGGTCGGTGCCCCACCATTCCACGCCGCCCCAGGTCTCGCTGAAGGTTGCGCCGCCGTAGCGCACATCGAGAGTAGCTAACGCGCTAATAGGCAGGGTATCGGCAAAAACGATAGTCAGCAAATCGCCGTCTTGATTGAAACTCTCGATTTCATAGTTGCCGGTAACATTGGTGACCGTGAGGCTTTTTAACTCCAACACGACCGAGGTAATATTATCGGTGGTTGTGAAATGGACAAATGTTTCACCTTGCAGAGTGTGGTTGGTGAAATCCAGCTCGTTGATAAAAATGTCATAATGCGCTACGTCAATGCCTTCACCAGGAGTTTGGGCTTGCAAGGCTGCGATTGGAAGCATCAATCCCAGTATCAGAGTGAGTAATGTTTTTTTCATCGTATGGTAGGATTTGTATATATCGGTTCTGTCTGTATTACATTGCTCTCATTCAAAGCACGATCAAGGATTCGTAGTCGTTGGGCGAGAAAGGATTCTGCACCATAAGTTGGTATTCCATCGTGCCACTGATGGCCTTGGGATTCTCTGAGTCGCGGAGTCGCTTGAAACGGGCATTGAAGGTAATCGTATCGAAAAGCACAAGTGTATCGGCAGGATGGGTCGGCACATGTGGACTTAACAGCGGCGTCTTGACAAATTCACCATCCACCCACTTCAGATAGTCGATGACCATATTATAATAATGTGGATCGTTGAAGCCAAAAGGATAAGTCGTGTCTGAGTCATCGAGTCCGAGGTCTCCGTCGCCATCGGTATAGGAGAACGAGATGATGCCTTCGCCGCTGAAAATGGTGTCTGCATCAAACAAGTAGGTGAAACCTTGGTATTCAATCTTCGGCTCAACGGGATACTCTTCCTTCTTTTGGCAGGAAATGACCGCCAACACCAAGAAAAAAAGTCCTATCAGGTGCCAATTTTTCATCTCATTCGTTTGAGGCGGTAAAATTACGAATTTTTCGCCAATCCGCATCGGATTTGTCGGCACAAATCACTCCGCCGCCAAACGATAATACTCAATGTCGTGGTTGAGCGTATATTGAATCAATCCGTAATACTTGGCATAGTACAACTCGGTCGGGTAAAACCTACTCGACATCAAGTCACAGTCAATCAACTCAATATGAAGCACATCGGCATAGGAAACGCCATCCACTTCAAAGCTGTCGAGCAACTCGGAGCTGAAATCAATTTGGGGACTGCCCGCGTTGTTTGAGTCGCTGCAACTCACGGGCGTGAACGTCTTCCCATTCAAGCTTAAAGTAAAAGTGGCATCGCCCAATCCGATTACAAAACTGTCGTCAACATTCGCCTCATTTCCCCATCCCGCCGTGATGCCGACATAGAAACTCAAAGAATAATCGGGATAGCCGTATTGGAAAATACTTTCCCGCTCCGCCTTGTCGGTCGTCACCAACAGGAAAGAACTCGACTCATCCATGATTTGGACATTGGGCTCTTGCACATGGAAACGCCTTTCCAGGCCATTCTCATCACGAAAAGTGAATTCACGTTTGTCGGAATCAACAAACCATCCTTTGACCTCGTCACTAAGAGAATACTGCTTCGTTTTCACGCACGAAGTCATCACAGCCAACAAAGCCAACAAAATCATGCACTTATTCTTCATAGAGCCAGTATTTTTCATTGTTCGACATTTCTATTCCAATGATGCCTTTCTCATAGTTGTAGTAGCAAATGGCGGCATAGACAGGATCCTCATAAGCACTATAATGATCGCATTTCAGCTTGAGCACATCATAATAAACATGTCCATTCACCTCAATCGAATCCAGCACGACATAGCCCGTGGCATCCGTACCGATGAAAGGAAACGAAGTGGTGCTGGTTCCCGTGAAAAGAGTGGCTTGTTTGGGAATAATGTCATATCCTTCCCCATACTGCTCAGATTGCATATACTGGTTGGAGAATTCAATCTGTATCTCAAAAGTTGGATAATCGGGCACCAATTGGGTGATGTCCGTTTCATAATTATAAATCACCGAAGGCGGAAGGCTCGTTTTGGAACCCTCGCTTTCAACGGGCGTGTAATCACGCTTACGGATCACCCGAAAGTCGATGACGAGTCGGTCGCTTTCGTGCTGCATTCTTACGACATCACCATTTTGATAAGGCACAGTGGCCAAGTATTCTTCCGGAATAGTCCCCAAATCAACGACTTCCGTCTTTCGATGAGGACACGCCGTCAGCAACACCATCATGCTGATAAGTGCCACTGAAACCATTACTTTTTTGAATCGATTTTGTTTCATATTGTCATTTTGTTTGTGTTTCGAAATCAAAATTAAGACAATTACTAGTTTTCCAAACGGAACGCAGCACACTTTATTGCTTGGATTTCGATTGCAAAAAAAAGACAATTTCCAATCTTAACTTCTGTCTTTACTGACTATCAATAAATTAACAAAAACATTCAAAAAAAAATTCGTGGAAAAGTGTGGAAAAGTGTTGACATATCCACAAAAAACCTATCTTTGCAGCATGTTTTGGCACAGAATTGGCCATAACAGAAACGAGCAGAATTCAATTTGATGCCGAGTTTATATATCATATCAGGCTGCAACGGAGCAGGAAAAACCACCGCCTCACTGACGGTGTTGCCCGAGACTTTGCAATGCAAGGAGTTCGTCAACTGCGACGAAATCGCCAAGGGTCTCTCTCCGCTCAACCCCGACGGTGCCAAGGTCGCCGCAGGTCGCCTGATGCTCTCGCGCATCAAGAAACTCATCGCTGACAAAGCCGACTTTGCCATCGAGACCACCTTGGCCGCCAAATCCTACCACGCCCTCATCAAAAAAGCCCGCGAAGAAGGCTACAAGGCCAGCCTGATTTATTTCTGGCTGCAAAGCCCCGAATTAGCCATCAAGCGCGTGGCGGAACGGGTGAATCACGGCGGTCATCATGTGGACGACAGTATTATTCGCAGGCGTTACCGCTCGGGCATCAAGAACCTATTCAACCTCTACTGCCCTATCGTTGACTACTTCCTGTTCATCGACAACAGCATCATGCCCTCCGAGGTCATCGCCGAAGGAAACATCAAATCCATCAAGTTTTACAACGAAGAAAAATTCAAAAAAATCAGACAATATGACAACAGTAACAGTGAATGCCAAGAAGAATGAACTTTCATCCTTCACCAAGAAACTCATGGGAGGTCTCGACCTTTCGATGAAACGACTGCTTACCATGCGTTGCCGCCACAACGGTTCCTTCTGCTTCTGCGATGCCGATGGCAACATCTACACCGTGAAGGCCAAGGAAGTCAGAGCGCTGATGGAACAGGAATAAGACTCCGACCTCACATAACAAACATCCCCACGAATTGCAGAACCACTGCAGTCCGTGGGGAATTTTGTTTTATTTTTGCGGCAACAAACCACCCTAAACCATGAGAAAGCACCTCTTACTGATTACCTTACTTTGCATTGCGAATTTCAGTTTCGCCCAAACCGACGACCAAGACCCCGAAACCGACCCCATTATCACCGACCGCATCAGCCAGTGGCAAGACCTCAAGTTCGGCTTCATGATGCACTGGGGCATCTATGCCCAATGGGAGGTGGTGGAGTCGTGGTCCATCTGCAACGAGCCTTGGATTAACCGCAATGGCGCAGATTACTATCAATACAAGATTGATTACCAAAATCTTAACAAGACCTTCAACCCAAAGAATTTCAACCCATCGAAATGGGCCGAGGCCGCCAAAAACGCGGGCATGAAGTATGTCGTCTTCACCACAAAACACCACGACGGCTTTTGCATGTTCGACACCAAGGAGACCACCTACTCCACCGTCGACCCGAGCTGTCCGTTCTCCAAGAACCCGAAAGCCGACATCACGGGCGAAGTGGTGAAAGCCTTCCGCGAAAAGGGCTTCTGGACAGGCCTCTATTTCTCGAAACCCGACTGGCACTGCGACGACTACTGGGCACACGAATGGGCCACCCCCGACCGTAACGTCAACTATGATCCGACCGTTATGCCCGAGCGTTTTGAAAAATACAAGCAATTCACCCACAAACAAATACGCGAACTCACCCATAACTATGGCGACATCGACATCCTCTGGCTCGACGGCGGCTGGGTGCGCCCCGAATGGAGCGTGAACGAAGAGACACGTCCGTGGCTCGGTTGCCAAGGCTATATCCAAGACATCGACATGCCCACGGTGGCCGCCATCGCCCGCGAGAACAACCCCGACCTCATCATTGTGGACCGCTCCGTGGGCGGTAAATACGAGAACTACCAGACCCCTGAGCAGCAGGTGCCCGACTCGCTCCTGCCCTATCCTTGGGAGACTTGCATGTCGATGGGCAACTCGTGGTCGTATGTCTCGACAGACCAATACAAAAGCACCAACAAGCTCATCCATTTGCTGTGCGACATCGTGGCCAAGGGCGGAAACTTCCTGTTGAATGTCGGCCCCGATGCCGACGGCAACCTGCCTGACACGGCCTTGCTCCGCATGAAAGAAATTGGCCAATGGATGAAGGTGAACGGCGAAGCTATCTATGGCACAAGACCCATCTACCCCTTCACCTACGGCAAGTTCCGCTTCACACAGAAGGGCGATAAGATCTACGCTATTTTCCTTTTGGATGAACAAGATCATACCGTAGGGCTGTCACAATGTGGCAGCCCTACCGTACCCGACACCTATTGGTTCGACGGCAAAGGCATGACCCTCAAAATAGGCAAAATCAAGGTGTTGGGCAGCAAAAAGAAAGCCTCCCTTTGCAGAGAGGCTGATGGTCGCTACCGCATTGACTTCCCGAATGACTTTGAGATGCCACACGCGGTGGTGTTTGAGATGCGGCGAAAGTAACTACCCCACCACAATATTCACAATCTTTTTCGGCACAAAGATCACCTTGCGCACCTGCTTGCCCTCAATCCACTTGGCGGACTCGGGGGCTGCGAGCACAGCGGCTTGCACCTCGTCTTGGCTCATCGCGACAGGCAGTTCCAGGTTGAAGCGCATCTTGCCATTGAAGCTGATGGGGTAGTTGAAGCTGTTCTCCACGGTCTTGCTTTCGTCATAGACAGGGAACGAAGCATTCACCACCGATGTGTCGTGACCCAGCAAATGCCAGAGTTCTTCAGCAATATGCGGCGCGTAGGGCGAAATCATAATGCAAAGCGGCTCAAGCACTTCGCGCTTGTTGCACTTGAGGTCGGCCAACTCGTTGACGCAAATCATAAAGGCCGAAACGACCGTGTTGAACGAGATGCTTTCGATGCCTTCCTCCTCCTTCTTGATGAGCTTGTGCAGGCTCTTCAACTCAGGCGCGGTAGCAGGCTCATCTGATACGCAGAACTCGTTGTTCTCGTTGTGGAACAGCCTCCAGAACTTGCGCACAAAGCGGAACGTGCCTTCGATGCCTTGCGTGTCCCAGGGCTTGGACTGCTCCAAAGGACCGAGGAACATCTCATAGAGACGCAGCGTGTCGGCACCGTATTTCTCCACGAGGTCGTCAGGGTTCTGCACGTTATATTTCGACTTCGACATCTTCTCGACTTCCGAACCGCAAACATAAATGTCGTTGCCGTCCTTGTCTTTCTCCTTGATGAAATGGGCATCCTTCAGGTCATCGCGCCATTGGCGACATGCCGGAATGTCAAGGATGTCGTTGCGCACCATGTTGATGTCCACATGAATCGGGTCACTGAACAACTCACGGTCAGGTATATTCTTGGAGACGAAGATAGGACCACGATTGTACTCCTCTCCCTCAACGAAGGCCGGGACTTCCTTGCCCGCAATCAAGTCCTTGATTTTCTGCTCAACGATATGGGTTCCATCTCTATAATCATTCAAAACGTCGATGTTGGGCACCAAAAGCAACTTGTAGCCCTTCGATGCGGCGTATTCCACCCACGGCTCGGCCACCTTCTCGAGGTTGCCCATACGGTTGATTTCAATGAGAATGCCTTTCTCGGGGCAGAAGAAGTCGAACTGACGACGACCGTCCTTGTAGCTCTTGACGAACTCAACACCTAATTTCTTGTCCTTGATGATGTTCCAAACGTCGTATTCGCACAATTTTTCCAAATTGACACGATAGGCAAAACTCGAACGGCCTTGGATCATGCCCTGGTTGATCATGCGCTGGAACGGCTCATCCTTGCAAGACAACCCGATGTCGTACAAGAACTTGCACCAGAAGCGGCTGTAAATCAGGTGGCCGGTGGCGTGTTCGGCGCCGCCGATATAGAGGTCAACGTTCTGCCAATAGTCGTTGGCTTCGTGGCTGAAATATTCCTTGTCATTGTGCGGGTCTTCGTAGCGGAAGTAATAGCCGCTCGAGCCGGCAAAGCCCGGCATGGTATTAGTCTCAATCGGGTAGCCTTCCTCCGTGACCCAGTTCTTGGCGCGGGCCAAAGGTGGTTCGCCCGTCTCAGTGGGCTTGTATTCGTCGATGGCAGGCAGCTCCAAAGGCAGTTTCGACTCGTCCATGGCGTAAGGCATGCCGTCCTTGTAATAGATCGGGAACGGCTCACCCCAATAACGCTGACGGCTGAAAATGGCATCACGCAGGCGGTAGTTGGTCTTGCCCGTGCCGACGCCCAGTTTCTCCAGTTCCTGAATCATCCGCTCGATGGCTTTCTTGACGGTCAGACCATCGAGGAAGCCCGAGTTGACCAGCTCGCCGTCCTTGGCGTCGAAGCTCTCCTCCCAAGTAGCAGGGTCAGTGGCCTCAGTGCCAGGTTTCTTCACCACTTGGATGATGGGCAGGTTGAAATGGCGAGCAAAGGCGAAGTCGCGGCTGTCGTGGGCAGGCACGGCCATGATGGCTCCCGTACCATAACCCATCAGCACATAGTCGGCAATCCAAATCGGGAGTCTGGCACCTGTAATGGGGTTGATGCCGTAGGCACCCGTGAAGGCGCCGCTCACCTTACGCACCTCGGCCATACGCTCGCGCTCGCTGCGGTTCTTGGTGCGGGTGATGTATTCCTCCACCTCGGCGCGTTGCTCCGCAGTGGTGATTTCGCTCACCAACTCATGCTCGGGAGCCAGCACCATAAAGGTCGTGCCGAACAAGGTATCTGCACGGGTGGTGAACACCTCAAGGTCAATGTCCTTTCCATCGACTTTGAAGATGACCGAAGCACCCATCGACTTGCCAATCCAGTTGCGTTGCAGGTCTTTCACCGACTCGCTCCAGTCCACGGTTTCGAGGCCTTGCAGCAGGCGGTCGGCGTAGGCAGTAATACGGAGTTGCCACTGCTTCATCGACTTGCGCTCCACAGGGAAGCCGCCACGCACCGAGAGGCCGTCGGCCACCTCGTCGTTGGCCAGCACCGTACCCAGACCCGGACACCAGTTCACCATGGCCTCGGCCTGATAAGCCAAGCGGTAGTTCATCAGCACCTCTTGTTGCTGCTTCTCGCTCATCGCCTTCCATTCTGCGGCGGTGAAGTGCAGCGGCTTACTCTCGGCCACGTTGAGGCCTTCGGTGCCTTTCTCCTCGAAGCGGGCAATCAACTTGCTGATGGGCTGGGCCTTCTGGCAACCGTTGCAGTAGAACGAGTTAAACAGCTGAAGGAACGTCCATTGCGTCCACTTGTAGTAGCCCGGCTCGCAGGTGCGCACCTCGCGGTCCCAATCGTAGCAGAAGCCGATCTTGTCCATCTGCTCGCGGTAGCGGTTGATGTTCTTCTCGGTCGTCACGGCGGGATGCGTACCCGTCTGGATGGCGTATTGCTCGGCAGGCAGGCCATAGGCGTCGTAGCCCATGGGGTGCAGCACGTTGAAGCCTTTCAGCCTCTTGTATCTCGCATAGATGTCGGAGGCGATATAGCCTAATGGGTGACCCACATGCAGACCTGCGCCCGAAGGATAAGGGAACATGTCCAAGACATAGAACTTGGGCTTGCTGTGGTCGATGTCGACCTTATAGATTTTGTTGTCGTGCCAGTATTGCTGCCACTTCTTCTCGATTTCAATGAAGTTGTAATCCATATAATAGCGTTGTTATTTGCTGTTTCTGAAAGAAACTGCAAAAATAGGGAAAATTTTTGTACCAAAAACGCAAAAGTCGCTCCAAAAAATGTATCTTTGCATTCCAAAAAGTGGCCAAAAGTGGCTAAAATTGGGAGAAACTATGATTGTAAAAAGAGAGCAACACATTGATAATCTTGTAGGTTCCATGCAAAACAGCTTAGTGAAAGTCGTGACTGGAATACGACGTTGCGGGAAGTCATTCCTGCTGAACGAACTGTTTCGAGCAAAGCTGTTGGAAATGGGAATAAAAGAAGAGAATATGCTTTTCCTCAAAATGGAAGACTGGCGCAATCGCACTCTCCTAAACCCTGACAACTTGCTGGATAGAATAGAAACCTTTGCAAGCAATAACAGCCAGATGCACTATGTCGTTATCGATGAGGTGCAAATGGTGGAGCATTTTCCAGAAGTGCTGAACAGCCTGCTTCTTTTCGACAATGTTGACTTATATGTAACTGGAAGCAATTCACGCTTCCTCTCCACCGACATTGCCACAGAGTTCCGCGGCCGAAGCTATGAAATCCATCTTGCACCTTTTTCCTTCGCCGAATACTTTAGTGCTTTTGAAGGCACCGTGCAAGAGGCCTGGGACGAATATTCGCTGTATGGTGGAATGCCGGGACTGCTTAATATGGATACGGAGGAGAAGAAATCAACCTATCTACGCCAATTGTTCAATACAGTTTACCTACGAGACATTATGGAACGTAACCGCATAGAGAACGTTCCGGAAATCAAGGAACTGATTCGCGTGATGGCTTCAAGCGTCGGGTCGCTCACCAACATTAACAACCTGACAAACGCATTTGCCAGCAAGAAAAAACTATCAATCACCAACAAGACCGTGGCTTCGTACGTTAGATATTTTGAGGAGGCATTTATTGTGGAGCAGGCCTTGCGCTATGATATCCGAGGCAAACAGTATATCGGTGCACAATCAAAATATTATTTTCAGGACATCGGACTTCGCAATGCGTTGTTGTCGTTCCGACAACTGGACAGAGGCCATGTGATGGAAAATGTAATCTACAACGAACTGCGACAGCACGGTTTTTTGGTGGATGTGGGTGAAGTGGAAACCCGTACATCCACTGGGGCAAGGACGCACCTTGAAGTTGATTTCGTTGCCAACAAAGGACCACGCCGTTACTATATCCAATCAGCCTATCAAATTCAGGATGCGCAAAAAGAGGAACAGGAGAAACGTTCGCTTTTGTTAATTGGCGACTCCTTCAAAAAAATACTAATTGTGTCGGGACATTACCCTCCTATGCTTGACGACCATGGAATTTTGACAATAGGTCTTTTCCAATTCCTGACAAATCCTAATGTCATCGAAGAAGTGTAAAAAGAGTATTGTAAATTACTCAAACAAACTCATCTCCCCAGAAGGCTTAATCCTCATCTTCCCCAAATGCTTGTAAGCCAAATCGGTGCACTCGCGGCCGCGAGGGGTGCGCATGATGAAGCCTTCCTGGATGAGGAAGGGTTCGCAGACCTCCTCGATGGTGCCGGGGTCCTCGCCCACCGCCGTGGCTATGGTATTGACGCCCACAGGACCGCCCTTAAACTTGTCGATGATGGTGGAGAGGATCTTGTTGTCCATGTCGTCGAGGCCGTGCTCGTCCACGTTGAGAGCCTTCAGGCCGATGCGGGCGATGTCGATGGTGATGGTGCCGTCGCCTTGAATCTGGGCGAAGTCGCGGACGCGGCGCAAGAGCAGGTTGGCGATACGCGGTGTGCCACGGCTGCGACGAGCAATCTCGAAGGCCGCTGTGTCGTCGATGGGTACACGAAGTATGCCCGCCGAACGCTTCACAATCTTGGCCAGGGTTTTGGCATCGTAATACTCCAAGCGCAAGTTGATGCCAAAACGCGAGCGTAAAGGTGCCGTCAGCAGACCGCTACGGGTGGTAGCGCCAATCAAGGTGAAAGGGTTCAGCGTGATCTGGATGCTGCGGGCGCTTGGGCCCGTCTCAATCATGATGTCAATGCGGAAGTCCTCCATCGCGGAATAGAGATACTCCTCCACCACAGGACTCAAGCGATGTATCTCATCGATGAACAGCACGTCGTTGGGTTCTAAACTCGTGAGCAAGCCTGCCAGATTGCCCGGCTTGTCTAAAACGGGGCCCGAAGTCATCTTCATGCCCACACCCAACTCATGCGCGATGATGTGTGACAGCGTGGTCTTGCCCAAACCCGGAGGGCCATGGAGCAGTGTATGGTCGAGGGCTTCGCCACGCTGGGCCGCCGCCTTCACGAAAACGCGCAGGTTGTCGACGACCTGTTTCTGTCCGGCAAAGCTGTCGAACAAATCCGGTCGCAGGGCGTTTTCAAGGTCTTTTTCAGCCTTTGAGAGGTGGCTGCCGTCGGCATCGAGGTTACTGTTCATTCTGCGTTATTTTGCCGCAAAGATACAACTTTCGTCGGAAATCAGAAAAAATCGTATTTTTGCGCTCTAAAACATGTAATAATGAAACGAATTCTTCTTCTCGCCATATTCATTGTGTTGGCCTACATGGGCATGGCACAAAGCCATGGTTCATTGAATGTCGACCAAGACAGCCGCATCGAAAGCCTCATAGCAAAACAACGCCTATCATACAGAGTTGACAGTTCGCTCAACGGCTACCGCATCCACGTTTTCATGGAAATCGGCAACGAAGCCCTCGACCACGCCAAAGCGGTGAAAACGCAATTCGAAAACGCTTTCCCTGACATTCCGATTTACCTCACTTATGTCGAGCCTTATTTCCGCCTTCGCGCAGGCGATTTCCGCAACCGCGTAGAGGCCGAGCAGTGCCTACGCCGCATCAAGCCTAAATTCAAGGAGGCTTTTGTCACAGCGGATATGATTTATAGGCCGAAAATAAATCTTTACAGAAACGAGGAATAACCCGCTTCGCGTCATTGCGAGGAGATACGACAAAGCAATTCAGATGCCAAGCTTTTTCTCTGGATTGCTTCACTTCGTTCGCAATGACGGATAGCCTTTCGTTAGGCAACAAATCCTTCAACATTCCTGACAACAATTCCCAATCGCAGCACAAACGCCTCTTCGGTGGCAAAGCCGATGTGCGGCAACATGATTAGATTGGGTGCATCAAGCAAGGGATTGTCGGTCTTCAAGGGCGGCTCGATGCCGTAAACATCAGTGGCCGCACCAGCGATTTTCCCTTGTTTCAAGGCATTAGCCAAAGCCGTTTCGTTCACCACAGGACCGCGTGCCGTATTAATAAGGATAGCATTAGGCTTCATCAAGGTGAAATCTTTCTCCGTGATGAAATCGCGCGTGTCGGCGTTCAAGGCGATGTGCAAAGTGATAATGTCGGCTTCTTTTAACAAGGTTTCCTTGTCGACAAAGGTCACGCCTTCAACTTGCTTCGGGGTACGGTTCCATGCCAACACCTTGCAGCCGAAGACATTCGCCAACTTGGCCACGCGCTGTCCAATGTTGCCCATGCCGATGATGCCAATAGTCTTGCCCCCGATTTCGCGTCCAGGCATGATGCCCTTGCGGTTGCATTGGCGGGTAATTGTATCGTTTTCAAGGACTTTACGATACACATCTATCATCAAGGCGATGGCCAATTCTGCCACGGCTTCGGTGCTGTAGCCTGCTGCATTCTTGACGACGATGCCACGACGCTGACATTCCTCCATGTCGATGTGGTCCAGACCCGTGAAGGCGATGGAGAGCATTTTCAGGTTAGGACAGGCGTCAAGGAAGTCCTTGCGCAGTGGGATGTTGCTTTCGATGATGACCTCCGCGCCTTCGGCACGTCGTTTCAGCTCATCGAGGTTTTCGTTGCGGTCGGGATAGATAACCACCTCGTGGCCCGCTTTTTTCAGGCCGTCACAGGCGGCTTCAATCTGCTGGATTTTCAGACCCAGAGGCTCTAGAAAAACAATTTTCATAATCAACACAATTTGATGTCCATAGATTCGCTTCGGATTTTATCGGCATGTCATACCGAGCCTGCAAGACGATTGTATCTATGCCGATAAAATCCTCGGAATGACATGGACATTACTTCGCGGCAATCATTTCGATTTCGACCAAAGCCTTCTTGGGCAGTTCCTTCACGGCGAAGGCAGCGCGGGCAGGGCAGTCGCCAGTGAAGTATTTGGCATACACGGCGTTCATCTCGCCAAAATAGCTCATATCAGCGAGATAGCAGGTCGATTTCACCACGTTGTCGAAGGTACAACCTGCAGCGTTGAGGATGGCTTCAAGGTTTTTCATGCTCTGTTCGGTCTGCGCAGTAACGCCTTCCGGCATCACACCCGTTTCGGGATTGATGGGAAGTTGACCCGAAATGAACACCATTCCATTGGCTTCGATGGCTTGACTGTAAGGACCGATGGCTCCAGGAGCCTTGTTTGTTGCGATAGCTTTTTTCATTGTATTTAGATTTAGAGAATTTCTGACCGCAAAGATAGAAAAAAAGCCAGAACCTCGCGGCCCTGGCTTCATCTTTTCCTGTTTCCGAATCATAACACGTCATGAACGACATTCGAGCCACCTGAGCAACTACAACCTGAAGTGGATGCATTGCCCGTATAATGCAGGTCGCTGGAACCTGAAAGGTCAACTTTGATGCTGTTGTCACAATGGAGGTAGGCATCACTTGAACCTGACATCTCTCCTCTGCATTTCGAGCATGAGAACGCATACCTTGTCCCATCAACTTTCCTCTGGAAGGTGCTGGAACCTGACAAATCCATCTTAAACGTGGGGGCTTGGCCCGTAATGGCGGCATTAGAGGATCCGCTCATGTCAAGAAATAACTCAGAGGCTGCATTTACATTACCATAAAAGTTCGAAGCACCCGACGCGTCAATCTCAACTTTGTCGGCAGCAATGTTACAATAGAAATCCGAGGCACCTGACAACTCCACCTCCACCTTTTGGCCTTGAAGACCGAAACTGGAATGAAATTCAGAAGCACCCGACAAATCAACGTTCGTCAAATTAATGTTATAAGGAATAACTGCTTTCAATTCGGTATCGTTCACAACCACAGCTACTGGTTTAAGTCTGATTTTCAACTTGTTGCCATCAACTTCCACCACAACCTTGGGCATTATGTTTTCGCCTGCCGTAATCGTGACTTGACTCACCGCATCGCTGACGGTGACCTCAAAAGCATCCTCCACCTGAAGTTCGGTATAGTTGCCTGAGACACTGAATTCTTTCGTGATTGGATCACCCGCGTTTTTGTAGCAACCGGTAAACGCAAACAAAATAAGGACTGAAAAAACTGCAAAATACTTCTTCATGATAAAACGACCGCTGTTATATACCATCGGGGCATCGGTTTTTGTTGATGTATTCGACGGCAAAAATACAACAAAAACCCATTTTTCGCTCCGTTTCAAGAAAAATCCTTATTTTTGAAGCCCAAATCCAAACCATCATGAAATTCAAACCTTACAACCATAGCGAAACTGCACTCAACGAGCGCATCAGGCTTATTATCAACGAAGAAAAGAAAAAAGGCAACGAGAAAGAAGCCCTGCGCACTATTTTCCAAAGCATCGACTTCACCACCCTCGAAGCCTTTGATAACGAGTCGAAAATCAAAGACTTCTGCGAAAAGGCACTGGCTTTCCCGAAGCAAAAACCACATCTCTCGGTGCCCGCCATCTGCATCTACAGCCCTTTTATCCGTCAAGCCAAGCAACAGCTTGAAGGTAGCGGCATCCGTGTTGCTACGGTGGCTTGCTGCTTCCCCTCAGGACAAATGCCCTTTGACCTAAAAGTCAAAGAGGTGGAGTATTGCGTCAATGAGGGTGCCGATGAGGTGGACATGGTCATCTCGCGCGGCACGTTCCTCGCGGGACGTTACGATGAAGTCTTTGACGAAATCAAGACCATCAAGGAGACTTGCGGCAATAAAGCCAAGCTGAAAGTTATCCTTGAGACGGGCGAACTGAAAACAGTTGAGAACATCCGCAAAGCCAGCGAACTCGCCATTCTTGCGGGAGCCGACTTCATCAAAACCTCAACAGGCAAGGTACCCGTGGCCGCCACACCGCTCGCCGCCATCATCATGATTGACACCATCAAGGAATACTATGAGGCCACAGGCAAAAAGGTCGGCTTCAAGCCCGCTGGCGGCATGAAGACCCCAGAAGACGCCCTCACCTATTATTATTTGGTGAAAAACATCCTTGGCGAGCAGTGGCTCAACCCGAACCTCTTCCGCGTGGGCACGAGCCGTCTTGCTGGGTTGATTCTTGAACAGATAAACAAATAAACAAATAAATAAATTATGAATGTCGCAATGCGACGCTGGGCTTTGCCCCCATTCAACATTCAACATTCAGCATTCCGAATTAAAAACAAAGAATATGGCAACAATAAAAGGAACCTATAAAGGCAATCTCCGCAACGAGATGACCCATGTGCAATCGGGCAACACCATCCTCACCGACGCGCCCACCGATAACCACGGCAAAGGCGAAGCCTTCTCGCCCACCGACCTCGCCTGCGCGGCACTCGCCGGCTGCATGATGACCATCATGGGCATCAGCGCGCAAGGCCACAAATTCGATATTGACGGCACCACCTACACGGTGAAGAAGACCATGAACGCCGACCCCCGCCGTATCGGGCAAATCGACATCGTGTTCAACTTCCCAGCTAAGGAATACACTGAAAGACAAAAGTCCCTGCTGTGGGCCGCCGCCGAAAGCTGTCCTGTGGGCCGCTCACTGCACCCCGATGTCATCGTCAACATCACCATGAACTTCCAAGCGTGATGGAATACGATGCACTGAAAGGATTGCGCCACAGCGTGGCTCTCGTAGTGGAGCATAAGGACACCGCCGCCGTTTACGGTTCAGGCGCATTGGAGGTGTTTGCCACCCCCGCCATGATTGCCCTGATGGAGAAGACTTGTCTGGAAAGCGTTGCCGACAAAATCGGCGAAGGCAACACCACCGTAGGCATTGCGGTCAACATCAAGCACTTGAAGGCCAGTCCCGTGGGCTCCACCATCCGCTGCGAGGCAGAACTCGTCGAGGTGGACCGCCGCCGTTTGGTTTTCTCAGTAAAATGCTTCGAGGATGAGACACTAATTGGCGAAGGCATCCATGAACGCTTTGTCGTTGATAGCCAAAAGTTTATGAGCAAATTCTAACAACCATGAGATACACCTACCGAACCCAAGGCACCTGCAGTCAAGCCATCGAGTTTGAAATTGAGGACGGCATCCTGAAAAACGTGCAGTTCTACGGTGGCTGCAACGGCAACACCCAAGGCGTCAGCGCCTTGGTAGATGGCATGAAAGTTGATGAAGTACTCCAGCGTTTGGAAGGCATCCGCTGCGGCTTCAAGAACACCTCCTGCCCCGACCAGTTGTGCAAGGCCATCCGTGCGGCAATGCGAGAATAAAGCCCAACCGAACAATATAGCCTTAACGATATCGTTTAATAACAACAAACAAATAAACATTACTATTATGAAAAAACAATTCATTCCTTTGGCGGTCTTGACTTTGGCCATTATTATGACCGCTTTTACCAGTTGCAAAAAGCAAAAACCTGAAGACGAAACTCCCGCCCAAGAGGGTCTGTATTTGGGCATTGTTGGCTTCAACTCCGAGCTTTATACCATGCCGCTTGGCTTGCTGAATCAAAGCACAAAACACAATTTCTCTGACTTTATTGACCAATTGTCCATGCAAAACGGCACGATCCTCTATCACGCTGTCAATGCGAGCCTCAATAGTCTGACATCAGCCCACGTTCCAGAGAACCTCATCAACGCCTCCATCGTGACCTTCACTGACGGCCTCGACCAAGGCTCTTACGCTCTGTCAAATGCCTACAACTCCGGCAGCGAGTATCTTGCAGCCGTCCATTCGAGAATCATGAATGAACAAGTCGGCAACACCCACATTTCAGCCTACTCCATCGGCGTACCCGGTTCCGACGTGGTCAATATGGACGATTTCCGCAACAACCTCAACAAACTCTCCAGCGATCCCGACAACAATGTATTTGAAGTCAACGACATGAGCGAGGCTGCGGATAAGTTTGCCGAAATCGCTCAACAACTCTACAACCAAAGCACGGTCTACAATGTGACGCTGACCATCCCTGTTCAAGAGCCCAACTCCGTCATCAGGTTCACCTTTGACAATGTGAACAATGCTTCGGAATCCACCCATTACATCGAAGGAACCTATATCCGCACCAACAACAACGTGGGACAACTGACCAACATCACCTATTATGGTGTGAATTGCATGTCGGGAAGCACCGTATCCGCCTCTTCTTCAGGAGCAAAAGATGTCTTCACATTCCAAAACCTCTTCGATTCTAACGGCAATCAAGTTACCACAGAAAACGTAAAGCTTTGGAACTGGAATGCTTCTAATGAATACTGGGGACAAAACAGCGAGTTTGACACTTCAGGCGGTTCCCAAATCGTAGAAGAGTACAAAAGTGCCATGATTATGCTCGTGCTTGACTGCTCCAGTTCGCTCGGTAGCGACTTCACCAACATGAAGGAGGCCGCCAAATTCTTCATTGGAACCCTGATTGGCAACTATAACGGAAGAAAATAATCCTTCCCAAGACCACACAACGGCAATATCAAGTGTCTTTGGTATTGCCGTTTTACTTTTCAACAGCAACTAACATGGAAAAGAAAGAACTGCGCGCCCACATCAAGGCATTGAAAAAGCAGCACACCAAGGAACAGCTTCTCGAACAGTCGGAGAAGATTTTGGCCAAACTGGAACAGCATCCCGATTTCGTGAAGGCCAATAGAATCATGCTTTACAGCGCCCTGCCCGACGAGGTGCAGACGCAAGCCTTCCTCGAGAAATGGCACCTGAAGAAGCAGATCATCCTTCCCACTGTGGTCGGCGACGACATCATCCCGGTGGAATTTGCCGCCGACACCGCCTTTGCCGTGGGCGACTTCAACATCCTTGAACCGCAGAACGAGCCATACACGGGCGACTTCGACCTCATCGTCGTCCCTGGCGTGGCCTTCGACCACAACGGCAACCGCCTCGGTCGCGGGAAGGGTTATTACGACCGATTTCTGTGCCATCACCTCGACGTGAAACGCATCGGCATCTGCTTCGACTTCCAATTGGTTGACGAAGTGCCCGCCGAGCCTTTCGATATCCGCATGGACGAGGTGATGACTTTATAAAACAAAAAAAATGCGGAGCCACCCAAGGCGACCCCGCATTTTTCATTCAGTTATAGCGATTATTCTACGACGATGTCAAACGGCATCCTAGCCTGGATGCCCGTGTTCTTTTGCAGGTTCTCCAAACCCTTCATGTAGTCGTAATAGCCACCCAGTTTGCTGCGCATGGCGGCATCAAGTTTGTCGCTACCGTTGAGTTGCTCCATAAAACGAGCCATAAAGTCCTTCTGTTTGGGCATCTCAACCACCTTGTAGTCCTCGCTGATTCCCGCTTTTTCGGCAGCATAAACGATAGCATCTTCCATATCACCCAGTTGGTCGACCAGGCCGAGACCAATGGCATCGGCACCCGCCCACACACGGCCTTGACCAATACTGTCGACATAAGTCTGGCGCAAGCCACGACCTTCAGCGACACGACCAGTGAAATCCTCATAGGTCTTCACCACCATCTCCTGCAACTTGGCATATTGGAACGAGGTCAACGGCTCGGTAACGCTACCGAAATCAGCGTTCTCATTGGTTTTGGCCACGTCAAAGGTCAAGCCGATCTTATCGTTGAGGAGGCCTTTCATGTTGGGGAACGTACCAAACACACCTATCGAACCCGTGAGCGTGGTGGGGTCAGCGAAGATATAATCGGCTTTGGCCGAAATCCAATATCCACCCGAAGCCGCGTAATTACCCATCGTGACGATGACTGGCTTTTCTTGTTTGGCCAAGTCAAGTTCGCGTCCGATAACGGCAGAAGCCAAGGCACTACCACCAGGCGAATTGACACGCAACACGATAGCCTTCACTTTCTCGTCTTCACGAGCCTTGCGGATGGTCTTACTGAGGTTATCGGAGTAGATGTTTTCATCGCTGCCCTTGCCATCGAAGATTTGACCCGAAGCATAGATGACGGCCACCTCATTCTTGCTGTTGTTTTTGACGCTAAAGGATTTGGCGTATTTGGCGTTGGACACCGCATTGATGTCCTTATTGCTGCCGGTCAAGCCCTTCAATTCATCAAGCACTTGATCCTTGTAATACAAGTTGTCGACCAAGCCGCATTCGAGTGCCCTGTCGGCATTGAACATGGTCTCCAAGTTATCTGCGATCTGGTTCAGCTGCTCCACGCTGATATTGCGGCTTGAGCTAATACCTGCTAAGATTTGTCCCCAGACGGTGCCAAGCAGCTTGTCCATCTGCTCGCGATTCGATTCGCTCATCTTCTCCAAGAAATAAGGCTCCACGGCGCTCTTGAAGCGGTTGTTGGGACCGCGCACAATCTGCATTTCAACATCAAGTTTATCCAAAAGACGCTTGTAGAACATGATCTGCGTTGCCATGCCATGCAGGTCAAGCATACCTTCAGGATTCAGGAACACCTTGTCAGCGACGGAAGCCATATAATACGCGCTTTGGGAATAGCTTTCGGCATAACTGACGATAAACTTACCCGAATCCTTAAACTCAATCAGTTTGTCGCGGAGTTCCTGAAGCGTAGCCGTTGAGGTAGGTATACTGCTCAGATCAAGATAGATACCCTTGATATTGTCATCGGTCTTGGCATGTTCGATGTTGCGCAAGATTTCATTCAATCCCGTCATGTCCTGCGACTCCATAGTATTAAAGTTGATGCCACCAAAGGGGTTGTCAGAGGTGCGATCGGGAATGCTGTAGTCCAACTTCATGTAAAGCACTGAGTTGGGTTTCACTGTGGTCGAGGTCTCCGAATTAGATTTCGTAAGGTTCGAAATCATGGCAGAAACCACACCGACTTTGACAAAGAAGTTGATTAACAATGCGATAAGCGTGCCGAGGAAGGCAGCAAGTACGACTTTGTAGAATTTCATGATACTTAAATTTTAATAGTCCGAAGTGCAAAAGTAGTATTTTCCTAGTTTCGGTTCGTATCAAAATGCTATATTTGCAAAAAAAATCCACAATGATGGAAACGGCGCATCTCCTTTTTGGATCCAACATGGGCGACAAAGCGGCTCTTTTCGACCAGGCTTGCCATTATATTAATAATAGGTGTGGTCGGATTAATGCCTTGTCGTCGGCCTATGAGTCAGAGCCTTGGGGTTTTGAGGCACAAGAATGGTTCTTGAATCGGCTGATTGTGCTGGAAACCGAATTGGAACCTGAAACGTTGATGCGCGAACTGCTTGACATAGAAGCCTTAATGGGGCGAAAACGGCATCCCGACGAGGAAGGCTACACCTCCCGTCCCGTTGATTTGGACATCTTGTATTATGGCCAACAAAACATCCATACCGAAAAGGTCGTCATACCACATCCTCGGCTGCATCTGCGCCGTTTCGCCCTGTTGCCTTTGTGTGAAGTGATTCCTGATTTCGTGCATCCCGTCCTCGGCCTTACCCAAACCGAGCTTTTGGAACGCTGCAATGACCCGCTCGTAGTGAGAAAGATTGAAACCACGTTAACCGACAATCCATGAATTACAACTATATCGCCATAGAGGGAACCCTTGGTGCGGGCAAGACCACTCTTGCTTCGCGCATCGCCAACGATTTCAATGGGAAGCTGGTCCTCGAAGAATTTGAGGCCGACAAAAACCCATTCCTACCCAAATTCTACAAAGAGCCCGACAAATACTCGTTCCAAGTGGAAATGACTTTTCTGGCATTGAGATACCAGCAACTGAAAGAAAAACTCGGTGCCCTTGACCTCTTTCACGACTTCATCATCTCTGACTATTACGTAGCCAAATCGCTGATTTTCTCGCGCAACAACCTGCAAGAGGACGAGTATCAATTATTCTCTCGTTTTTTCAACATCATTTTCTCCGATATGCCCAAACCAGAACTGTTGGTCTATCTTTATTCTGACGTAAGCCGTCTGCAAGCTAACATTCGGAAACGGGGACGTAGTTATGAACAGGAAATCAGCGATGCTTATTTGGAAAGCATCCAGCAGGGCTATTTCGACTTCCTACGCCAGCAGCAGGACCACATGCGCATCCTTATCTTGGACACCAATCGACTTGATTTCGTGGCCAACGAGGCCGATTACCTTAAAATCATTGAGGCCATCAACCAACCCTATGAGTTGGGGATACATCGGATAGCACTGTAAGAAAGCACAAAAAAAGCCGCTCGATTGAGCGGCTTTTTCATTCATGCGTCAGGAGATTATTTCTCTCTCTTGACCACCTTCATCACTTTCTCAACAGTGGTTTCCGTGGTGTAAACCTCGGCACGACGGATTTGAGGCAGGATGTTCCTTTCGAGTTGCGGATAGATGTCGCACATCTCGCGGATGGTCTGCTCTTTGTCGTTGGAGCTGTTGACGTTGTTGATGATGGCATCCTTGTCCTTCAGGTCGGAATTGCGAACCAGTTCCATGAACTTGTTCCAGTCGGGACCATAGCCATTGCCGTTGAATTCGACAGCCGTCTTCTTGGCAAGTTTCTTCATCTGCTTCTCGGCAGAATTGGCGCGGTTGTTGGACAATTCATTGTTGTGGCCATCCTCACCTTCGGGAGAAGCCCAAGCCTTGATGATGAAATTGGTAGCACCGGCTTTCAGCAGGTCGTTGAAAGCGGCATCAGCTTCCTTGTTGAGTCTTCTTCTACCGTTAATGTCGTACGAATCCTTGTTGAAGAAATAGACGAGCTTGAGGACTTCGACTTCCTTCGTATGATCTTCATAAATCGTATCATAGACAGGTTCTTCCTTCTTCTGGACGATGACGCCATCGGCGAGTTTCTCGGTAGCACCCGTGGTGAAGTAGGTGTTCTTCACGATTTCATCCTGGGTGGGATAGATAGTGCCATTGTAGACATAGAACATCGGGTCGGCCATGAGTTCGCAGTTTTCCATCTCGGGCTGGTAAGGGATGCAGTAGTGCTTGGTGAATTCGCCGCCTTCCTTGTAGTTGACGCGGAAGTCGCCTTCGCCTTTCACTTTTTCACCCACGAAGGTGATGGGGTCGATTTCGATCTGGCCACCGTTGTAGGCAAGATAAGGCTTGAGGTTCATGACAGCCTGCTTCTCGAAATACTCACCGGGGATGGTGACGATGACATCGAAGCAAACATTGCCGTCTTCGCCTTCAACCAGCGGATCGGGATTGACGCGATAGGTGATCTTCTTCGATTCACGAGCCATCTTCTCGATGTCGCAAGGATTGTTGAACTTGTAACGGAGACCCAGATTGAGTTGGCTGTACATATCCTTGTCATTGATGAAGTGAACATCTTCATTCACTTTCTTCACTTGGTCGAGGTTATCAGAACCGGTGAAGGTGTAGGTGTAATCCATGAAAATGTCAAACTTGGGAGCGAGGTTGAAGGTCAACTCGGCACCAACGGGAACGGTGAAAGTAAGGCCGCGCTCGTTTCTGGCTCTGGCAACGATTTCACCATTGGTCTCTCTGTCATTGCTTTCAGGATCCACAAGCAGTTGTCTGACAACACCAGCTTGATAATAGATACCACCGATACCAACGTGAGGAACAAGATTGACAACTCTTCTCGGGTTGTACTTGAACATGTTGAACAAATTGAAAGTCAGATTCAGGTTGCCTTCAAAATAGTTGGTCTGTTCGAGGCTGAGGTCTGTATACTGGCTTTCGTAAGGCAGATTCTCATCGGCGATGATGGCATCTCCATTGTTGTCAAGGAGATAGAATCTCTGGAGGTGAATCTGGCTCGGATCATTGTCAATAAAGTGCTTGTGACCAGAAAGAAGGCCGTAGCCACCCTTGAAGTTCACACCAAGAACCTTACCGAATTGATAACCGATGCCGAGATGAGCATTCCAATTCTCTAAAGCCTGCTTTTTGAAATGATTGAAATCATCCCAAATACCGCCATTGTAGTTGGCCAAGTCACCATGGTTGATGGAGAGACCTCCGTCAGCCTGAATGTACCAGTACCTTTCAACGGGCTTTTTGGCTTTTTCTTTTTGTTGCTCTTGTTGCTCTTGCTTCTGTTGTTGCTCCTGTTCCTGCTCTTGAGCCATCATGCTCAACGGGAGGACAGCCATGACGACAAACATCATAAACTTTGCAAACGTCAAATTTTTCTTCATAACATTAAAATTTAGATTTGTTATTTATTAATTAAGTTGATTTTTAACTATTTACCATTCATTTACATTATCCAACGCTTCATCTTCAACCCCTATTTAGCGAACAAAAATAGAAAATAATTCAATTGCTTCCAAAAAAAAGCGTTTTTTTTCGTCTTTTTCGTGATTTTTTTAATCGGAATCTGCTAAAAGAGACCTATTTACACATAAGACGCAGGCTTTTGAATGCCTCCCACATCACAATACCCGCGCAAACGGAAACGTTCAAAGAGTGCTTTGTTCCTTCCTGCGGAAGTTCAATGGCGCCATCGCAATAGGGCAGCACCTCCTCGCCCACCCCCTCCACCTCATTGCCCAAGACATAGGCGGTGTGTGACTCAAACTTGAAATCCTGCAACGGGATACTGTTTTCGACTTGCTCAACAGCAAAAATCTTGTAACCCTCTGCTTTCAACTCTTGACAGGCGGCTTCGGTGGTCTCAAAATAACGCCATTTCACGGTCTCATCGGCACCCAACGCAGTTTTATGAATCTCACGATGGGGCGGACAGGCCGTGATGCCACATAAATAAAGCTCACTGATGCGAAAAGCGTCGGCGGTACGGAAAAAAGCACCCACATTACTCAACGAACGGATGTTGTCAAGCACAATAATAATCGGAAGTTTCTCCACTTTTTCAAAGTCTTCCTTGCTGAGACGATTCAGCTCGTCCATACTGAGTTTGCGCATGGTTTTTCAATTTGGCGGCAAAATAAGTGAATTTTTTGTAATTTTGTACCCCTCAAAACGCACTTTTATGGCCGACAAAGCAACCGAAACCCCTTTGATGAAACAATATTTCTCCTTTAAGGCGAAATACCCCGATGCCATGCTCCTGTTCCGCGTGGGTGACTTCTACGAGACCTATGGCGAAGACGCAGTGAAATCTTCCAAGATTTTGGGCATCGTGCTGACCAAACGTTCTAACGGCGCTTCTGCCGATGTGGAGTTGGCTGGTTTTCCGCACCATGCCTTGGATACGTATCTGCCAAAATTGGTTCGCGCTGGGCTGAAAGTGGCTGTTTGCGAGCAACTTGAAGACCCAAAACTGGCCAAAAAGTTGGTGAAGCGCGGCATCGTGGAGTTGGTCACCCCTGGCGTGACTTACAACGACAATGTGCTGGAACAGAAAGAGAACAATTTTCTGGCTTCGGTGCATCTCGACAAAGAGGTCTCTGGTATTGCCTTCTTGGACGTCTCGACGGGCGAGTTTTTCCTCACGCAAGGCAACAACGAATACATCGACAAACTGTTGCAGAGCTTCAATCCTTCAGAGGTCTTGGTGCAACGCAACAAGCGCAAGGAGTTCATCGATTTGTTCAGTGCTAAGTATTACCTTACTGTCTTCGACGACTGGGTCTTCACCGACGACTACGCCAACGAAGTGCTCAACAAGCATTTCCATACGGTGTCGTTAAAAGGTTTCGGTGTCGACGATTTCCCGAAAGGCATCGTTGCGGCAGGTGCGGCCGTTCATTACCTGATTGAGACACAACACGATAAAATCAACCACATCACCTCGCTTTCACGCATTGACCAAGGGCAATATGTGTGGCTTGACAAGTTTACTATCCGCAACTTGGAACTGCTACATACCTCAAATCTCAATGCCAAAACCTTGATTGATGTCATCGACAAGACCGTTTCGCCTATGGGTGGACGACTGATGCGCCGTTGGCTGAGCCTGCCGTTGAAAAACAAGGAACAGATTGAAGCACGATATGAGGTAGTGAAGTTCTTCACCGAGCACCGCGACCTGATTGCCAAGTTCCAAGAAGCCGTGCGACAAGTCGGTGATTTGGAGCGACTTATATCAAAGGTTTCGTTATCAAGAGTGAATCCGAGAGAGTTGCTACAAGTAGGCCGTGCTTTGGACCAAATCGAAATTCTGAAGACGACTTGCGAAGAGAGCGGACACGCTTCCTTGCAGAAATACGCCGAACAATTCAACCCTTGCGTGTCCATTCGCGAACGAATCAAGAAAACGCTGAATCCCGACGCACCCGCAGTGCTTTCCAAAGGCAATTACATCGCTGATGGAGTGGATGCCGAACTCGACGATCTGCGCAACTTGTCGCGCTCGGGCAAGGAATACCTCATGGGTATCCAGCGCCGCGAGATGGAACTGACGGGCATCAGTTCGCTGAAAGTAGGCTACAACAACGTGTTCGGCTATTACCTCGAAGTCACTAATTCTCACAAAGATAAGGTGCCTGCCGAGTGGATTCGCAAGCAGACCTTGACCAACGCCGAGCGTTACATCACCGAGGAACTGAAAGAATATGAGCAAAAAATCCTTGGCGCGGAGGAAAAAATCAGCGTCATCGAGCAAAGAGTTTACAATGAGTTGGTCACCGCCGTGACGGAGTTTGTGGAACCGATTCAGGTGGACGCTTCCTTGGTCGCCCGCATCGACTGCTTGGTGAGTTTTGCCGATATATCACTGAAATACAACTATGTGCGCCCCGTTATCGACGACTCGTATGTCTTGGACATCAAGGAAGGCCGCCATCCCGTCATTGAACAGATGATGCCTGTGGGCGAGAGTTACATCGCCAACGACGTCTACCTCGACCGCGACAAGCAGCAAATCATCATCATCACGGGTCCCAACATGTCGGGTAAGTCGGCTTTACTGCGTCAAACCGCATTAATTGTGCTTTTGGCACAGATGGGTTGCTTCGTTCCTGCGGCTTCGGCGCGTATCGGTCTGGTGGACAAGATTTTCACCCGCGTGGGGGCGTCCGACAACATCTCCTCCGGCGAATCGACTTTCATGGTAGAGATGAACGAAACGGCGAGCATATTAAATAATGTGTCGTCGAGGAGCCTCGTGCTGCTTGACGAAATCGGGCGCGGTACCAGCACTTACGACGGCATCAGCATCGCTTGGGCCATCACCGAGTTCCTCCACGACCATCCCGTGAGTCGCGCCAAGGTGATGTTTGCCACGCACTACCATGAACTGAACGAAATGGAAGATTCTTTCGCCCGCATCAAGAATTACCATGTGTCGGTGAAGGAAGTCGGAAACAAAGTGGTCTTCTTGCGCAAGTTGAAGCGTGGCGGCAGCGCCCATAGCTTCGGTATTCATGTCGCCGAGATGGCGGGCATGCCGCGCAAAGTCATTGAACGCGCCACGGCCTTACTCTCCGTTTTGGAGAAATCGCACACCAGCGAGGACGTTGAAAAAGCTGCAACCAAAAAGACCGATGACGGTATGCAGCTGAGTTTCATCCAATTGGATGACCCGCTACTGCTCCAAATCAAAGAGGACATTTTGAACACCAACATTGACACTTTGACCCCTGTTGAGGCTTTAATGAAGTTGAATGAGATTAAGAAGTTGTTGAATCATTAATGGACTTCGGGACGCGGGACTCCGAGACTACGGGGCTGTCCTTGCGTTGCTTTACGTCACTGCGAGGAACGAAGCAGTCTATTCCATTTTCACTCGATTAATCTTCCCAAGCATCTGCGCATTGTCAAAAAACACGCTATAGGCATAGCCGTCATGCACCTTGAAAACTCGGGGAAAAATGTTGTTACTGGCTTTCTGTCCCATGCTGATCGTGCCCGCTTGAGGGTCATACAATCCAATGTAATTCATACCATCTTTGATGAATAGTCCATAGGTTTTGCCCGTTGCTTGATCCTTCAAAAACTCGTTCTTGAAGTATTTCTCTCCCGAAGTGATTATGAGAGTTCGTCTTGCAGCAATTTTGAAATCATTGCCTATTTCCACAATTTCGCAGTTGTCCAAGTCGACAAATTGCAGGAAATCGTTGAATATCAATGGCATGATATGGTATTCCTGTTTGGCCATGATGGAGCAATACCATTGGATCTTGCCGAGCAAGGATGAATTCTCGGCCAAGCGCATCAGATTGCCGTCCCAAGTGCCCTCGTTGATGAGGTCGATGCCATTTCCCTCTGCCACAACTTGATGGTATTCGGCTTGGATGGCCATCCACTGCGACTGACAAGCTTGATAGCCAACGGTATCCATAAAACTGCACAGATGATACGCTTCCTTGTTGGGACCGTCTTTCAGCACATACCTGAAATCTTGCGTCTTTCCGTGGTTATATTTGAGCCAATACAGACCCTTGTCATGCACCATGGTCTTGATGATATAAGCCCCGTTGAACTCGCATACGATTTTGAGCAGTTTATTGCGATAGTCCTCCCGTGAGAATGTGGAGACGGGCAGAATCTCATTTTCCTTGCTCAAATAGATTTGCAGGCAGCTGTCCTGACCAACAAGGATGATGTCATTGAAAGCGTCAATATGCAGTTTTTCAAAGAGTTGGTCATAATCTTTGCGGGCCTGTTCAACGCCATCGGTGTCGAGGACAATCACGGAAGAAGCCTTGGGGCGGTTTTCGAGCAAGAGGATTTTTCCGTCGAAAAACTGAATGTCGGCAATGTTGCGATTTGTCTTCGAACGGTAAAAGTCGCGACTGGCCGAAACGGACACTTCATGCAGGTCGTAACTCATCTTCCGCATTTGGAAACTGATGTTGATGGAATCGCGCTGCAACTGTTTAGGTGTGAGGCTCACTACCGTGTCCTGATAACCAATGCAGGAGTAATACAGGACGATTTGTTGGCTTCGGTCGTAAAGAGACAACTCGTATCGTCCTTTGGCGTCAGTGCTGGTACCATATTGGGTGTTTACGATGCTGATGTTCACGTTCTCCACACCGAGGTCGCCGTGAACAATGGTTTTGGTTTGGGCAAAAAGCGTAAAGGTTAAGAAAACCATTACCAAAGTTAAAACGGTTCTTTTGTGTTCCATAAGTCGTTATTATTCTTGGACGAAGTGCGCCTTATGATTCTCTTTCATGTAAAAGATGCCGTCGAAAGCCTTCGCCCATTGGCCAGGCTTGCAGTCATAGCCCAATAGGGTGCTATTGAAAACCTGATCAGACCAATCTTTCTTTTGGCTCAAATCGCAAAAGCTATACTCCATCCCAAGCTGCCTCAATTGGAACTCCATTGATGTTGAGTCAGGCACAATCGCCGTGCTGTCATTCGTATAGAAATAGCCCTCGCTACCTCCTCCCGAAGTGAAAGCCAAGGAATACACTTGCCCGGGGAAAGCCTTGTTAAGATGCTCACCACAAAGCACATATTTGTTATACAAATCCGGGTCAGGCTCTTTGCCGTAATTGATTTGGCTGATTTGCTTGGCACCGTGGAAGTTGGCCGTCCAAATGATGACTTTTCTTTCGGGGAAGCGGTTCAAATACCATATTACATTCTCGGCCATTTGTCTATCACGGATGTTGATGCCTTCGTTTTGTGCATCCCACTCGGTGAATCCCAACTTAACCTGTCCCGAAAACGCCAAGGCGTTGTCAACAGCCATGTCAAGGATGGCTTTCTTTTCCAAGTCGGTTTCGTCTTCCAACGCTTCCCGAATCTGGTTCATCTTTGCATCAAAGTAATCCAAATCGTTATAAGTCAAAGTGGTGTCCATTCCAATAATACGGTCGTGAATGGCCATCAAGGAATCAAAGGTGCTTCCTGCCAACACACTTGAAACACATGGTGAAGAAGCCATCAAATAAGGAATAAGGAAATAGTCGCTCAAGGAAGGATTGCAATCCATGCCCCAATACCTCACCTTGCCGCTACGCATGGCATTCACCAAAAAAGAGGCTTCTTTTGTTTGGCTCCATAGGGCATTCCAGGCATTGGCGACATCAAGATAGTTGCTGTCGATGCACAGTGGCGGCAAAACGTCCTGCAATACAGCACCATCAAGGAAGCCCATGCCTTCCAACACGACATCATATTCATTGTTCGCGTTGAGGTATTCTATCAGTTCCGACTTGATTTCAAAAGATCTTCCATCGGCATGTCCGGCTTCGCCTAAAATCACGATGCGCTTGTCCTTAACGGCATCCTTAATCGGGTAGAAGCTAGCTGATTCATCCGAAAAAACCATGAATTGGTCGGCAAGTTTCTTTTCGGCTGGCTGCGTACCGCACGAAACGAATGTCCCTCCCACCATCAGCAAGAGTGCAAACAAGGTGTAAAGTCTAATGCTTTTCATCATATACATTATTTATTGTATTCTCCAAATCATCAATCGACGGCAATTCCGATTTCAAATCTTCTATGATTTTATTTGTCTGATATTCCGCTACGCCAAGAGGTTGTGTCATACCCCTTAAGGCATATTCCACCTTGGTGTTATTTTTCGAACGACACAGCAATAGCCCAATAGTAGGATTATCCTCTGGCATCTTTATCAAATCGTCAATGGCAGAGATGTAGTAATTCAACTTACTCAGAAACTCAGGCTTGAAGTCCGTCACTTTCAATTCGATGGCCACATAGCAATGCAAACGTGTATGATACATCATCAGGTCCACTTTGCTTTCTTCTCCGGCAATGTTCAGCGGAAACTGACGTCCCAAATAGGAAAAGCCCCTGCCTAACTCCAAAAGGAAGTCAGTCACCTTACCTGCCAACTGATTTTCAAGATCCTGCTCCTGCTTCACTTCCGTCATATCCACAAATCCTAGATTGTACGGGTCTTTGAAGGCTGCCTTGGCCAAATCACTATTCACAGGTGGCAAGGTGGTACTGAAATTATTGGGCAATGCCCGTGCTTTGGTGTGATATTCGTTGTCAATCTGCATCAGCATGGTGTCACGACTCCATCCCTGAATAGCAGCCTCCGTCATGTAGAAAGCCCGCAACGCCATGTCTTTCACCTTGGGAATCATCGAAATATGATGATACCAGGTGATTTGTGCAAGCGGCACTTGCACGAACTTCCCGTCGGCCGACACCGTAAATTTTGCAAGCCGCGCTTGCAAAATTGGCATCGCCTGCAATTGTGCAAGCGGCACTTGCACAAATGGAAAATCTGGATATTCTTCGGCAAATTGCTTCATATACTTCAAGTTGCGAATGGAGTAGCCGCTATCACTACCGTAGTGTTTCTGCAAGTCCTCAGAAAGTTGGTCAATGACTTTTGCGCCCCAACCTTGTTCCTTTTGTTTCTGCATAATGTCATTGCCCAACCACCAATAATGCTGAAGCGTGGCTGCATTCAGTTGCATCACCGCCTTCAGCCGCTGCTTGTCAATCTCGTTGCAAAGATATTCCAACCACTGCTGATAAACATTAAGGTCTATGACCTGTCGCTCCAAATTATGTGTGTCTAAAATATTTTCCATAGTTCCGTTTGCGTTTGCAGTATTTAGACTTCATTGCGCAAAAATAATAATTTCAGCAAAATGATACAAATTCATAGCAGAGACTTTCTCTTACTTCACGTTAATTGTCACATACTTATACTCCTTCCCATCATCAAACCGCAGCAGATACTCACCCTTGTAAAGCGCCAACTTGAATTCCTTTTCGTCTTTGTCGTACATATATTGGTCGATGGGAACGCATTGCTCGCCTTCCGATTTCAGGAATGCGCTCACGCAGCCTTCGGGAAAGCCGTTTTTGTCGATGAAACGGCGGTCTATGGTGTAAAGCACCTTGCCATTATAAAGTTTCCAGTCGGGAATGTTGTCCTCGATGAAATGTGTGCGCGGCAGGCAACAGGTGACGTCCATGCCCGAAGCACAAGGGTAAATGTGCTTCACCGTGTCGTAGAATATGATAGGCTCGCGGTTGGGCATAGCATCAATCAAGTCGTAATAAACGGTCTGCAAAGAGTCCGTTTCTCCATACGGGTCGTCAAAAAACATGGCACAGTCCATCGTGAACGGGTCGATGCCAGACTGTTCCTTGAAATACCGTCCCATAGAGTACCAACCGTTTCGGTCAGCGATGTGTCCGAAACCGCCCAAAAGCAGGAATTTCGCTTCGGGGTCTTTGTCAAGGATGTTTTTGACGAGGTTTTTGGCCTGATTTACTTCGCGGTCAACACCGAAGCCGTCGCCTTCGTAAGGAACAAGCGTGTAACCCATGTTAAGGGCAGTCCTGAAAAGGTCGCCGAAAACAGGCTCGTCGCTGTAAAAGCCTGTCTTCCCCAATAACACCGTACGCCTCTCATTAACTAGAGAATCATTTTTCGACAGGGTTTCGGCAGCAAGATAGCGGTAGCCGTTCTGGTAGCATTTCTCCAACCAACTGATTACGAAAGCTCGACTGTGTGGATTGAAGTGCATCTCATTCAGCATAATGACGCGGTGGTTCTCGATGATGCTGTCCATCACTTCGGACAACGGGATGGCCTTCGCGTCCTTGTAATGATTCTTAAATTTCATGTGGTCGATGAATTGCGTCCCACAAGCCTCGGCCTCGCGTCTTGCTTCTTTGTACCGCCCCATCCGCGAGTACAAAATGCTGAGCCAATCATGGTAGCCGCTTTCAAACTTAGAGCCGATGTAAACGTTGTCCATATCGAGCAGTTTCAACAGCGAGCGGTAACTGAATCCGTCTTCTTTGGCAACAGCGGAAGGATGTTTCAGATTGTCGTTTTGCGCCACTGCGCTTTGAAATGCAAAAACTGTAAAAAGCAATAGAATGTAAATCTTTTTCATCGAGTGTGATTTTTTGATGGTTAAACCATGCGAAAACGGGTTGAAACGCTGCAAAAATCGTTCCGAAATACATTGTTGTTTTTCTTCGCTTTTATGCTTTGGAAAACATAAAAAAACTTGATTTTATGCTTTAGAAAGCAGAATTTTTTCGGTTTTTATGCTTTGGAAAGCAGAAAATGTGTTGTTATCTCGCCATTGACGATGTGGAAATGGGCCATTTGAACCGTATCCCTTTGTGGATGTTCGGGATGCTTTATTAAGGTTATTATTTTGTAAAATTGCACCTTTTCCAAAACCACCAGAGGCAATAAGCCAGCAAAACGAGGCCAACGACGAGGGTAATCAGATAAAAGATGTTGGTTTGGTTGCTTATATCTATGGCAGTAAGTGAATTGTTGGTGATATGGATGATTATGCCAGGGATGATGCTGCCTGTGCGCCAATAGAGCCATCCGACAAGGATTCCAAACAACATAGCCGTGACAAAATTCGCCCCAAATCCGTGAAGCAGGGCGAAAAGTAGAGCGGAGATGAGGATAGCCAACCACGGACGGCATCGCGTTTTCAGCAGACCATCAAGTATAAGGCCGCGAAAACAAATTTCTTCCATTATGGGACCAAAAATGCAAGCATTGAGCGCTCCGGCAATTCCGGAAAAAAACTGTTGACGACGTTCTAATTCTTCGCCTTGATATAACAGGTCAACATCAAGCAAAGACAACGCTGAAAATAAAACAAACGCTTGAGATGTGGCAATCAAGACAGACATTCCGACCGCGGGCCAGACCATAGGCTTTTCAATGCGCCCAAACGACAATTTGACATAGCCCTTGCCGAAAAACAAGACGATGATGAGCAAATAACCCGCCACCAAGGCCCATTTCATGAACTCAATGTTCTTGAAGATATGCCCCAAAATGGTGCCAATAATTAGAGTTGCAAAATACAACGACCACCAAAGCAGAAACAACTTTATCGTTTTACCTATTCCATCGTCCATATTTCTATTGTTTTAATTTGCAAAAATACCACTTTTCAATGATTTGGATTTGAATTGGAGACCCGTTAGTTATGCTTTCTGATTGTCTTTTTCCAAATCCTCCAAAACCATCTCCAACTTCAGCTCGACTTCAGGCGAAACATACACGTTTCTGATAAAATAGGCCACCAATAAAATTAGGGCAATTATGAAACACACAAAGAAAACGGTAAATACTTGTTCT
>CAJOIF010000023.1 GCA_905234765.1 uncultured Bacteroidales bacterium
TTGAGCAATTAAAGAAGGAAAGTTGAAAACGGAAGGACGAAACAAAAACACCGTCTATCTTTTGGGAGATGCTGAAAGGGCGGATAAAAGGGCAGATAAATGGCAAAATCAACCCGCTTTTTGAGCATATTATCGTCCTAATCATTTAACAATCAGTTTGGTTGAAAGGGCGGAACTAGGGGCAGAACTTTGTGAGTAAGAAGAGTGTATATTGGCAACATCACCATCAAAAAAAACGGCAAAAACACAAAAAGAAAAAACCTAACTGACTGATAATCAATTAGGTTTTCTGTTTTTAGGGTGCCCCGAACAGGAGTCGAACCTGCACACCTCTCGATATACGCACCTGAAACGTACGCGTCTACCAATTCCGCCATCGGGGCTTGGTGCTGGTGCCCAGGACAAGAGTCGAACTTGCATGCCGTAATCGGCACTACCCCCTCAAAGTAGCGTGTCTACCAATTTCACCACCTGGGCTTAGCGGCTGCAAAAATACAACTTTTTTCATTATCCAAACCATTTCTAGAAAAATTTTTCTTTTTCTTTTCTTCGCATTGCTTAATTTCTTATTTTTGAAGCCTTTAAAACCTATTCCTATGCTTACAGAAAAAGACCTTCAGCAGCTTTCAGAAAGAAACGTTACCGAAAACCAAGTAATACAGCAAGTTGCCCAGCTCAAGAGAGGCACACAATACGTACAGCTCATGCGACCCGCCACCATCGACGATGGCATCCTGCGCCTCAATGAGGAACAAGTGAACATGATGACCGCGGTATTCGACGCCGACAAGGAGTTTTACCAGTTCACCAAGTTCGTCCCCGCTTCGGGTGCGGCATCGCGTATGTTCAAGGACCTTTTCGCCTTCGCCGAAAGCAGTGAAGAAACCAAGTTCACGGATATCTTCTTCGCCCACATCCATAGCTTTGCCTTCTTCGACGACCTCAACGAGGCGACAAAACGTCTGCACGGCCTCGACATCGACACCATGCTGCAACAAGGCCGCAAGGTAGACGTAGTGAAAGCTTTACTACTTGAGGACGGCCTGAACTATGGCAAGCTACCCAAGGCACTGCTGAAGTTCCATCATTACGACGGATTCAACCGCCTTGCCCTGGAAGAGCATCTGGTGGAGGCTGCCCGCTATGCCACCGACAACGAAGGTGTCGCAAAACTGCACTTCACCGTGTCCCCCGAACACGAGGAGCCGTTCAAGAAGACAGTAAACGCGCTGAAAGACGGTTACGAGAAGAAGTATGGCGTGCGCTACGACATCACCTACTCCTGCCAAAAGCCTTCCACTGACACCGTAGCCATCGACGCTGACGGCGAACTATTCCGTGAGGCCAACGGCAAGATCCTGTTCCGGCCTGGCGGCCACGGCGCACTCATCGAGAACCTCAACGACCTCGGCGAGGAGATTGTTTTCATCAAGAACATCGACAACATCGTTCCAGAGACCAAGGCCGATACGACCATCGCATATAAGAAGGTGTTGGCGGGTCTCCTACTCCACTTGCAACAACGCGCCTTCGAATACCTAGAAATACTCGACCAAGGTGCCGTCAGCGGCGAAGAACTCGACGAGGTCATGGACTTCGCCAACAAGGACTTGATGATCGACATTCCCAACTTCGTCAAGGACTACAACGAAATCGAGAAGATAGACTACCTCTATAACAAACTCAACCGCCCCATGCGCATCTGCGGCATGGTGAAGAACGAAGGCGAGCCCGGCGGCGGTCCATTCTGGGTGAAGAACGACGACGACGAAGTGTCGCTACAGATCATCGAATCTTCGCAAATCGACCACAAGAACACTCAGCAAGAAGCCGTCTTCCAAGGCTCGACGCACTTCAACCCCGTTGACCTGGTATGCGGCTGCTGGAACTATCAAGGCGAGGCCTTCAACCTGACGGACTACGTGGATGCCAACACGGGCTTCGTCTCCAACAAATCGAAAGACGGCCGAGAACTTCGTGCCCTTGAATTGCCCGGCCTATGGAACGGTGCCATGGCCGACTGGATCACCATCTTCGTCGAGGTGCCCATCGAGACCTTCAACCCCGTGAAAACGGTAAACGACCTGCTAAAGCCCATGCACAACTAGAATAACAATAAAACAATAAAAACAATAATACTATGACACTCACCAAAGAAGAATTCAAGACCTTATTGATGCTCTACGCCGCCAACATCGACGGCAACATCCAATCGGAAGAGGTGAAGATCATGCTCGAGAAGAGCGGATTCGCCACCGTGGAAAAGATGGAAAAGCTGTTTGCCAAAATGAACGACACAGAAGTCCTCGACTGCATCTGTGAGAACAAGCCCTTTTATGCCGACACCGAAGTCAACCGCCTCGACCTCATCCACGATCTCTGTGAAATCATCGAAGCCGATGAGAAATGCACCGTGATGGAAGAGCAGATGGTGAAAGAGATGCGGAGACTGTTAGAATAAGGGAACATCATGGATAACAAACCTTACTGTCCGCACCCCATCGACACCTCCTTCGTCAAGTTGCCCGAAGAGTTAGAGCAGCTTGTGGAGAAGCTGGCGCGCAACGTCCACGAAAACTGGGCGCTCGGCCGCATCAAAAAAGGCTGGACTTACGGCCCCGTGCGTAATGACGAGCTGAAGCAACACCCTTGCCTCATCGACTACGACGACCTTCCGGAAAACGAGAAGGACTTCGACCGCCACACAGCCATGGAAACACTGAAAGCCATCCTAGTATTAGGCTGGACCATCGACAACAAATGAATCCTTAATTCCGACATGCCATGTCCAACGAATTCCTCAACAAGGTAAAAACGAATCCGCTCTCTGCGTCCATCCAATGCCTTATCACGGCCTCATTCCTTTCCATTCTTTTCATCTCTTTCATCAAAGGACTGTCTCCTTGGTTGAGGTGGAGCTTCTTCGCCTTTGGATGCGTCATGACCATCATACAGCTTTTCAGGCTGAAGAGCCCTATGCTGATCATTGATAGGATCTTCGCCAACAAGCCGAAGAAACAGATTACATTGGCCCTTTTCGCCTTTATCATCACACTCGACATCGGCCTATGCCTTTTCCCTTACGACGACATCAGAATCGCCATTGCCGACGTCGTCAACCCCTTCAAGCTCACCCAAATCCACAAGGAAAAAACATTGGAAATCCAGCTTAAGGACGGTGGCACAAGCAATCTAGACCAATACATGGCCGTCAATAAAGCATACGGAGAAAAAGAACGAAAGGATTACGCCAAGCACTGCCTCATATATTTTTTGGGGTTGATCGTATTCAACGGACTGCTCATCGCCACCATCAACCGTGTGATGACGACACGTGCGGAACGCTATAAAAAAGGAGAAAGCACCTACAGGCTGCGAGACCATTATATCATCGTCGGCTACGGCAATTCATGTGTACCTATCATCAAGAATATCCTCGGACGCTCAAGCGCCAAGCCTTCTGACTATTTCCTCATCCTTTCAAACCAGAACACCGACACCATCCGTCGCAGCATCCAAACCCAGATTCACGAACTTGAAGAGCGCGTCGTCATCTATTCGGGCGACATCAACGCAAAACCCCACTTGGAAAGACTTAATGTAGGCGCGGCAAAAGAAGTGTTTGTTATCGGTGAAGGCAAGGACCCCGGCAGGGACTCTCTCAATCTGGAATGTGCCAAGACCATTAAGGACATCCGGTCAAAAGAAGCCAAGGAAGGTGTTGACGTTCTGCAGGTCAACGTGCAATTCGACAGACCCTCTTCCTATTCCACTATCAAGAAAGTGTCGTTGCCAGAGACCTATTTCAAAGACGAGCACAGACAAGAGATGACCTATCTCCGTCCGTTCAACTTCTACGAGAACTGGGGCAGATTGCTTTGGGGCACCTATCAAATCGACGACTACAAGACTTTGGACCGCGGCCAGCTGGTTGAGGTAAACTCCAACGGCGAGTCCGTTATGGCCGACAAGCACGTGCACCTTATCATCGCAGGCTTCAGCGACATGGGTGTGGCCTTACTATTAGAGGCGCTTCGTATCGCCCATTACCCCAACTTCGACGAAAAATCAGGAAAGAACAAAACCGTCATCACTGTCATCGACCCAAAGATGGACGACATGCTGCCTCGGTTCAAGTCGCAATATCCCTATCTGAACCAAATCTCCGACATTGAGATAGAATACAAGAACGGGCACATCGAAGACGAAGCCAACCGCGAGTTGCTGCAAAGCCTATCACTCCGCGACGACGTGCTTCTCACCATCGCCATCTGTTTCTACGACCCCGACTACAGCCTCTCGGCCGCCCTGTGTCTCCCCGACGATTTGTTCTACACTATGAGAGACGGACAAGTCATCCCCAACACCAACACCCAAATCCTAGTCAGACAGGAAATCAGAACTGGGCTTGCCGACTTGTTGGACAACAAAAACGGGAAATACTCCAATGTGAAGATCTTCGGCACGCTTGAAAAGGGCATCGACGACGAATTATTGGACGACAACATGGCCATATTCATCGGGGCGAAATATCACTTCAAATACGACCTGCCCGAAGCCAAGGATTTCTTCGAGGAAGCCGAGAAAGACCCAAGGAACACACTCGCCGAAGCTGCGCGCCACTGGATCGGCATGAACGAAGACGGGCGTTTTGCCAACCGATATCAAGTTGAGATATACAAGACCTATACCACCTATCGTGGAATGCTCCAGAAGAACCCCGAAGTGCTGTACCAGATGGAGCACCTGCGCTGGTGCGCTGAAAGAAGCATCACGGGATACAGGGACGCCCACGAGCAAGGCATCAAATACGGCAAGGACGACTTCCAAATCCACAAGCTCATTGTCCCCTATCACATGCTCCCTGATAACGAGAAAGACAAAGACAAGGATGTGCTTGAAAACATGGACAAGGTCATAGACTTGTATCAAAAAACCAAAGGTTTCAAGATCAACCATGCTGTAACGAGCGTTTAAAGCTGACCTTATGAAAAAGAGCATTTTCATCCCTATCGCCATATTGATATCTTTGGCAGCATCAGCCCAAACGCAGCAGGGCTATGTGAAGACTAAAGGGCGACTGGCCAACGACGGCTCAGTCATTGCAGGCACGAGGATCCCCAATGTGACCATACAGGTGAAGGGGCGCACAGCCGTCGTCAGCCAAAGCAACGGCACCTTCTCCTTCCCTATCCCAGCCAAGGACTTTTTCCTAACCAACGTACAGAAACAAGGCTTTGTGCTCACCGACCCAGAGATACTCGCAAAGCAATACACATACTCGGCCAACGACTTGATTATCGTCATGGAAGACATAGCACAGCAAGAAGCTGAAAGACGGGCCATTGAGCGCAAAATCAGCAGCAAACTTTATGCACAGCTGCAACAACGTGGCGAAGAGTTGGATGCACTTAAAGAGCAGAATAAGATAACGGAAGAAAAGTATCGCGAACTGCTCCAAAAACTCAACAAAGACCAAGATGACAACGAGAAAATCATTAAGGACATGGCCGAGCGCTACACCAAGATGGACTTCGACCAAATCGACGAGTTTAACAGGAAGGTCAGCGAATATATTTTGAATGGGGAACTTATGAAAGCCGACTCCATGCTCAACTCCAAGGGCAATCTCACAGAACGATCCGAACAACTAAAGCGAGAGCGTGCCGCCAATGCCATGGAAAGGGAGGAGTTGGACAGGCGCCAGGCCAATCTCCAGCAAAGCGAAGCCTATGCAGAAGCCAAGCTTGAGGATCTGGCCAACGACTGCTATAATAAGTTCGAAATCTTCAAGGTGAAGCATGAGAATGATTCGGCGGCATATTATTTAGAGCTTAGAGCTAGTCTTGACACGACCAATTTGGATTGGTTAAACGAAGCAGGTGGATTCATATACGAATACATTGGGGACTATTCGTTGGCTTTATCTCGTTACCAATCTTCACTATTACTATCAAAAACACAATTTGGTGAGGATAATGCAAAAACAGCTTTTGCTTACAGTAAGATAGGGTTAATGTATCATTATTCAGGAAACTACCAAAGTGCTTTAGAGTATCAAGAGAGGTCATTGGCCATTCGGAAGCAACTATATGGTGAATCCCATCAGGATGTTGCAGTCTCATACAATAATATCGGTTTGGCATACAATCGTTTAGGTAATTACCCTAAAGCATTAGAGTATTATTCAAAAGCACTTGACATACAAAAGAAAGAATTAGGAATAGAGCACCCAGAAGTTGCGACGTCATATGTTAATATGGGAAACAACTATGCAGACATGTCTGATTTTTCAAAAGCATTGGAATATTATGAGGCTGCCTTGAACATTCGAAAGAAGGTGTATGGAAATGAGCATTTAAAGGTTGCTTTAGTTTATCATAATATCGGTTCCGTATATGAAGACATGGGGAAATACACGGATGCAATAAAGTACCATTTTAAAGCCTTGGAAATCAGAAAACAAATATTAAACGAAAACCACCCAGAAGTAGCGGCATCCTATAATAGTATAGGCACTACATATGCCAGATTTGAAGATTATTCCAATTCAGTAGAATACCTTTCCATAGCCTTATCTATTCGAGAATCTGTGTTTGGAAAAGACAATATTATTGTTGCAGAATCCTATAATAATTTGGCTTATGTATATTCCTATCTAGAAATGCATGAAAAAGCAGTAGAATATTTTACTATTGCATTGGAAATCAGAAAAAAAGTATTTGGCGAAAGCCATCCTGATGTAGCCACTTCGTATGACAACTTGGGGGCAGCTTACGTTAATATAGGTGAATACACAAAAGCGTTGGAATACCAAATGAAAAGTTTATCCATACGAGAAAGCACATTGGGCAACGATCATATAGATGTGGCATACTCATATAATAACATCGCTATCTTATATTTTCACCAAGGAAAATACGAGGAAGCCTTAGGATACTTTTTACAAGCGCTTAACATCAAAGAAAATCTATTTGGCACAGACAACTTTGAAGTAGCTACAACATATGTGAATATAGCCTCAACATATTTTTACCAAAATAACTACTTAAAAGCCGAAGAATACTCTACAAAAGCATTGGCTATATGTAAAAAAGAATTAGGCGAAGACAATCCATATACCATAAAAGTTGCTGCACAACTTGAAAAGATTAATTCCAGAATTATAAGATAAATCAAAATAAAGAAGTACCCTCAAGCCAAACTAAAAGAACAAGAAAACGAACAGAAAACCGAAGAATAACATGAAGAAACTCATCCTCCTCTCCTCAGCATTAATGCTTGGCCTCATGACTATGGCGCAAACTCAGTCACAGAAAGGCATCAGTTACCGATACAATGGCAGGAATCCCAGAACGCCTCTCCCAAATGTGACCATTGAATGCGTTACAGCCAACAATGCTGTTATCAGTGATAATTCCGGGACTTTCACGCTCATTTTCAACAAACTTAAGATGGGGGATAGAGTTGGTAGCGTGACGGTAAAGAAACGCGAAATGATGGTCTTCAACCAACAAGCCGTGGACGAGTGGAGCATCCGCAAGGAGCCACTCTGCCTTATCCTTTGCGACGCCAAAGAGTTTGAAAGACAAAAGCAAGAACTCATTGACATCGGCAAAAGCGAAGCCGAAAAGAAATACAACCTCCAAAAAGCTGAATTGGAAAAACAATTAGAGGCCAGCCAAATCGACCGTGCCAAATATGAAGCCGAGTTGGATAAGGCATGGGAGGAGTTGGACCGCCTACACAAACATATCGACGAATACGCCGACCTGTTTGCCCGCATCGACGAGAGTGAAATCGACTCACTAGCACAGCAAGCCATGGAACTGTTCAACCAAGGAAAAGTGGACGAGGCCGTGCGCATGTTTGAGCAGGGTAATTATTTGGAAAAACTTAAGCAAGACAATCGTGCCATTGAGCAAGCCGAACAATTGATTGAAGCCACCGAGCAAGCGAAAGTCAAGGTCAAAGAAGAAAAAGAGATGCACCTAAACAGTTTGAAGGCCCAAATTGAAGCCTACAAGATGCAAAACGAATGGGAAAAAGCTGGGACTTTGCTAAAAGGTTTGGCTGATGAAGTAAATACTTTTGAGGCTCTTTTTGAGTACGCCGTGTTTTGTAACAGGCAGAATCACTTTGACGAGGCAGAACAGTATTACAATAGGGCCTGGCTAGTATTGGATTCCACATTTGACAATCAAAGCGAAACGTATATCTCAAAAAAATGCGATGTACTGTGTGGTCTTGCAGGTGTATACAAATCAACCCAACGACATGACGAAAGCGAGTCCATGTTTCTATCCGCAATGGATCTCTATGAAAAGCTCTTACTCAGAAATCCGACATCTTATGTTCTGAAATATGCCAAAAGGTTAAATCAATTAGGAGATTTGTATTGGGAAATGAACCAATTCGACAAGTGTGAAAACAAGTGCCTCGCAGCATTAAATATTTGTAAAGCATACGAAAACCCCGATTCTGAGGCTTATGAATACACGATAGCGGAAATTCAAAATGTACTTGGCTCATTATACAAAAAAACACAAAGATTTGAAGAGAGTGAATCTATGTATTTATCCTCTTTGAATCATTTTCAAAATCTTAGTTCGATTAATCCTAAAGTTTTCAAGTTCTCTACATACAAGTCTTTATACAATATATCCTGTTTATATCTACGCTTGCATCAATATGACAAAAGCGAAGCTTATGCCTTATCAGCTTTAAATATGCTGGAACAAGCCACAGAAGTTAATCCAGAAGCCAGTTGGGTATATCTAGCTTTGGCGCAAAGGCATCTTGCAGATTTGTACAAAGAAACACAACAATTGGAAAAGAGTGAATCATACTATTTGTTGGCATTAGACACTTATGAACACCTTGCCAAGCTCAATCCTATTGCTTTCCAACAACAATTGGCTGGAGCGCTACAAAATCTTGCCGGCTTATACGAAATAACCCAGAGATTTGAAGAAGACGAAGCCATGTGTTTGCGCGCATTGCATATTTTTGAGCATCTTGCTGAAACGAATCCATCTTCATACAAACCCAATGTGGCAGATGTCATGTGCAACCTTGCCATAGTATATTCTAAGACTATGCGTGTCAATGAAAGTGAAAATATGTTCCTCTCCGCATTGGAAATCTATCAAGACTTGGCAAAAACAAATCCTTCAGTATACAAGCCATATTTACAAAATCTATACAACAATCTTGGAATATTTTATCAACGAACGGGATTTTTCGACAAATGTGAAAACATGTCCTTGTTATCCCTTGAAATAGCCAAGGAACTCTCCGCCTCAAATCCAACCGTATACGAACCCGTTGTTGCAAAGGCAATGGTAGACCTTGGATCCTTGTATACATTCACCAAACGATATGTAGAAAGTGAATCCATTACAATTTCAGGATTACAAATTTATGAAAGGCTTGCCAAGTCCAATCCTTCAGTGTTTTTGCCTTCTTTAGCTAGCACCTACCACACTCTTGCGGTTTTGTACTACTTCACCCAACAATATGACAAAAGCGCCGAGATGTACTCTTCAGAATTGGACATTTTTGAACAATTTGCAGAAAAAAATCCGGCAAAATATGAAACCTACGTGGCAGACAACTTATATAGCATCGGTTTGTTAAGACTAGTCCAAGAACACTACGCGGAAGGCATAGAGCCATTAGAAAGAGCTATAAAAATCTACAAACGCTGGCTACCACAAAACCCCTCATTACAAGCAAACTACTATGGTGCAACACATTGGATCGCCCATCTTTATGCCGGAATTAAGAACTACTCTTCGGCCTATAATGCCCTTGAGGAATGGCTTCTTTGGGCCAAAGAGTCTCAATGGGAAGTGCCAGAGTTCAACACCGAAGAGATTGAAAACATATCTAAATTTGGCCTGTTTTCTGGTCATTATTCCGAAGCCGAGCGATGGGCCAACGATGGATTCGAAATAGACTCATCAAGACTCACCTTTTATTCTTGTTTGGCCACCTCCCTTTTGTTTCAAGGCCGCTACGCCGAAGCCGAAGCCATTTATCGCCAATACAAGGACGAGTTGAAAGACAATTTTCTGCAAGATTTCCTCGACTTCGAGGCCGCCGGCGTCATCCCCGAGGAGCGCAAAGCGGATGTGGAACGTATCCGAATGATACTTAACGAATAAAGATTTGTATCCCATGAAGAAAACGATACTTATTCTCGCTGCATTGATGCTTGGCCTCTCGCTTTCTGCCCAAACCCAGCAAGGATACGTGAAGACCAAAGGCCGCATGGTGGACGGCCAACTCGTCCCCGGCCAAGGCCTGAAAGGCGCTACTGTCTCCATCAAAGGACGAACTGCCGTGTTGGTGAATGGTGACGACGGAGCGTTTTCCTTCCCCGTCGCCGAAGCGCAATTCCGCTTGGATTCGGTGAAGAAAAAAGGATACCAACTGGTTGACATGGAGGCCTGCCCTAGGAGCTACAAGTACTCCGCCAACCCGCTTTACATCGTCATGGAAACGCCAGAGCAGCAGTTGCAAGACAAGTTGGCCGCAGAAAGGAAAATACGTCGCAACCTCCAAAAACAACTCCAAGAAAAAGAGGACGAGATCGAAGCCTTGAAGGAGCAACAGAAGATTTCCGACGAGGAATACCGCGCTGCCTTGCAGAAACTTTACCAAGACCAAGAAAGCAATGAGCAACTCATCTCCGACATGGCCAAACGCTATTCCGAGTTGGACTACGACCAATTGGACGAATTCTACCGCCAAGTGTCGTATTGCATCGAAAATGGTGAGTTGGTTAAGGCCGACTCGCTGTTGAAAACCCGTGGCGACATAACCGCCCAAGTGGGCAGCATACTTCAACGCGGGCAAATCATCCAGCAGGAAAAAGAGCAAATCCAAAAGGCCGAAGCCGTCCAGCAAGCCGACATTGAAGAAGCTGCCAGGCGCTGCTATAGCTATTATGAGGCTTTCAAGGCTCAACACTTGAATGATACGGCGGGGTATTATTTGGAGTTGAGAGCGATGGTGGATACTACAAATGTTGAGTGGCAAATGGATGCAGGGGACTTTATAAGAGAGTACATTGTTGATTACGACAAAGCTCTTGAATACTATCAATTGGGTTTAAGACAATCGCTAATTCAATATGGATTAGAGCACTCCAAAACTGCCGGATTTCTCAATGCAATTGGTTGGGTCTCTAAAGAACAAGGAGACTATGACAAAGCCTTGGAGTATTATTACAAAGCTTTAAACATCAAAATGTCCATTTTCGGAGAGAATAGTGCCGAAGTTGCTTGGAGTTACAACAATATTGGTGGAGTCTATTGTAAACGGGCAGACTACGACAAAGCATTGGAATTCCATAAAAAAGCGCTGGCTATCAGGGAAGCTGTTTTAGGAAAAAAACATTCTGATGTGGCAGCAAGTTACAGTTGGCTCAGTAGTATATTCTATTGGAAAAGTGAATATGACAAAGCATTGGAGTATAGTAATAAAGCTTTGGCAATCCGAAAAGACGTTTTTGGCGAGAATAGTCTTAATGTTGCTGTGGATTACAACAATATCGGAGCTGTTTATTATAGTCTCGCTGACTACGACAAGGCTTTGGAGTTTTACAATAAATCTCTAAAGATTTACGAACTTTTTTATGGTGACAGACATCCTGAAGTTGCCAAAGAGTATGATAATATCGGGAAAGTGTTTGGAAATCAAGGAAATTATACCAAAGCTCTGGAATACCAAAACAGAGCTTTGGCTATCAGAAGAGCTTTCTTAGGTGAGAATCATCCTGATGTAGCCCTTGGCTATAACAACACAGGATTGATGTATTCCAGGCTAAAAGATTATGATAAAGCATTGGAATACTACAATAAAGCCTTGAATATTTGGGAATCAGTTTACGGTGAAAACAATTTACATGCAGCGACAAGTTACGGAAACATTGGTGATGTGTACTTACAGTTAGGCAACGATGAAAAGGCGCTGGAATACGTTAACAAAGCATTGTCCATCGAGGAGGCCATCCTCGGTGAAAACCATTTAGATGTGGCACTAACATGCAACAACATAGGTTCTATTTACGATAAGCAAAGCAACAGCGACAAAGCACTGGAATACTACAATAAAGCATTGACGGTTTTTGAAACCACCCTTGGGGAAAATCATCCTAATTTGGCCGTATGTTACAACAACATTGGTTATGTATACGATAACCAAGGCAACAGCGATAAGGCACTGGAATACTACAATAAAGCATTGACCATCTGGAAGGCTGCTCTCGGTGAAAGCCATCCCAATGTAGCAGTAATATGCAATAACATCGGCTTCTTGTACAATGACCTAGGTAACGATGAAAAAGCACTGGAGTATTGGAATAAGGCAGTGACCGTTTGGAAAACTGTTTTAGGGGAAAGTCATTCCGATGTGGCCAAATGTTACGACAATATCGGAGCTGTGTACCACAAACAGGAGAATTATGACAAAGCACTGGAATATTATGAGAAAGTATTAATCATTCGTAAATCCATTTTACCCGAAGGCCATCCCGACACCATGAAGACCCAACAAAAAATCTCCGAAATCCAAGCCAAACTAAAAGAACAAGAAAACGAACAAAAGACCGAAGAATAATATGAAGAAACTCATCCTCCTCTCTACCGCATTGATGCTCGGCATCATGCTCACAGCCCAAACCCAACAAGGCTACGTGAAAACAAAAGGCCGTATGGTGAATGGCAAGCTTGTGCCCGGACAAGGACTGAAAGGTGCCACCGTTTCCATCAAAGGAAGAACTGCCGTATTGGTAAACACCGATGACGGTGCCTTCTCCTTCCCCGTCTCAGAGGCACAGTTCCGGCTAGATTCGGTAAACAAAAAAGGTTATCAGTTGGTTGACTTGGACGTCTGTCCCAAAACATACAGATACTCGGGCAACCCTATCTACATCGTCATGGAGACCCCAGAGCAACAACTGCAGGACAAGCTGAATGCTGAACGCAAGATTCGCCGCAACCTGCAGAAACAACTGCAAGCCAAGGAAGACGAAATCGAAGCCTTGAGAGAAGAGAACAAGATATCACTGGAAGAGTACCAAAGGACGATGCAGAAGCTCTACGAGGAGCAGGAAAGCAACGAACAACTCATCTCCGACATGGCCAAGCGCTATTCCGAACTCGACTACGACCAACTCGACGAGTTCTACCGCCAAGTGTCATTATACATTGAGGACGGCGAGTTGGTGAAGGCCGACTCCATGCTCCGCTCGCGCGGCGACATCAAGGAGCAGGTCAATATCATCATGCAACGTGGACAAGCTCTTAAAGAAGAGAAGGAAAAACTGCAACAAGCTGAAGCTGTTCAACAGGCTGACATCGAAGAGGCCGCAAAACGCTGCTATGGCTTCTATGAGACCTTCTATCTGCAACACCAAAACGACTCTGCGGCACATTATCTACTACTACGCGCCCAACTGGACACCACCAATGTTGATTACCAAAACGAAGCAGCGAAGTTCCTTGTCGAGTTCCTTAGTGAATTCGATAAAGCCACGCCCTATTACCAAACCGCAATGCGACAAGCGAAACTGCAATATGGTGAGAAATGCGAATGGGTCGCTACCATCCTCTACAACACGGGCATGGTACATTATTATCGGAGTGAACTACCAGAGGCCCTGGAAGACTTTAACCAAGCCAAGGACATTTATTCTGAACTTTTTGGAGCAAATCATCCTGAAGTTGCCACTATGATAAATGCCATCGGATTGATACATAACAGCTTAGGAGATTATCAAACAGCATTGGATTACTTCCTCCAATGTGCAGAGATACGCAAAGCAGCCTTAGGAGAAGACCATTTTGACGTTGCGGCCACCTATAACAACATCGGACACATTTATGCCGTTCTCCGTGATTTTCCAAAAGCCATGGAATACCAAAAGAAATCCTTGAAAATCAAAGAGAAAGTATTGAGCGAAAATAATTATAGCTTTGCCTATGCGCATACCAATATTGGAAGCATATTCTACTATCAGGGCGACTTCGACAGCGCAGCGTATCACTTCGACAAAGCACTTGAAATCAACATCATTACATTAGGAGAATACCATCCCAACACAGCATCCAGTTACGGCAATGCCGCATTGATGTATTCCGTAAATAAAAACTATGACAAAGCTTTGGAATACAATATGAAGGCGCTGACTATCATGAAAAAACTCTTAGGCGAGAATCATCCCAGAACGGCAACATATTATTCCAACACAGGCACTAGTTACATGAATTTGGGCAACTACGAAGAGGCCTTGAAATACATAAACAAAGCACTATCCGTAAAAAAAGAAGCCCTTGGAGAAGAGCACCCCGACCTTGCCGATTATTACCACAACATCGGCGAGGCGTATTATAGGATGGGCGATAAAGCCAAATCCATTGAAAACTTCAGAACAGCTCGATCCATTTGGGAAAAAGTCTATGGGCCCGAGGACAAAAGAGTCATCAAGGTCCAAGGCACCATTGATTCCATCCTGGAGGAAACCGAGAAGGAAGAATAACACCAAACAGGCCGCCAAGAGCATTGTACAATTCCAAGAAAACTAAAATAAAAAGACCATGAATGATTCCTTTAAGTACTATGCGTTCATAAGCTATAACGCCAAGGACACAGCCTGGGGCAAGCGCCTCCAGAAGAAACTCGAGCATTACAAGATGCCAGCCACACTGTGTAGCGAACATGGCTGGAGCCGCCGGCCCATACGTCCTGTCTTCTTCGCCCCTACCGACATACAGCCGGGTGGCCTCACCGAAGAATTGCAGGAACGTCTTCGTGCTTCACGTCACCTTATTGTCATATGCTCGCCCAACTCGGCGAAGTCGAAATGGGTAGGCAAGGAAATTGAATTCTTCCACAGCCTTGGGCGTACTCAAAACATCCATTTCTTCATCGTGGACGGCACGCCCAACAGCGGTGACCCTGCCACGGAGTGTTTCAACCCCGTCGTCGACGAACTTGGCTTGCCCGAAATCCTAGGTGCCAACATCCACGAAAAGATTTACCGTTGGCCCTGGCTCAACAAGGAACGCGCCTATGTACAACTGATTTCAAAGCTGCTCGGCGTGGAATTCGACGCCATCTGGCAACGCCACAAAAGGCAACTCGTTCGCAATGCAACGATATGGACCTTAAGCGCCATCGCCGTCATCGCCACATTGGTTGTTGTTGGTAAAGCCAACCAACCTTTCGACGCGGAGATAAAATTGAACGAAGCCTCCGCACACAACCCACAACTGCCGCCGATGCACGATGCCGTCATCACCCTAAGCCTCGACAACGAAACCAAGAGTGACACCGTTGCATCCATGGATGTAGTCTCTGTCTTCAGCAACATACCACACCGTTTCCTAAGCAAGCCCGTCCACATCACTGTGGCCTGCCAGGACTTCTTTAACACCGACACCACATTGGTACTGACACGGCAAACGGACTTGTCACTCCTTCGCGACCCTTCGGTATATGGCGACATCCACTTCAAGCTGTGGAATCTCGTTACTGAAGAACCCGTTTCGATGGCAACAATAGAGATTGGAGGGCAACAAGTCCAATCCGACGAAAATGGCATGGTAACATTGTCTATTCCGTTGGAAAAGCAGCGGAAATCCTATAAGATCACGTCGGAATTGCCCTTGGTCAACGATTCCATCTTCATGCCTTGCGGTGAAGACGACGTCATCCTCATCCAATAACACACCCAATGACGCACAACATTTAAGACATGAAAAAAAGCATCCTGCTGTTAATAGGCCTATGCCTATCCCTCCCTTCCTTCTCCCAAATCCAACAAGGCTTCGTAAAGACCAAGGGCCGTATGGTGAACGGCAAGCTCGTCCATGGACAAGGGCTGAAAGGAGCCACCGTATCCGTGAACGGCCGTTCCGCCGTTTTGGTCAACGGTGACGACGGAGCCTTCTCCTTCCCAGTGCCCAACAAGGAATTCCGCATCGACTCGGTCAAGAAAATAGGCTATCAACTCGTCGACATGGACGCCTTAAGCCAGACCTACTACTATTCGAGCAACCCCTTCTTCTTCGTGATGGAAACGCCCGACCAACAGCTGCAGGACAAACTGACTGCCGAGAGGAAGATACGTCGCAATCTGCAAAAGCAACTACAAGCCAAAGAGGACGAAATCGAAGCGCTGAGAGAAAAAAACAAAATCTCTGACGAGGAATACCGCAATGCCCTACAGCAGCTTTACGCCGTCCAGGAGAGCAACGAACAGCTCATCTCCGATATGGCCAAACGCTATTCCGAATTGGATTACGACCAATTGGACGATTTCTATCGCCAAGTATCCTATTGCATCGAAAACGGCGAACTGGTGAAAGCCGACTCCTTGCTACAAACGCGAGGCGACATCGGCAAACAAGTGGAGAGCCACCTGAAAAAAGGACAAGCCATACACGAGCAAGAAGAACAAATAAACAAGGCAAGGACGGTACTCGCCGCCGACCAGACAGAATTGGCCGACCGCTGCTATTATTACTACGAGACCTTTGCCGCACAAAACATGAACGACACAGCAGCCTATTATTTGGAACTAAGGTTAAGCCTGGACACCACCAACGTACAGTGGTTGCTTGATGCCGGCAGTTTCCATTGGGAATTCACCGCCAATTATGAAAGAGCCCTGAACTATGACCGAAGCGCCTTGAGACAGGCGATACTCCAACACGGCGAAAGCCACCCTATCGTTGCAACGGCATACAACAACCTTGGGAGCGACTATATTCAATTGGGAGAATACGACAAGGCTAGAGCATACTATAACAAGGCACTGCAAATCAGGACAAACATGTTTGGAGAGAACCATCCTGACGTAGCGATGTCGTATCACAACATCGGCACCCAATATTATGATGAAGGCGATTTCGATACGGCACTTGAATACTGCAACAAGGCATTACGCATCTGGGCAAGTGCCTTTGGGGACGACCATATTCATGTTGCCAACGCATATAATAGTATCGGTTCGATATACGACAGCAAAGGCGACAGCGAACTGGCATTGGTGTATTACAACAAAGCCTTGTCGATTTTGACAAAGCAACTGGGAGAAGACCATCCTGACGTAGCCAGGTTAGACAACAATATCGGAGTCGTCTATTACGCAACGGGCGATTTGGAAAAGGCTTTGGAATATTGCGACAAAGCCTTGCAAATTTGGATACTAGTCTTGGGAGAAAACCATCCGGAAGTGGGAGTCTCATACTCCAATGTCGGAACCATTTACAATGAAATCGGCAATTATGCCAAAGCGGAGGAATACAACGAAATATCCTTGCGGATTATGATAAAGGCATACGGAGAAAACCACCCCAACGTGGCGACTTCATACAACAATCTGGGCTTTGTCTATTTCAACGAAGGGGATTATGACAAAGCTTTGGAATATTACAACAAGGGGCTACAAATCAGGAAGAACACCATTGGAGAAGACCATCTTGATATTGCAATGTCGTACAACAACCTAGGACACACTTATGACCGTAAAGGTGAATACGGCAAGGCTTTGGAATACTTCAACAAAACATTGCTTATCAGGAGAAACGTATTGGGAGAGGACCATCCACTCACAAAAGTGACAAAACAGAAAACCGCCGAAATCCAGGCCAAGCTAAAAGAGCAAGACCCTAAATAGCATTTCTGAACCTTACAATCGCGTCGATGATCTCGTCATTGTCGTCGGAGATGGTCAGCAGCATGTTCTTGAAAATGCCACGGTCGCTGAGGTCTTTCAAGAGCGTGTAGGCTGGCATGTAGTTGGTGTAATAGTCCTTGCCCATGAAAATCATCGGGCTGGCGAAACCCACACTCTCATAGTGGTTTTGACCCGCATCCTGGAAGATCTCCTGCATGGTGCCTGCGCTGCCAGGCGTGTAGATAATACCTCCTTTGGCAATGGTGACAATGCCGTCCTCACGCACGCTGTTGTCGAAATACTTGGCGATGTCGGTGGCAAAAGGTGCCGTCGGCTCATGGCCATAATACCATGTCGGGATGGCAAGGCTATGGTATTCCGTTTGCAGCGGAAAACGATCCATCACCTCGAAAGAGCGGCGTAACCAGCCCTCGTCCTTGAAGGTCGGGGAAGGCATCAACATGTCAACGGCTTCATTGGCCTCGGCATCGCTCCTGCCTGCCATCCATGCACCGAGATGCGTGGCTTCCATGGCACCCGGGCCACCACCTGTCACCATCAGACGTCCCATTTCCGTCAACTTCTTGCTGAGGAATACAATCTGACGATAACCAGGGTCGTCACGGCGTTTGGCATGACCGCCCATGACGCCAATGACATCCTTCTCATTATATTGTTCAAGCATCACATTGAGTGCATGCGTGATGAAATGGTCGTGCAAGGCACGTGCCAAGGTCTCGTCAAGCTTGTGGTCGTATTTGCCTTGGGCAATGTAATGGCGGTACACTTTGGTGTCATAGCAGGTTTCGAAGGTCGCCTCATTGTGATAATCGTAACCCTCGTACAAGATCTTACTGTTATACAATCCTTTAGGGCAAGTGGAAAACGGTTTCCCTAACTTCGGGATAAAGTTCGACAGTTCATCCGTTCCCATTTCTGACAGCATACGCTCAAAAGTGCGTTGTGCTTCCTCTTTATTAATGTCATTCATCGTTCCTGTGTTTTTATATTAAGTTTATTAAATCCTTAGTAATAAAATAGATACACACACAAGCATAAATAGTTTTTATGCCTGTTCCCAACAGGAAGCCTACGAAGGAGCCAAAGGCCGAACGCCAAGCCAAGTGGTCTTCGGTACCTGCGGACTTCTCGCCAATATAAGCCCCAATAAAAGGCCCCAAAAGAACGGCTATGAAACCTATCGGGAAGACAAAAGTAACCAACAGGCCTAAGATGAGTCCTATCGTGCTACCTCGGACACCCGCCCTGCTGCCGCCAAGTTTCTTTGTACCCCACACCGGAATCACATAGTCCACTGTAAAAACCGCCGCACCAATGACGCCCATAATCACCAAAAACCGGGTGGAATAGTCGATACCGTTAACAAACGACAAGACCAACAACGCCAGAAAACTGAACGGCGTCCCCGCAATGCCAGGCACCAAGGCACCCACCAATCCGATGAGCGCCAACATGATAACGACAGCGATGAGAACGTAGGTCATAACGATTGGTATTTGACTGCGAAAATAGTAAAATTCGGCGGTTTTTGTTTGATTTCTTAAAATATCGCCCTACATTTGCAACATTAAACCCTATTTCTTATGAAGCGACTGATACTCCTCATAACCCTAATCGTTTCAACCTCAACACTTTTCGCATATGATTTCATCCATCCCATGGGCGGTCGTGCCGCAGCTATGGGTGGTTCCTCCGTGGCTTCACAAGGCCTTTGGGCCATGCAAAACAACCCTGCTGGAATGGCCAATCTCGACAAGATCAGCTTCGGCCTGTACTACGAAAACCGTTGGATGTTGCCCGAGACAGCATACAAATGCGGAGCTTTTGCCCTCCCTACCAAGTTCGGATGCCTTGGGCTGAGTTTCAACCAATTCGGCTCATCGAAATACAACGAAAACAAGTTCGGCCTCGCTTATGCCAAGGACTTCGGACGTTACCTTCAAATCGGCCTGCAACTCGACTATCTCCTGCTAAAGATCGGCAACGACTACGGCACTTTCCAGGCCTTCACCTTTGAGTTGGGCATACAATCGCACGTCACCGATAAACTGACGCTGGGCACCTATATTTTCAACCCTGTCAGTTTCAATTTCAAGCAGACATTGAACCATGAAAAGCTACCAATCGTGTTTCGTTTCGGCATGGCATATAAGTTTACCAAGGACTTCGTAGGTCTATGCGAAATAGAAAAGAACACTGAACGAGAAGGCGTCAGCCTGCGTGGAGGACTGGAATATGAGATCCTCAAAAACTTCTTCATTCGCGCCGGCGCACAGTCCAACCCGGGAATCTTGAGTTTCGGCCTCGGCTACGGCATCCGTTTCGCACAAATCAACGTGGCAGCGCAACTGCACAATGAATTGGGTGCTTCCGTTCAAGTCGGAATGATATTCAGTATCGGAAAATGATATGAAACGTCTGGTACTCATCATATTATCCTTGTTTGTCGTATCCTTTGCGAAGGCGCAAATCGCCATTGACACGCTTAGCGCCGATGCTTTGAACGAACTGCTCATTGAACAGGTGGAGCGCCTGGCCGAAGACAGCGACGACGACATCGACTATGAGGAACTTCTGGACTATTATATCTTCTTGAGCGACAATCCGGTCAATGTCAACAGCGATGAGATGATGCGCTTAGTGGAGTTGCATCTGATCAGTGCTTTCCAATATGAGGAGCTGAAGCAATACCGTCGCTACTATGGCGACTTCCTTTTCTATGACGAATTGGAAATGGTGGAAGGTTTCGACGCGCAGACCATCGACATCATCCGTCCCGTGATATACATCGGGCAAGACAAAAGCAAGGACAGGATCACCTTCAGCAAGTTGGCCCGCTATGGCAAGCATCAACTGTTGGGACGCTACGAACAAGTCCTTGAGCGGCAGCAGGGCTATCTGCCCACCACCGACTCTGCCCTACTTGCCAAGCCCAATTCACGCTATCTCGGCTGCCCACAGAAGCTACAATTCAGATACACCTATAACTATAGGAACAAAATCCGCGCTGGCTTTGTGTTGGAGAAAGACGCTGGTGAGATGTTCTTCACCGACAAGGTCAGCGACACGATTAAAGCCTTGTTGGGGAAAAACTATCAACGCGGCTTCGACTTCGTCGGTTTCCACCTCTTTGCCAAGGACTTGGGCATCGTGAAAGCCGCCGTTTTGGGCGACTACCAACTGTCGTTCGGCCAAGGTCTGACCATGTGGTCGGGCATGAGCTTTGGCAAGGCAGGTGCCGGCAGCAGCGTGATGAAACAAGCCCGTGGCATCGCACCTAAAGCCTCCGCTAGCGAGTATGGTTACATGCGTGGCGCCGCCGCCACCCTCGGATACGGTCCTTTTAGCGGCACGGTGTTCTACTCCAATCGTATGGTGGATGCCAACATCAGTGTGGCTGACTCCTTGGACAACGAAGCCGAATTCGTCAGTAGCCTGCAAGAAACGGGCTATCACCGCACCATCGGAGAACTGCTTGACCGCCATGCCATTCGGCAACAGATCGTGGGTGGTCACCTTTCCTATGCCATCGCCCATTTCGAGGTAGGCTACACCGCGCACCATACCTGGCTCAGCGTGCCGCTTGAACTCAGGCCCAGCCACTACAACCAATTCTATTTCCAAGGCCAGCAACTCACTGACCAGGGTATTGACTTCAAATATGTGAAAGGGAAGCTGGCTGTCTTCGGCGAGATGGCGATGAGCATCAACCCTGACACGACGGCCCTTCGAGTCCATTGGTCCCAAAGTCTTGCCGGGTTGCTCGGCATGACCTTCAAACCAACGGGATACTTGAATTTCACCATGATGTACCGTGATTACGGCAAGGCTTACCAAAACCTTTATTCCAATGCCTTTGGAGAAGGTAGCCGCAACCAAGGGCAGCGTGGCGTCTACCTTGGCGTAGAGGTGGCCCCAGCACCGTATTGGAACATCCTTGCATACGTCGACCAATTCCAGTTCACCTGGCTGACTTCGCAAGTCAACGCTCCCAGCCGCGGCCACGACTACTACATGCGCGTCACCCATAGCTTCAACCGTCGCACCACGGCTTATTTGCAGTTCCGTTCAAAGACCAAGATGAAGAACTCCACCGATGGGCAAGTCTTCTCCCACTACCCCATCTTCTACACCAAGAACACGGTGCGTTTCAACATCAATTACCAGATTGTGGGCGACCTCCATTGCAGCAACAAGGTTGAATACGCCCACTACCGCAACGACGACGGCACCAACCAACACGGTTACTTCCTCTGTCAGGACATCGCCTACAAACCTGAAAACCTGCCTTTCAGTCTCACCTTCCGTTATGCCATCTTCGACGCCAAGGACTACAATGCTCGTGTCTATGCCTATGAGAACGACGTGCTCTATAGCTTCAGCGTGCCGGCCTTGTATGGCAAGGGCATGCGGTTCTATCTGTTAGGAAAGGTGAAGCTATTCAATGCGTTGACGCTCTATGCCCGCATCGGGCGCACCATCTACAGCGACCGCGAGACGGTCGGCACTAGCTTGACGTCAATTGAAGGAAACCATAAGACGGATTTGAAGGTAGAGGCGGTATGGAAACTATAAAATGGAACTTCTCTACTCCACCACCACCCTATCCACCGACTGCTTCTCCCCGACATTCACTACCAAAGTATAAATCCCTTGGCTCAGTCCTTGTGTCGAGATGACAAAATATTGCGTATTGGCATTGGCGGTATAGACCAATCGGCCAGTCATATCGTATAGGTTGACGACAGCCTCGTTTTCTTCTGCAAAACGGATATTAATCCTGTCCTTGGCGGGATTGGGGAATACTTCAACATATTGAATCGGCCCTTCGGCGGGCTCAGGGGCCTCGATGTCCCATGTGCCGCATTCCGCGTTGATCTCGCTGTCCAGATAGCTGAAGCGGTTGTCCAACCACCAGCTTATATAATTGAGCTGGCTTTCATCGACAGTGAAAGACGGCCAGGCCTCATGTTCACGCTCGTAGGCACCGCTCTCCGCCAATTCATTGTATTGGTTTTGAATCAGTTCCATGATGTGTTCCTTGGTCAAAATGCCGCTACGCAAAGCATTGTAACGCGTCTTTGCCGATGCCACGAAGCCATTGGTGTTGCAGTCCTGCGTCAAACGGTCATAGAAGCCATTACTCATTATTCCAGCCGTGACATAGGTTCGGTGTCCATCGGTGTCCAAGCCCCAGATGGCATCCAGGTCCCACGGCAGATACATGTATGTGGAGGACTTCTTGTAACGCGCCAAAAAGATATTCCTGCCCATGTTGTCCATGGCCATCAACGCATTGATAAACAGATAGTAATCAATAGCGTTAGCTTTATCAAACTGGGCAGAATATTGGGAATTGAACACATTGTCGGAGGCGTTCATCACAAAGTTGGTGAAACTGTAGAGATTGCTCCAGTTGATGGTGGCTTCCTCCTCGTTGGGATAGACCCATTCGTAGTTATCCCAAGTGTCAGAAGTGTTGTCATAGGACGGCAGGCTCTCGAAAGTAGGGGCGCCGGCACCGTTGCCTTTGTACAACACACCACGGATCTCACCATTGTATTTACGGAGGTTCAGCTGCTTGCGATCCATACGTTCGGTCAAGGCATATACGCCCTGATACTCGTTGTTGATGAACAGGTCGGCATATTCCATACGAATACCTGGCAAGGCATCAGGTTCGCTTTCAAGGTAAGGCACTTGGTACATCTCCATCCACAACTCATTGGCCACTTTGTCGCGAAGACGCAGCGGTTGGCTCCACATGGCCTCCAAGTTCCAGTCGTCGTCGCTGCGCATACCGAGGAAAGTGGTGTCAGCCATCACCGTTCCCGTCGCATCGGCCCAAAGTTCCATACGATAGGATTTCTTGTCATATTGCTGCGAGGATGTTCCCCTGATCTTAAACCCAGCGTGCATCTCTATGACATTGCCGTCGGCATCGGCCACACTGACAATGCCATGCACAGCCGGCGAATTGACGATGGGGCCATCTGTGGTGATTGAAATAACCGGCATCGTAGTGCGATATAGCTTGTAGGTCTCTCCATTCACTGCCAAGTTCTCCATGCTATTCTCGTGACCAGTGGCTACAATGATTTTCTTTTGGACATCGATTCCAAATGTGCCTCGGCTATAAGGCAATTCCTGAGCCGACACCGTTCCAAAAACAACAATCAGAATAAAAGTGACAAACAGAAAATTTCGTTTCATAGTTTTTATCGTGTTTCTTTATTCAATCAATTCTATACACTTCAATAATGCCTTCAATGGATCTTATCTTTTCCATCAAGAACTCCAAAGCCTCCACGTCGGTAATTTGGAGCACAATCCTGCCTTCGAAGAAGCCTTCCTTGTCACTATTGAAGTTGATGTTTTTCATGTTCACCTGCAAGTCATCGGAAACAACCTTGGTGATTTTGCCTAGCAATCCCATAACGTCGCGGCCATAAATGCGGATGGTCGCCTGCGAGCCATTGTCCTCAATGCCATTCCACTTCACCTTGATGATACGGTAGCCATAGCGCTGCTGCATACCCTTAGCGTTTGGACAGTTGACGCGATGTATGCTGAGGGTGCCATCGTTGGTGACAAAGCCGAAGACATGGTCGCCAGGGATGGGATTGCAGCATTTGGCCAATTTGTAGGTCACGTTGTCGATATCCTCACCGATGGAAAGACTCTCTTCCGCCTCGTTTGCCACATCCTTCCTAGAGGTCTCAATCTGCTCAGGCACAGATTTTTCCGCCTTCTCCACACTCTCTCCGAACTTCGCCGTCAAGAAGTGTTTCACGTCGGCAATGTCGATTTTCTCAGTAGAGATCTGATGATACAGTTGCAACGAGTTCTCCAGTTTGAATTCCTTCACCAACATATCGACGACGGTCTCGGAGAACGGCAGTTTCCAGTTTTTCAGCCTACGCTGCAACATACCCTTGCCCAACTCCGACTCCTTCAGTTCCTGTTCCTTGAGGTAACGACGGATCTTGTTTTTCGCCTTCTCTGTGACGACGGCATTGAGCCAGTCGGCACGCGGCGACTGTTTCTTGCTTGTGATAATCTCCACCTTGTCGCCGTTGATAAGCTCATGGCGGATGGGCACCATGCGGCCGTTGACCCGCGCCCCGTTACATGTCTCGCCCACGCGGGTGTGCACTTCATAAGCAAAGTCAAGCACCGTTGACCCTACGGGCAGCTGTTTCAAGTCGCCTTCGGGTGTAAAGATGAAGATCTTATCCGACTTATAGAGTTTCCTATACGAGTTCTCAAACGACACCTGTGCCGGATTCTCCAACACCTCACGAACATGAAGCAGCCACTCCTCCGAGGTCTGCTTCTCTCCTTTATAAAGGTAGTGAGCCGCCTGTCCCGTCTCGGCAATTTCGTCCATTCGTGTGGTACGTATCTGCACCTCAAACCATAGCTTGTCGTCATATTTCACCGTGGTGTGTAGCGACTCATAACCTGTGGCTTTAGGTTTGGTAATCCAGTCGCGAAGACGTTCGGGCATAGGATCGTAGATGTTAGTGATGGCGGAATAAACGCTCCAGCAGCATTCCTGTTCGTCTTTCGGTGCACAGCTGATAATGACACGAGCGGCCATCAGGTCGTAAACCTCCTCGAAAGGAACGTTCTGCGCCTTCATCTTGGCATAGATCGACGGGATGGACTTCAACCTCCACTTGATGGAATAGGAGAACTTATACTTACCACCTTTCTTGGTGCGCTCGAGTTCGGCGTCGATGCCTTCCGAGATACGGGCAATGAAAATCTCTGCCGTCCTTTTTCGTGCTTCCTGAGTCGCTTCAATCTTGGCTTCAATATCATGAAAAACCTCAGGATTCTCATAGAGCATCGACTTCTCCTCGAGTTCTGCTTTCAACTTATACAAGCCGAGACGGTGAAGAATGGGAATGTAGATGTACTTAATCTCGTGGAAATACTTTGCCAAACGATCGGGGTCGACATCATTCTGGTTTCTGACGTCATACACGCGGTGCACAATCTTCAGCAGCACCGAACGCATATCATCGATCAGTGAAAGGAACAGCACCTGGAAATTGTCGGAGTTGTAAGCGACCTTCTCAGTGTCAAGCTTGGAAATCTCGCTGAAGTCCTCAAGCACGATGGCAACAGTCTTGCCGAACTCTCTCTCCAGTTCCTTGATGCTCACATTCTCCTTGTAATCAATGCCATGCAAGAAGGAAGCGGCAACAGAAATATAGCCCAGGCCCACCTCAAGCACGGCGATGCGACCCATCTCAATAAGGTGAAGCATATAGGCCTTCCCCGACACCAGATAACGGCCGTCGTACTTCTCCAAGCAATAACGATACGCCTTGTCAATGAGTGCCAGATGCTCGGGCGCATTGACATATGGGTTGATGTCGTCCAACATGGATTCGTAGGCCTGCTGGATTGCCAATAATTCCAATGAAGAATAGCCTGCCATCTCAAAAAGTCTTAATCGATCTTGACTGTCAGCTGATGGCCAAGCAGGATATCGTAATATGGCTTGAGTTCCTCGAAACTGCCGTGCATGACGGCACATTTGCCCTTGTAGTGGGTAATCCAAGCGCAGGTCTCGGCCTGCTCGCGCGTATGATGGCACACCTTCATCAAGGTGTCGATGACATATTCAAAAGTGTTCACATCGTCGTTGATGAGCAACAGACTCTTCTCGTTTTCAATCTCCTCCTCCGTCAACGTATCGGTATATTCCTGTTCCTTGTTCATTACTATCAGTCAAAATCGGGGTGTAAAAATACACATATTTTCCAAAATGAAGTTCAAAAAACCACCGAAATAGATTTTTTCCTACTTTTGCGACTCCAAACCATCATTCATGGCAATGCAGAACCGCTTCATCAAGAATATCATCTTCCTCTTGTTTCTCAACTTGTTGGTGAAGCCGTTCTGGATTCTCGGCATCGACCGTGAGGTGCAAAACATCCTCGGCGACGCCTCATACGGCACGTATCAGGCGCTTTTCAATTTCTCTTACCTCTTCTACATCCTGCTTGACCTCGGCATCACAAACTTCAATAGCCGCAACATCGCGCAAGACCCCAAGAACCTCTCCAAACACTTTGGCGGCCTTACCGAAATCAAGCTCCTATTAGGGTTGCTCTATGCCGCCGTCATCTTCGTCGTAGGCTACTTCTGCGGCTACAACGAAGGTCTGAAGCTCAAGTTGTTGTGCTGGTGCGGCCTCAACCAAGTCCTACTCTCCTTCATCCTATTCCTTAGGTCGAACATACAGGGGTTGCTGCTTTTCAAACAGGATAGCATCTTGAGTGTATTTGACCGTGTGCTTGCCATCGTCATCATGTGCTTAGTGCTGTGGAGCGGTTGGTTCCCAATGGAAAGGTTCAATGCCATTTGGTACCTGCAAGCCCAAACCTTGGCCTATATCGTCACCCTCGTCTTCGCCCTTACCATAGTCTTGCGCCATACCGAGCATCTCAGTTTCAAGATCAACTTCCAGTTTTTCAAAGAGATACTACGTCAAAGTCTGCCTTTTGCCTTGCTCGTTTTGCTGATGAGTGTGTACAGTCGCATTGAGCCTGTGCTCCTTGAAAGGCTTTTGGACGACCAAGGTGTGCAAGCCGGCTTTTACAGCCGCGCCTACCGCCTCTTCGACGCTGGCAACAACATCTCCAACCTCTTCGCCATCATGCTGCTGCCCATGTTTGCCGCCACGCTGAAAAACAAGCCGGAACTGAATAACTTGGTCAAGACCTCGTTCAACGTCATCGTGGCCATGGCGGGCATTGTCATGATCATGTGTGTCTTCTATCGCCAAGAGATCATGCAACTGATGTATCTCCCCGTAGATGCTACAGATGCCGACTTTGAACGTATCGGGCAATACGCCAACATCTTCCCCATTCTCATGGGTAGTTTCTTCTGTCTGTCGACAACATACATCTTTGGCACACTACTCACGGCCAACGGCAGCCTTAAACAACTTAACCTGGTGGCAGGGGCTGGAGTAGTCATCAACATCCTGCTCAACCTCCTCGTCATTCCTCACTTTTATGCCATAGGCGCCGCCTGCACCAGCCTCTGTGTCCAAGCCGTCACCGCCCTCCTGCAATACATCATTGCCAAACGCATCCTAAAGTTCGAGATGGATAGTCGTTATTGGCTCCACGTCATCCTTTTCATGGTCACAATAGCGGTTGTTACCTTCCTTGTCAAACAATTGAACATCAATTGGTTGATTGGATTCGCCATCGCCTTTGCCATCAACTGCGGAGCCATCTTCTTCACGCGTCTGCTCCGTCTCAAGGAAATCGTCAGCCTTGTCATCCCAAAGGAAAAAAAGGCTTAATTTGACTTTTTTCATTGCCGTATCAAAGAATTTCCCTACTTTTGTCGCTTCAACCAAAAAATAGCGACTATTATGGATGATAAACAAAAGGACTCTTTCAATGCCAAATTCCTTTGCAATCTCTTGATGGAATACAAAAAGAGCATCCTCATCGTATTAGTAGTGTCTGCTTTGATGGCTATTCTATTCAGTTCATCTCTTTTCATCACGCCACTATACAAATCGACGGCGATTCTTTATCCCACGTCCAGCAACTCCATGTCGAAGATACTCATCAGCACAACCTACCAATCAGAGAAAGACATTATGGAGTTTGGTGAAAGCGAACAAACCGAACAGATGCTGCAGGTACTCAACTCCAACCAAGTTCGCGACAAAGTCATCGACCATTTCAAGCTCATGGAGCATTATGGCATAAAGGGCCATTCCAGATATCCCATTACCAAGCTCAACAACTTGTACGACAAAAGGATAAGATTTCGCCGTACGGAATACAACGCTGTCAAGATTATTGTCCTGGATTCGGACGCAGAAATGGCTGCATGTATAGCCAACAGCATCGCGGAAATCTATGACAGCACCATGAACCAGATGCAAAAGGAAGTCGCCATTCCCGCATTCCATCTTGTGGAAGCAGAATATAACGCCCTATGTGCCGAGATGAACCAACTGGAAGATTCCCTCAACACACTCCGTAAGTTAGGCGTGTTCGACTATGAATCGCAGGTGGAAATGTTAAGCCAACAAATGGCTGTCGAATTAGGCAAAAGCAACACACAAGGAATCAAGAACATCCAAAACCAACTTGATGTTCTGGCCCAATATGGCGGTGCCTACTACTCCATCAACGAAAAGCTGGACCACGACCGACTCCAACTTTCCTTGCTCAAGACCAAGTATGAGGAAGCAAAGATGGATGCCACTGAATGCATCCCTCACAAGTTTGTCGTCACTGATGCATACAAGGCAGAACGCAAGTCCTACCCCATCCGTTGGATCATTGTCACACTCACCGTTGTGGCCACGTTCTTGTTGCTTGTCTTAGTGTTAATTGTGTTTCATCGGAACAAAAACTTTTTTCGTCCAAAGGCATCCGATGCTACTGATGCCAAAGACTTGCCGCAAAAAACAGAATAAGAATAAAATAGAAATCATAAATCACAGTAAAATGGATAACAGTTTCAACAACCTCTCAATCATCCAATTGATCTTCAAATGGAAATGGCAACTTCTCATCATCACACTTGTTGCCGCCATCATCGGAGCAATAGGCTCATTCCTAATCCAGCCTTTATACAAGTCAGAGGCCGTTGTCTATCCCGCCAACTCCAGCCCTTTGTCTGAAGAAAGCAGGACAGAGCAAATGCTTCAGATTTTGGCCTCGCAAACCATTGCCGACTCCATCATCAGCAAGCACGACTTGTGGACCGATTATAAGATTGAGCCCGGAAAGCCTTCTGCAAAAGCCTATATGATGCAGGAATACAAAAGCAAGATCAAGATTTCCAAGACCGAATACGAAGCCATATCCATTGTCGTCCTTGACCAAGATCCTCAAGTGGCATGTGACATCGCCAACGACATCCTTTACTATTATGACCAGATGATGGAAAGGCTGCATAATGAAAAGATTGGCGAAGTCATTACCATGTTCGAAGCCCAATTGGCCAAACAACAGCAACTTGCAGACTCCTTGAAGACACGCTATACGGAACTCAGCACTGAATATGGCATCACAGACATTGGCGCACAGTCCCGTGAAGTGACAAAAAGCTACCTGAGCGGTTCCTCTAAGGCATCGGAACTGAAAGAGAACCTAGAGCAACACGGCTCTGATCTCATCGAACTTCAAGCCAGATACTCAGGCGCTATTGGTGGATGCATCGCCATCAAAAACGAAATCGACGGACAGCTCCGCTTCTATAATGGCCACATGACCTACTCTTACATCGTCACCGAGCCATACCCTGCCGACAAGAAAGCCTACCCCGTACGTTGGGTTATTGTTGCGATTTCAGCCGCCGCCGCATTCCTACTCACCTTCCTTATTCTCTTCATTTACGAAAACAGGAAAAGATTCCTCCCCGCTGAAAAATGAGCAAGAAAGCTAAAATAGCATGGCTCTACATTATTGCTGCCGCCTTTGTCGCGATAGCGTTATGGCTGGTGATTAGCTTTGAAAGCTACCTTTTCTTTGCCATACCTGCTGTTCTTGGCGTGCTTTTGCTGTACATCTTCTCCTTAGACAAAGTGATGATGATCATCAGTTTTGCCGTCCCTTTGTCTGTGGTATTGGATCAACTGGAAGATTTGGCCGTATCGCTTCCTGCCGAACCTTTGTTGGCCGGTGTGTTAATTATGTTTACCGCCAAAGTGCTCTACGATGGGCACTATGACAAGAAAATCTCACGACATCGCGTTGCCATTGCCATCTACTGCATGTTTGCATGGATGGTTGTCACCACCTTCACCAGTTCGATGCCCGTGGTCTCCATCAAATTCATCATCTCCAGGCTTTGGTTTGTCGTCCCATCCTTCTTCCTCTGCGCTTTGATGTTCAAGAAGCCGAAAAACATCGATTGGTTCATTTGGCTATATATTGCAAGCCTTTGTATTGTTGTGGTTTATACCACTATTATCCATGCAAGACACGGCTTTGACAATGAATCGGCCCACTATGTCATGTCGCCTTTCTACAACGACCATACTGCATATGGCGCCGCCTTGGCCATCTATTTGATTTTCGCAATCACTTACCTCTTTATTCCAGGAATCACTTTCCTGAGAAGGCTGCTCATACTAGGCGTTGTCATTGTCCTCAGTATTGCCATGGTGCTATCAAGCTGCCGTGCAGCTTGGCTCAGCCTGGCCGCTGCAATTGCCTTGCTCTTTTGTGTGCTATTCAAGATCAAGTTCAAATGGGTTTTCATTGTTTTGGTCGTCCTTGTTGGAGCCTTTGTCACCTTCCAACAGCAGATTATCGACTCATTGGAGCACAACAACCAAGACGCCTCGGGAGACGTGGTCGAAAATGTCCAATCCATCACCAATATCTCTACAGATGCTTCCAATTTGGAGCGCCTTAATCGTTGGCAATCCGCTTTCCGACTCTTTGAGGAACGTCCCTTCTTCGGCTGGGGACCTGGCACGTACCAATTTGTTTACGCTCCCTATCAGAGATCGAAAGACAAGACCATCATCAGCACCAACACGGGTGACGGTGGCAATGCCCATAGCGAATACATCGGTCCCTTGGCCGAACAGGGAGTCTTGGGAACCGTAATGATGCTGGCCTTTGTGATAACGGTGGTTTATACAGGACTGAAAGCCTGTAATAGAGCGAAAAACAAAAAAGCAAAGGTACTCGTACTGGGAGCCACTCTGGCTTTCTTCAGTTACTTCATCCACGGATTCTTGAACAACTTCCTTGACACCGATAAACTCGCGGTTCCCATATGGAGCTGCGCCGCGCTGATCGTAGTCATCGACCAGTATTATGCCGACAAGGAAGAGTTTGAGGAAGTAGAAACGCAACAATGAAAATAGCCGCTAGATAGCGGCTATTTTCATATTTACACAAGTCAAACGGAAGTACCGTGCGAAAGCTCACTTGACTTCCACAAGCTCAAGCTCAATCACCAAAGGTGAATACGGAGGCAACTTGTCCTTGTCGACCTCAAAATCGCCAAAAGCCAGTGAAGAAGGCGAAACCAAGGTGACCTTAGCACCAGGAGCCATGGTCATCAAAGCCTCTTCAAAGGCGGGCAATGCCGCATTGCTACCGATTTTGAAACTGAGCGGCTGGCCGTAGTCGTAGCTCGACTCCAACTCATCACCATTCAGGTTGCTCAAGACATAGTGTACCGACACCTCGTCGCCCCATTGGGCCACATTGCCTTCGCCTTCTTTCTGACGGATGATATAAAGGCCCGTCTCCGTTGGCGTCTCGGCGATGCCATTTGCCTTGACATAGTCTTCTATCCTCTTGCTTTCCAAAAGCATCATACGCTCTCTTTCAGCCTCTTGCTCGGCTTCAAGAGCAGCCTGCTTTAGTCTATATGCCTCCTTGTCCATCACGCTGTTCATCTTCAGCATGACGACCAAAGGCATATAAGGTTGGATGAACTGCTCATAACCTGTACTATCGAACGCCAACGCGGAGGGTATTACAAAACGCATCGTACCACCTTCAGGCACCATGCCCAAGGCCTCGTTGAAGCCCTTGCCGATAAACTCCTCGCCATACTGCATCTCGACAGATTCAACGCCAAACGAGTTCATGATGGTATCACCCTTGGAATCGCACATCGTGAAGTCAAAATCGACATAGTCGCCCATCTTGGCTAACTTGCCTTTGCCCGTCTTCTCCATGATGATAAGGCCCATCTCAGTCAGGGTATTCCCTGCATCCTCTCTCAACGGCAAAAGGAAGGCTTCTTCAACCTGCTTGAGGCTATCCAACAGCGCTCTACGCTGCACTTCCAGCTCCTCGTAAGGTTTGATCGATAACAGCTTCAAGTCATAGAAAATAGGCTTCCCAGCATACTCTTCAGGCACTTCTTCCATGCCCAGCATAGTGGTAAACACCGAATCGACAGGCACCACCAAGCGAGCAGAATCGCCAACATGCATCATCAGCAAGGCATCTGGCACGTCACCGACAAAGTCGCCCTTCTGAAGGACAAGACCCATCGGCTCATCGCCTGCTGTCGTGAACAACAACGAATCGTTGAAGAACTGTGCCATCTCGAAAGTCACCTCATCGCCGAGACGAGGCATCTGACCTTCCTTGTTGACGATGTAGTATTTCATATAGGCTCCGCTTTCCGTTTTCTTGAAGCCAGAATAGATGGAGTCGTCGCCGCATGAGGCAAGCGTCAAGAAAACGGAAAGAGCGGAAAACCAACCGATAAGATGCTTCATCTTATTCAAACGTTTCGAAATCAATCAGTTCGACTTCAAACATCAGATTGGAGAACGGGGGAATTTCACCCATGTTCCTTTCACCATAGGCCAGATAATAAGGGATGTAAAGCACACCCTTCTCGCCTTTCGACATCAGCTGCACGCCTTCGTCCCAACCAGGGATGACCTGACCGACACCCAAAATGAATTGGAAGGGGTCGCCTCTTTCCACCGAAGAGTCAAAGACGGTGCCGTTAAGCAATTTGCCAGTGTAATGCATAGTGACAGGTTTGCCCACTTCGGGTTTTTCGCCATTGCCTTCTTCGGTTACCACATAATAAAGGCCTGAAGCGGTAGGCTCGGCAACGATATTGTTCTTGGCAAGGTATTCTGCCAATGCCTTGGCGGCCTTAGCCGTCTCTTCCGGATAGTCATTTTGCAGGTTGGCAACACGTTCATCGTTTCTGGCCTTGACCTCATCAGCATACCTCTGGGCATACACTTTCTCCGGATAGAAGTCTTTCACCTTCAACTCGAAGCGCATGACGTCGCTTGACTTGAATTCAGCCGGCAATGTAGGCTGGCCAAACATATACTTGAACGTGGAGTCGATGTTTACTATAAACGAAGCAGAGTCGCCTTTATGCATCATGGCCATACCCTCGTTAATATCACCGGCAAATCCTGAAGGTCTCAGCATCATCACATTCTGAGTGTTGGGAATAATAGGCATAGTGTCGTTGACCATGCAGCAGATATTCACCTCCAGCAGGTCGCCAACTTGCGGTAACTCACCCTCATTCTGGCTGAAGAATTGGTAATACAAACCATTTTGGTTCTTTTCGTAACCCGGATACGGGTTCTTTTCGCTGCAAGCGCACATGACGCCTATCAGCATCAATGCCATAACGGCCATTGAAATGATACTTTTTTTCATTTTGCTAAATTTTTGATTATTTATTGTATTTTATTCTACTTCAAGTAATTCCACGTCAAAAACAAGGTTGGAGCAGCCAGGAATGCTACCATAGGGATGCTCACCGTAGGCCAAAGTATAAGGCAACACAAGACGTGCTTTCTCACCCACATGCATCAAGCCGACGCCTTCTTCAAGTCCCTTCAACAAAGAGCCAGAACCATACATCGCCTCAAAGCTCTTTCCCAAGTCGTCTGAACTACCCAATAACGTGCCGTCGAGATAGGAAGCCACAAAATTGATTCTAACCTTTTGTCCTTTTTGTGGAGTCGGGCCATCGGTCACTTGAGTTTTTGTATAGTACAAACCCGAAGGCGTGTGGTCTACAATAGCATTGGCATTAACATAGTCTTCAAAAGCTTTCTGTGATTCCCTCTTCAAAGCCTCCAAAGCTCTTTCAGCCTCTGCTTGAAGTTCTTCTTTGGTCGTGATTTTCAGCAATTTAACATCATAAATCAGGTTTGAGTAGGCGGGGATGGAACCAACTGAATGCTCGCCATAGGCCTTCTCGAAAGGAATGATAGCCTTTACGCGTTCGCCGAGATGCATCTTCGGCACAATCTCTTCCCAACCTTGAATGGCGAAGCCTTCTCCCAAAACGAAGGAAAACTTGTCAGGACGGTCGAAAGTGGAACCCACAAACTGACCGTTCAGCAGGGTGGCCGAGAAATCGAGCTCCACCTTCTCGCCTTTGACAGGGCAACGGCCCTTCCCTGGCTCCAACGGAATGATGTAAACTCCAGAAGGATCGGGGGTGACACCTTGAAGGTTGGCCTCCACATAATCTGCAAACTCCTGGATCGAATGCTCCTTCATGGCATCTTCCATCCTTTGGATTTCCGCTTGGAACTCCTCCATAGGCTTAATCTCCAGAAGTTTGACCTCATAACGGAAATAGTCATCCTCTTTCAGGCCAACGGACTTAGGATCCTTGTCGTAATACAAAAGAGCCACCGAATCGGCCTTGATGTAAAACGAAGCCGAGTCGCCGAGGTTCATCATGGAATAGGCTTCATTCAAGTCAGCAGGGAAGACAGACTCTTTCAGCTGTGCATAAACTTGACTCTCAGTCTGTTGAAAGTCAAAATAAACGGAATCGCCTAGATAACAAGTCATGGCGACCTTCATGACATCGGTCTGATTGGGTTTTTGAGCCGAAGGGTTGTGGCTATAAAACTTGTAATACAGACCATTCTCTGTTTTTTTGTACCCGGGAAATTTCTGGGTGCAAGCCGTAAGCAGCATCAATGCCAACATGCAAACTGATGCGATGGTAAAGCATTTTTTCTTCATAAATTATTGATTATCTTTTATTTTTATCGTATAAACCAAAGTCGCGTATTCTGGAATCTTATCATCGTCGCCGTGCAAGCCATACCCCAAATGGAATGGGATGATGAGTTTCGCCACGTCGCCATAATGCAAATATGACATCGCTTCATCAAGACCAGACTCCACAGTGCCTTCACCCACGATGAAGGTTTTAACTCCATCATTTTCAGATGAATAAATCAAATCACCAGCGATGGAATGTAATTCATACTCCAAGGTTACCCTATCCTCTTTTGAAATTTGTCTCTCCGAGCCTTGTTTAAGAATCTGGTATCGCAACCCCGTGCCTGTCGACGTCATATTCAAGCCGTGTCGTTTCACATAGTTTTCGATGTCCTCTTCTTCCTCGTTAAGCAAATAGCGATTGGCCTTCTCCATACTACTTTTCATCTCTTCTTTGGGAAGGGGTTCGGGTTGTCTCGGCGTCTTGTCGTTACACGAGCATAACGCCAATAACAGTATCAGTACCAGATATTTACCTACTGTTTTCATTCCACCTTGTTTAACAAATCCTGATATTCCGGCAATACAGCCTTGAGTTGAGCGACAGCTTCGTCGAACGAACAAGTCAATGTGCCACCAGCCGCATTGGTGTGGCCGCCTCCCTTGAAGTATTTGTTGGCCAGCTCATGCACTGAGAAATTTCCCTTCGACCTGAAAGACAGACGGATTTGATCCTCGCGTTCCGTCACGAGTACCGACATCTTGATCTTCTCCATAGACAGGGGGAAATTCACCACACCTTCTGTATCGCCAGGTTGGTAGTTAAACCGTTCCAAATCACTCTTATTCAATGCGATAATGGCAGTTGAATACGCATCCAGCACTTCCATTCTATTGTTGATGGCGAAACCCTGCAAACGAAGACGATTCTCCGACATGGTGTCATAAACCAGCTGATGGATACGTACATATGGCATGGAATACTCCACCAGCATGCTACATAATTCAAAAGTGCGGGGATGGTAGATGGAATGCGCGAACGAGCCTGTATCCGTCATGATGCCCACAAGCAAGTTTGTCGAAATGCTTTCGGTGAAATATTCCTTCCCGTAATGTAAAATGATTTCCGTCACAATCTCCGATGCACTTGAAACCCCGGTTGTTGAATAAGCGCAATAGAACTGGCTCAAATCAGGGTCTCGATGATGGTCTACTAGAATGCGGGGGCAACGGGTCTTCCCAATCTCATTATGCAGGACGCCGCTCCGAGATAAGTTATTGAAATCCAGCATTATAATATAATCCGCCTCTGCAATGGCTTGTTGACAGGCTTCTCCATTTAGCTCAAACACCAAGAAATCCTCAGCGCCAGGCATCCAATGCAGAAAGCCTGGAAAATCGTTGGCGACCACCATCTTCACTGCATGCCCTTTCCTTTTCAGAAACTCTGACATGGCCAAAACTGAACCGATGGCATCGCCGTCAGGATTAACATGGCAGGCCAACACAAAGCGTTTAGGCGACTGAATTACAGCATCAAAGCGTTCAAAAAAGGAATCTTGCGGCATAACTTCAAATCAAGCCTGCAAAAATACACTTTTTTCTCGTTTGACACCTATTTATTAATAGAAAAACGTCATCGAGGCGACAACACCTCAAAAGTGTTGTCGTCATAAACTAAAATCAGTTTCTTCCAACTCGAAGGACGAATGGGAATCGGTTGTCCCTCTGGTGATTGAGATGGCCCAGATGCAAAAAAAGTTCCTTCAAATGAATCAGGAAGGGAAGATATCACTTCGGTCTCGGCCAAACGAGGTTCCTCAACAGGAGCAGATGACACAAACGGCTCTGACACCGTCATCGGTCCTTTGCCAAAAATGATCCAATCCAAATTATACTCCGGAAAGGTCTCTTTCAGTTTACGCACGAATTCCAAACTGGGATTATTCCGACCAGAAAGGAGGTGGGAGATGTTGGAAGGTTGGATGCCGAGTCGGATGGCAAACTCGGCAGCGGTCAAATTTTTGGCTCGGATGATATGGGCAATCCGATCTTTCATTTCTTCATTTTCCATGTTGGTATACTCCTCATTTTTTCAAATTTCACATCGTTTTTCGTTGACAAAAGTAAATATTATTTCGTTACAAAACACAATCTCCAAAAATTTATTTTTGTAAACGTCAAAAATTCCTATAATATTTTGAAGCAATTCTTTAAAAACTATATATTAAACAAATAATTATTAAATATTTAGATATAGTTATATCAATAATTAAAACAAATGCTCAAATAATCCTAATTTTTAATAATTTACTTTATATAATAAATATCATAGCATTGAATATCAATAATAAAAATCACATTTTCTTAAAATATCACAATATTTTACAGCGTTCAGAACTATATTCTTATGTATTACAAATTTGTATTTTTGTAAATATTTGTATAACTATTTGATTTATTGTTATTTAAAATTCCAAAGTGTAACTTTGTAAACTAAAGCACCATTGCAATCAAACTTTGCGAATTTGGCCTTTTTAGATCCAAAACGACTCCTCGTTCATCCCAAAAACAAACCCGCTCAGAAGGCTTGAAAATGCCCTCTACCCCATCTCGCGTTTTTCCCGTCCTCTCCGAAAAATGTATTCTTTTTCATTGCCGTATTTTCCCATTTTCCCACACCTATATTAATATAAGTATTCCCAGCCGCATCAAAAAAAAATCCTATCTTTGCACTTTCTATGAGGGCAAAAGAGCACCATATCCAAAACCTGATCCAGGAGGGCGAGCACCAGATGCTCGATTTCAAGTTCGAGATTTCGGACAGCAAGCGCATTGCCCGTTCTCTGGCTGCCTTCGCTAACACAGACGGCGGACGGCTCCTTGTTGGCGTGAAAGACAACGGCGCCATAGCAGGAGTTCGTTCCGACGAAGAGATCCACATGATCCAAGCTGCAGCCGAGATGTACTGCCAGCCAAAAGTGGAATATACGACTGAGGAATGGGAGATCAATGGCAAGACCGTGCTTGAGGTCATCATACCGAAAGACAAGCACCACAAGCACAAAGCTCCCGACAATCAAGGTGTTTACAAGATATTCATCAGGGTTAAGGACGAAAACCTTGTTGCAGACAGCGTATTAATTAAGGTATGGAAGGCAGACAAATTCGCCAGACCGGCCAAAATCGCCTTCACTGACACCGAGACACTCCTCCTCCACTATCTCTCGGAACACGACGAAATCACCCTCAAGGAATTCCAAGAACTGGCACACATCAGCAAAAGAAAAGCCGAAGCCATTCTCGCCGATTTTATCCTCGTGGGCACCATCAACCTCGTCCAGACCAGTCAAAACACTGTATTTCGGCTTGTCGAAGAGCCGGAAAACGAATAAAAACGACGAAAAACCATTCGATTTTTATCGATATAATATTTTTATCTATTTGATTATCAATAATATAAAATATCTTATCAAAAATACTTGAATTTTTTGATTGCAGTTACAAAAAATGGTTGTAACTTTGCAATCCATTTCCGCCTAAAAAATTGGGTTTGGTAAGATGCTGAAGGAAATGGAAAGTTCTTTGAAAGTCTGAGGCCAGCACAAAAACACCAGCGCCGCGTGATGCGGCGCGAGGGATAAGGGACCCTCGGGAGACCGAGGGCAAGTATCGAGGCGGAACCCGAGATTCAGAGAAAACAAGATTGAAAGACAATAGTACAACGAAGAGTTTGATCCTGGCTCAGGATGAACGCTAGCGGCAGGCCTAAT
>CAJOIF010000024.1 GCA_905234765.1 uncultured Bacteroidales bacterium
CTGACCATCAACATGGGCCAGTTCGAGGCCGGCATGTACACCGTCCGCATCGCCACTGCCGACGGCGTGAGCGTGCAACGCCTCACCGTCGTCAGATAAACGACCGGTTGTTTTCGTAGAGACGGTGCGCGCACCGTCTCTACAGACAACCAAAAAAATTGGGTGGCTCCTTTGAGGAGCCACCCTTTTTTGTCTTAATCCATCTTGGAAATCAGCTTATCCCCTACGATGACCAAGAATGTCTATCGCGAGATAAACGGCTTTGCGTAAGGCATCAGGGGAAGCCTGATTAGTGTTGGCCATGTCAAAATCGGGACCATGCATGGGTGCCGTACACACAGCCGGCAATCCCGCCCAATAATAGGCACCTTCGCTAACGGAGATAAGTTGGAACGGCAACACACCTTGCTCGTAGGTCATGGCCAAAACCGCGTCGTATTTCTTCCAGGCACCCGTCGAGAACAAACGGCTCGACGAGAAGGGACCGAAAGCGTAGACACCCTGTTTCTGTGCCTCCTCAATGGCAGGAGCCACCTTGTCGTTCTCCATAGCACCGCCCGTCTCACCCGCATGGGGATTGAGGCCCAAAACGGCAATCTTAGGCGCATTGAGGCCAAAGTCCGTCTTCAAAGCCTTGGAGAGCGTGACCAACTTGCGGACAATAAGGGCTACGTCAATCTTGTCGATGGCCTCGCGCAACGGAAGGACATCCGTGACCAGACCCACGCGGAGAAAATCGCTCACAAGCACCCGCAGCATATCGGGCTTGTCGAAAGTGGAGGCCAAAAAATCAGGCTGCGTCAAGTCGACGGAATGGCAGGCTGGAGTCATCACCAGCGCGTCAATATACTCGTTATGGAGGTCTTCAACAGCCATCTTGAACGACATCACAGCCATCTCAGCAGAAAGCGGAGTGAGTTGACCTGGGTCGATTTTCAGCTCGCGGTCTACAATATTAATAATGTTGAACTTTTGCTCCCATGCCTGACGTGCATCACGAGTCAAAGAATAATTGAAATCATCGATGCCGAAATTCTTCTTGTAATACGACAACACCTTCGATTGTCCGTAAAGGATCGGTGTCAGCATGGTGAGAATCCGATTGTCGGCAAAAGCCTTAAGGATGGTCTCATAAGAGATGCCATTAATGTCGCCATGGGTAAGACCCAAACGCGGTGTTTGAGGGGTTTTGGGGTTCTCTTGCATAGGCTGCCTTTTTTATCAGACTGAATTTCAAAGCGAAATCAGCCCTCAAAAATAGACAATAAAATTATATAAACAAAAAATCAGGCGGTTTTTTGCGAAAAAAGAATTTTTGTGAGCCCCTGCATAATCTTTTCCGTCGCCCCTACCTGACTTGCGAGATAAGATTTGCAAACCGATGAAGCCTGTGCATAAAAAGCCTCGTCCGACATCAAGCGACTGAACACCTGCTCCAATTCCTTCTCATCATTGACGGAGAACGCACCTTGCAGATTCACCAAATCCACGGCCTCCTTGAATGAGGTGTATTTCGGCCCAAACACCACGGGACAACCGAAAGTGACCGGTTCCTGAATGTTGTGGATATTGACCCCAAAACCACCGCCAATGTAGACAAACCGAGCATACTGATACAACTGGGAGAGAATACCTATCGTATTTATTATCAGTATATTACAATCCTTTTCGGCATCCATTTCGGTGTAGCATTGTGCCGACGGGAACATGGATTGGATTTGCGCCACATGCGATGCAGAGATGTCGTGCGGCGCAATGATGAAGCAATAATCGTCGGGCAAATGGGTGACAAAGTCTTGCAAAAGCTGCTCGTCGGGCGGCCAGGTGCTTCCCGCGATGATACACTTGCGTCCATGGATGAAGCGCTCAATTTCGGGGAACGGCTGGACATGCTCGGCGATAGCGGCCACACGGTCGAAGCGGGTGTCGCCACACACCGTGACATTCCCAAAGCCATACGCTTTCAGCAAGTCGGCTGTGGACGTATCCTGCACAAAGAAATGCGTCACATTGAACAACTGCTTGCGGAACCAAGAGCCGTAGGACTTGAAAAAATAAGACTTCTCATTGAGAATCAAAGAGATATAAATCAAAGGGATGTCTGCCTTTTTCAAAGCCTTCATGTAGTTGAACCAAAACTCATACTTAATGAAGACCGCCGCCACGAAATGGTGCCGTTGCAGCCAGCGTTTGGCATGAAGCGCAGTGTCAGAAGGCAGGTAAAGCACCTCATCGGCCATGGGATAGTCCTTGCGGATCTCGTAACCTGACGGCGAGAAGAATGACAGCAAGATCTTATATTGAGGATAAGCGCCTTTGATGGCCTCGATGACAGGACGACCTTGCTCGAACTCACCCAACGAGGCAGCGTGGAACCAAATCCAGTCGCCATCGGAAGGAGCCTTGCGACCTTTGATTTTGCCTAAAACGCGGTCCGACGCTGCTGACGGCGACCTTCCACCCATTGCTTGGCCTTGGCGTTGCCGAAGAAAGCGGCCACACGCACACCAAGGCTATACAGCAAAACGCCTATAGTAAACAGTATCAGCACTTTAATTGTAATAATATGCCTCTGGCTGTCGCTGGTAGGTCGGGATGTTCCAACTGACGCGGATGCCGTAATAGAGATCGTTGTAGCGTGTCTTGGGATTCAGGTAACCTACAGGAACACCATCGAACACACGGAAATCGTATCTGCGATAGTCGCGGGAGTAGGCATAAGTCGCCTCAAACGACAGGGAGAAGTTGAGAACGCGCGAGTTGCCAAGATAGAGGTAGCCAGCTTCGAAATGGGCGGCCGGTCCGCCACGGAAACGGTCGTAGCCATAGGCATAGTCGCCATTGACGACATAAGGCGTGTTGTAAGTGTTCTGGTCGAAATCAATGCGGATGCGGTGATTGAGGTAACCGAGACCGGCTTGAACGAAGATGCCGCTATTGGGGTTGGGCCAGATGGGAAACAGTTTGCCCACCTCGGCTTGAAGATGCATTCCCCGCTGGAATGTGGCCAACTCGGCATACAACCCCGAACCGCCTGTAACCTCACCGTTCACCGTGGTGATGCCCTCGCCAAGAATATCAATGCGATCGCCCTTCACCTGATTGCCGAAAATAAAATTGCCGTTGGCGATGAGCAGCCAGTTCGATGCCGTCTTGTAAACGACACTTCCGCCGATGGTGTGGCTGAAGCCATAGGTCTCTTTCTGGTCGAAAGCGGGAAGTTGGAACGCATAAGTGGCTTGGAACATGACCACGGGGATGGGCTCTTTAGTGATGTCCTTCGGCAGTTGCGCCGCCATTTGAAGCGATAGGACGAAAAGAACCAACAAGGAAGTGAAAAATCTACGCATATAGGTCTGTTTTTCTTATCAAAACGATGAAACCATAGTTTTATTATCAACTGCAAATGTAAGAATGTTTTTCCGTTTGTTGTATCTTTGCAGCCGATTTTTACTGCTATGTTGGAAAACAAATTCACTGAATCCGTCCTTCCCAACGGTATCAGGCTGATACATAAAGAGAAAAAAGGCGAAATTGCCCACCTCGTACTGATGGTGGAAACTGGTACACGCGACGAGTTGGCCCACGAAAACGGCCTCGCCCACTTCGTGGAGCACACCATCTTCAAAGGCACGCAGAGCCGCAAGGCTTACCATATCCTATGCTGCCTCGACAACGTGGGCGGCGACCTCAACGCCTTCACCACCAAAGAGGAGACCTGTATCCAGGCCACCTTCCTCAAGCAGCACTACAAGCGGAGCCTCGACCTTTTCGCCGACATCGCCTTCCACTCCACCTTCCCCGAAAATGAGCTAGCCAAGGAGAAAGAAGTCATCCTCGACGAGATCAACTCCTATCTGGACTCGCCGTCGGACGAGATCTACGACTTGTTCGAGGAGATGGTGTTTAAGGGCCATCCTTTGTCGCGCAACATATTGGGCACCAATGATTTGGTAAAAGGCTTCAAGCGACAGGACATCTTCGACTTCATGGCGCACAACTACAGTACCGATGCCATGGTCCTGGCTTCCATCGGCGACATCACTTTCAAGGAATTCGAAAGACTAGCCATGAAGTATTTCGGAGAGCAGCCCGCACACCTTATTAATAAAAAGCGCGAACCTTTCACAAGTTATACGCCCGAGCAGAGTACTTTGGAACGCAAAAACCATTTGAGCCACTGCATAATAGGCGGCATTGCGCCCGAGTATTGCAGTCCCTTGCGAATGCCCATCGTGATGCTCAACAACGTGCTTGGTGGTCCTGCCATGAGTTCGCGCCTCGGCCTCAACATCCGCGAGAAATACGGCTTTGCCTACAGCATCGAGTCGCAATACACCGCCTATTCCGACACGGGTCTCGTCAACGTCTACATGGCCGTCGACCCTGACTCTTTGGAAAAATCCATTGGACTGGTTTACAAGGAATTGGACAAACTCTGCCAGCAAAAACTCGGCACCATGCAGTTGCAACACGCCAAGCAACAACTTATCGGACAAGTCGCATTGAGCTATGAGAGCGGTATGAACGAACTCCTGAGCGCGACGCGCTCGCTTCTCATGGGCGAGCCCATAGAATACATGGACGACATCATCCGCAAGGTGGAAGCAGTATCGGCAAACGACATCCTTGACATCGCCAATCGGGTATTTGACAAGGCACAGTTGAGCCGGATTATCTTCCATGGAATCGATGATTAAAGCGGAAAAATTCGCTATAAAATACGCTTTTTTTATTCTTAAAGCAGATTTTGAAGAAAAAGTTTGATTTTTATTCCGCTGACTTTCACACGCTTATTACACTTGACGAAAAATAATTGAGAATTTTGCTTGACAAAATTTTCTCAAGTTGTATATTTGCAGCGTTGAAACGGAAAAATTCAACTTAAAAGAGGAAAATTTGAGATTAAAATATTTGCTATTTAGGCCACAGAATTAAAACATGAAACATCAAAGAAAAACGCTTTCTTCATTTTTGATTGGTTGATTTGGTTGTATGTAGAGGCGGCACCTAGTGTCGCCTCTACTGTTTTACGCCAAATCAATTTGTCTTGAACTTGTACTGCACCTGTGCCAACTCGGCGTTGGCCTTGGTGATCTTGTTCTTCAGGTTTTCCTTGTAATTGGCAACCTTGGCGGCTATCTGTGCATCGCCCAAAGCCAGCATTTCAGCGGCAAGGATGGCAGCATTGAGGGCACCGTTCACACCCACCGTGGCCACAGGGATGCCAGGAGGCATCTGTATGATGGACAGCATGGCGTCTAGTCCATCGAGCATACCTTTCACCGGCACGCCGATAACAGGCAAGGTGGTGTTGGCGGCGATTACACCAGGCAAGGCAGCAGCCATGCCCGCTGCGGCAATGACGACCTTGATGCCGCGGCTTTTTGCTTCGCGGGCAAATTGTTCCACTTCCTGAGGCGTGCGATGTGCGCTCAAGGCGTTCATTTCGAACGGGATCTCCATCTCGTCAAAGAACTGTGCGGCTTTTTCAAGAACGGGAAGGTCGGAGGTGCTTCCCATGATGATGCTTACTATTGGAGTCATAACAATTATCAGTTGTTCAGTTATTCAGTTGTTCAGTACGGCTGTCACAATGTGGCAGCCGTACTGATGGCAAAAATAGTTTTTTTCTATATATAATTGTCCCTATCGAAGCATTTTGTATATTTGTAACGCTTTACCCACAAGGGCCAAGAAACCTCAATCCTTTGAAAATGAAAACAGTAAAAGTATTAGACAAGGAATTTGGGCTTTACATCCCCCAAGAAAAAATTGAAGCCAACATCCAAATGGTAGCCGACCAAATCAACCGCGACCTTGACGGCAAGAACCCGTTGTTTCTCGTGGTGCTCAACGGTGCCTTCATGTTCGCCTCCGAACTCTTCAAGCGGCTGACCATCCCTTGCGAAATCAGCTTCGTCAAACTCACCTCCTATTCTGGCACAACGACCACCAACGTCGTCCGCGAACTGATCGGGTTAGACCATTCCCTTGACGGGCGACATGTCATCGTGGTGGAGGACATCGTCGACACAGGCCACACCATGCGCTACACTTTACAAAAGCTCCGCGACTTGAACGCTGCCGATGTGCGCATCGCCACCCTGTTCTTCAAGCCCAAGTCCTTCCAATACGACTACCCCATCAACTACAAAGGCATGGACATCGGCAACGAATTCATCGTGGGCTATGGACTGGATTATGACCAACAAGGACGCAATTTACCTGACATTTATAAGATAATTGAGCAATAAGCCATAAGCTTAAGATCAATCAAACAATTCAACAATCAACAATACATCATGCTAAACATCATTCTTTTTGGACCTCCTGGGGCAGGCAAGGGAACACAATCGCAGTTCCTGCGCGAGAAATATAACCTGACCTATATCTCCACAGGCGAGATCCTGCGCGAAGAAATCGCCGCCGAGAGCGAACTTGGTCTCCAAGTCAAGGAAATCATCAGCCAAGGCAACCTCGTCTCCGACGAAATCGTGGCGAAGATCATCGAGAAGAAACTTTCCGAAAACATGGATTCGGCGGGTTTCCTTTTCGACGGCTATCCGCGCACGGTGAAACAAGCCGAAATCCTCGACGAGATGATGGAGAAATTCCACATGTCGCTGACAGGCGTGTTGAGCCTCGAAGTGCCTGAAAACCTGCTCATCGAAAGAATGTTGGAACGCGGCAAGACCAGCGGTCGCGCCGACGACAACCTCGACTCCATCAAGCACCGCTTCGTGGAATACGAGGCCAAGACACGCCCCGTGCTCGACTTCTACCAAGGCAAGGGCAACCTACACGCCGTAAACGGCGTGGGAGAAATCCCGCAAATCTTTGAGAACTTGTGTAAGGTTATTGATAGTCTATAAGCCTAAATAGCCCATAGATTCGCTTCGCCTTTTGAAGGCATGTCATACCGAGCCTACAAGGCAAGCATATCTATGCCTTCAAAAAGCTCGGAATGACATGGGCTATTTAATGTGCCCAATGCACCTCGCTTTTTAATATTGACGGCGGGTTGCCGCCAATCACTTGATTTTCGCCTCTGAAAGGTGCTTTCAGTAGTGTACCTGCTGCCAAAACGGTATTGTCAGGCACCTCGGCACCTTTCAGCAGTATACATTTGCACCCAATCCAGACATGGTTGCCCACAATGATGGGCTTGTCGGGATTGATGCGCTCGTTCTCCATATCATTTGACACGGGACACGGGACTTCAGGACCCGAGACAAGACTGGGGTCTCGCGTCTCGCGTCTCGCAGTCTCGTGTCTATTATACAAGGGATGCTCGTCTGTGTCCATGACGAGGATGTCCCAACTCAACAGGCAATCGTCGCCAAAACGAATCTCCTTGGCGCAAACGATGGTGCTCTCCGCTGTCATGTTGAAATCCGCGCCGAGACGCAAATGGCCACGCACCGATAGTTTGGAGCCATGCCCGATGCTCGCCTTACCCCCGAAACTGACCGTTCCGCTCACCTGCCAGATACTACGCGAGCGCTTGCGGTCGTAATGCCCTACATCGCCGAAGCCGATTTTCACCATAGCACGCTCCACTTTTTCGGGAAGTTCCACCTTACCATGCAGCTCGCGCAAATAAGTGCGATGCGATACCACGACAGGCAATTTCAAAGCCGTTTTCAGCGGAAAATAATGCAGGTTGAAGCGCAGTGTCTTCGGGATGGAGCGGATGATATTGAAGAAGTCGAAAGCGGTCATGGTAATTCGGTTTTATGGCGCAAAGATAATCATTTCACCTTCAACCGACCGAATTTTGACTAATTTTGCGGCGATGAAACGGCATTGGTTGTTCATAGGATGGATTTTGTTTTTGGCTTTGGCTGCCTGCAACACCCCTGTAGAGACGCGCCATGGCACGTCTCTACCACCCGATGCATCGCCTGAATTAGTCTTCATCGACAGCCTAATGTGGTATCAGCCCGACAGCGCATTGATGCATCTGGTTTATTATTTCAAACCCGACAGCGCGACCATAACCCTCTCAACAAGAACAGAACACAATCGTCGTTACGCCCATCTTCTGCTGTCTGAATTGCTGTTCAAAAACCAATTTCCCCAAACCAACCGCGAAAGCCTGCTGCGGTCGGTGGGGTATTTTGATTCGTTGATGATGATGGAAACACGCGAGGCGGACGCATTCGATGCGCCCCTACAGGCATTTCTGGCCGCCCGCGCCCATTACATGAACGGCGTAGGCTATTACGAACATGACAGCGTCATCGAGGCCTATAACGAATACATCTGCGCCTTGGAAATCACGGAGAACCATTTCCCGATTGTACAGACGCGCCATGGCACGTCTCTACAACCAAAACACATTCCCCGTTTCATGATGCTGATTTATTGTCGCCTTGGCAGCCTATTTTCCGACCAATATATGCAGGAACCCGCCATTTATTGTTTCCAAAAGGCACTTGCTTTCAACAGATTAGAACCCATCTTTCCAGACGACTATTCCAGATCGTTGTATTCCATAGGGCTTCAATACAGCAAATCGCAACAGTATGACAGTGCGCTCTATTATTACGATGAAGCCTTGAGGCTGTTGCCCGACACAAACAGCCAACTTTTCAGGACTTTGATGTCAAGCAAGGCCAATCTCAACTATGCATCGAGCGAGAATGTTGAACCTGCCGTAAGCGACTTGAAACGCATTGCGGCGCAAGCTTATTCTTACGAAAAACCCTGGCATTTCTTCCTCATCGGGCAGATTTATTACAACGAAAACCAATATGACTCGGCCTTGGTCTATCTGAAGCCGACCTTTGAACAAAACAAGAACATTGAAACCAAAGCCTTGGTAGCCAAATTCTTGCACGACATTTACCAAAGCCAAGGAGACACACTGGAAGCCGCCCAATATGCAGTCTATCACGCAGGACACACGGAACAGGAAAGGATGAAAATGGCTCGGGTTTCACAACTTAACGAACTGTTTCAGAATCATTTGCAACAAGAACAAGAAGCCAAATTGCTCATTGAGCGGAAGAAGAAAACCAGAACAATGCTTATCGTGGGGTTGCCTTTGGCAATGATATTGGCAGCTATCGTGGTCATCGTGGTGCAACGCATCAACCGAAAACGCATGGCCACGCAAGAGGCCGAGGCGCAACGAAGGTTGATTGAAGCCCAACAACGGCACGACGAAGCGGAACGCGAGTTGCAATACAAGGTGGAACAGGCCGCTCAACACACACGGGAAGTGCTGCAACAACGTGCCATGACGATTTACCAATCGGGCGGTGAGAACCGTTTGAAGCAGATTTTGGCCGAGTTTGAGGCTGTTTATCCGCGGGCCTTGACCGAATTGGCCACTGCACATCCCGAGTTGAGCGAAACAGAGCGACACATCGCCGTGCTCAATTTCCTCCGTTTTCGCTCGAAGGAAGAAGCCGAATTGATGGGCTTCACCGAATACACGGCACTGAAATACCGCTCCAACCTAAAGAAAAAGGCTGGTTCCGACCTGATTTCAGCCCTTTTCGAGACCAGAAAAATCTGAATAGGATTTTATGTAAATGACTGATTTCCAACAATACAATAGAAGAAAAATCTGAATTAGCCTAGGAAGATTGGATTTTTCGAGGATTTTTGCTATAGTTTTGCTACGAGATAATAAAGAAAGAGATTCCCTGCTGGAATGGAGTTGAAACAAAGTATCAAAATGCGGCGGATAGAGATGTTACAAGTCGATAAACGACTTTTACCGCCGCAATTTACAGAACAAATGCAACTCCATTCCCCGGAGGGGAAATTCTTTAGAGCAAAACTACAGCATAATGAAAAAGGTAGAATTTTATGCATTATTGGCATTCTTACTAATGACTATCCATCTTCCCGCCCAAGAGCGTTCCATAGTGCAAGGCTACTGCAAGGACGAGAACGGCAAAGCCATTGAGAATGTGAGCGTGTATGTGCATGACTCGCTCCTCGTTTCCATCTCTGATGACAAAGGCCGCTTCACGCTCGACCATGCCAAGGCAGGCGAGAAACTCCGTTTTGCCCACATGGTTTTCGAGCCCGCCTATTACATCCTGAAGGAGAAAGATATTAACGGTAAAAGCCTGATCATCAGCATGAAAACAAAAAGCCACGAACTACTCGAGGTGGAAATCACGGCCAATGCACCACACATTGCCTTCGACAATCCCGTGATGAGCGTCATCGACTACACCCTCCGCGAAGACGGCCTTTATTTGCTTGTCTATCGCCGCCGCAACTCCGCCCTGCTCCACCTCTCCTTCGACATGGACACGTTAGACGAATTTCCGATTTCATCACGTTATAAACAACTCTACAAAGACCCTTTTGGCGACATTCATGCCATCAGCGACTATCAAGCCTGCAAACTCGAATTCCTATACTACAAAGGCAAAAAAGAAATGGGACTCGGTGTCCCGATGTCGCGGACGAGGTTCTACGACAAGTATTCACCCATCGTGGCCGCCTCCGACAGTGTTTACATTACCGGGAAATACTACTATTACAACAAGGAGTTAGGTTATTATTACAACAAGCCTTTCAGCAAGGAAGATCCGCACGAATTATGTTACATTGTTGACGAGGAAGGCTGCGACGATATTTGGCTGATGTTACGCACAGGCGGATTCGGCAACAATTTTTGGGTCACCGACCCCATCTACAACCCAATTTACGAAATCGACAACAAGTTCTACGTCTTTGCCTACACCGACAACGAGACCATCGTCTTTGATGCTGTCGGCAACGAACTGGAACACTATCCCCTCTCCTTTCACGAATATCGTAAATGGAACGGCAAGATGGAGCCCGACCGCCGCTGGAAACAAAAGATGATGGTGGATGTAGCCCGAAAGGAATTCTACACATTCTTCGTGAATGATGGCATCTACACTCTCAAGCGTATCGACTTAAAGACTGGCACTGCCACCGCCGTAATGGACCTCAGCGGCTTTCCCTTTGCACAAAAGATGAGAATCCACGACGGAGTTTTGTATTTCATCTATCCGACGGGTATCAATCGGCGGAAGGCGTTGTATCAGGTGAGGATAGAATAAAAACTGTACCTTTGCGGCATGAAAACGTTATTCCGATTACGATACGACAGCCGCTGGGGCGAGGAATTGTTCCTCACGGGAAATACAGCAGAATTAGGCCATTGGAACACGGACAAGGCCGTGGCGATGGGATATGTGGGGCCAGGAATTTGGTCTGTTTCCGTAGAGACGCGGCGCGCCACGTCTCTACCAACCGTGGAATACAAATATTTCATCCGCGAAAACGACCAAATCCGTTGGGAAGATGGCCCCAACCGCGTTTTGCCCGAGGGCAAAGACCGCGTTTGGGATTGGTTCGGCTTCACCGAACGAAAAACCATGAAAGGCGTGGCTGTGCCGCTGTTCAGTCTGCAATCGGAGGATGATTTCGGCATCGGCGAGTTTTCCGACTTACCCAAATTGGGCGATTGGTGCATGGCCAACGGACTGAAAATCATTCAAATCCTGCCCATCAACGACACAACGGCGCACTACGACTGGCGCGATTCCTATCCCTACAATGCCATTTCGGCCTTTGCACTAAATCCGATTTATTTAAACCTCAAACGATTGGGAATCAAGGAAGATGCCGCTTTCAAGCGGACACGTACCTTGCTCGACGGGAAAGACTTTGTCGATTATCCCAAAGTGTTGAAAGCCAAATGGAAATACTTTCAAATCGCCTTTGAGCAACAATGGGAAACTTTAAAAGAAACCGCTGATTTCCAACAATTCTGCAAAGAAAACGCCGACTGGCTCCCCGACTACGCCCAATACTGCGCCGAACGCGACGGCAACGGTACGGAAATTCATCTTTTCCTGCAATACCACTGCGACAAGCAACTGCGCGAAGCCGTCAAAGCCTTGCACGACAAGGGATTGCTGCTAAAAGGCGACATCCCCATCGGGGTGAATCCTTCAGGTGTGGATGTGAAAAGCCATCCCGAGTTGTTCCACCTTGACGTGCAAGTCGGGGCCCCACCCGACGACTTCGCTGCCGAAGGACAAAACTGGGGCTTCCCGTCCTACAATTGGGAGATGATGGCCAAAGGCTACGCCTGGTGGCAACGCCGTCTGCAGGTGATGGCCCGCTATTTCGACGCCTACCGTATTGACCATATCTTGGGCTTCTTCCGCATTTGGGAGATACCCAAAACCGCCAAGTCGGGCTTGTTGGGGCATTTCAACCCTTCATTGCCTTTGAGTGCGGAAGAAATTGAAAATCAAGGTTTTCATTTTGTCAAAAGCAAACATTTGAAGAAAGGTGTGGATACGCTTTTCATACCTGACCCGAACGAAAAAGACCGATATATCCCTCGAATCGAGTTGCAGAAAACCAAGGCCTACCAAGCCCTCAAAGATGACCAAAAGCAGGCCATTGACCGAATTTATGAGGACTTCTACTTCCATCGCCACAACGAATTCTGGAAACAAAAGGCTTTGGAAAAATTGCCTGCTTTGGTCAATGCCACAAAAATGATTGCCTGTGGCGAGGACCTCGGCATGATTCCCGCTTGTGTGCCTGAAGTGATGCAGCAGTTGGGCATCATGAGTCTCGAAGTGCAGCGTATGCCCAAGGTGTTCGGACATCCCTTTGTGCAGACCGAAGACCTTCCCGAGAACTGCGTCTATACCACCGGCACCCACGACATGCCCACACTGCGCGGCTGGTTAGCCGAAGACCGTGTTCGCACCCGACAATTCCTTGACAGCCTTGACCTTGACGACCGAAAAGTCACCGCCAAAACGCTCCGGAAAATCATGGAAAAGCACTTGGACAGCCCTTCAAAGTGGAACATCTACCCGCTGCAAGACCTGTTGGACTTGGACGAAAAAAATTGGTCACCCAACCCTGTGGACGACCAAATCAATGTTCCTGCCGATGCCAAAAACCAGTGGAAATGGCGGATGAAAAAGGTGCTATGACTTACAGCACATCGTGAATGATGTTGGAGCCGCCATAAGTAGAACTACCCGTAGTGGCGGCATAGCCCGTATAATGGAGGTCGCTGGTACCCGAAAGGCTGACACGGATACTGTTGTCGCAATGGATGAAGGCATTGCTAGCGCCTGACATCTCACCCCTACACTTGTCACATGACAAGGCATAACGCGATCCTTCGATTTTCTTTTTAAGATTACTGGTACCCGAAAGATCCAATTTGAGCGAGGTGACGAATCCCGTCAGTGTGGCATTCGAGGCGGTGCTCAAATCCAATTCGAGATCGCTGGCGGTAACGTTTCCGACCATTTTGGAAGCCGTCGACAAATCTATCTTAACATCCGAAGACTCAATGTCGCCATAAAACTCCGAAGACCCGGACAATTCCACTGTCACTTTTTGATTAGTGAGAGCGTAATTTGAACGGAAGGTCGAGGCTCCCGACAACTCAACACTTTTCAAATCGGGCTTATATGGCATCACCACCTCCAAATGTTTCCTGCTACTAAGCACCATCGAATTGAGATAGATTTTCAGCACATTGTTTTCTATCTTCACCACCACCTTCGGCATGATATTGTCATCAGTCGTAACAAGGATTTTGTTCACTTCGTCACTAACGGTAACCTCAAACGAATCCTCCACACTCAAGCTGGTATAACCTTCAATGACGAATTCCTTTGTGACAAGGACACCCGAAGGCTTAGTGCAACTGCAAAAAGTCACCAATACAAAGAATGCAAGGACTGCAAATGACTTTTTCATAATTGACATACCGTTTTTATTAACCATTGGGTGTCGGTCTTTGTGATGTTTTGAGCGGCAAAAATACAAATTTTCCAAAAATTGTATAGGACAAAAGTAGGAAAAGTAGTATCTTTGCAATTTGAAAAACAAAGATACGCCATGACTTTCAAAGAAATACTCCGCAAGCTCAACAACCGATACGTGTATACAATCATTGTATTTCTTGTCGTATTTCTCTTCATCGACCAGTTCAATCTTTTCGAGCAGATCCGCCTTCGCCGAACGCTGAAGAGCCAAAAGAAACAGATTGAATTCTACCAAAAGGAAATCTCTGAGAGTCAACAGCTTTTGGATGCCTTGCAAAACGACACCGCCACCATGGAAAAGGTCGCTCGCGAGAATTACTTGATGAAACGCGACAACGAAGTCATTTACCTAATCGAGACCCAAGAATGAAGCCCTTGCTGCGCACAAGTCTTCTCTTGTTTTTACTTCTTGCCACAGCAAGTTTAAACTTGTTTGGGCAAAACCAAACCGTGACCGGCAAAATCACCGATGCGCAAAACCGTCAGCCATTGGCTTTTGTCAACGTGGTCGTCAATGGCGGACTGACAGGTGCCATGTCCGACATCAACGGCCGTTACGAAGTCAGTTCCAACGACCCCATCCGCACCATTCTTTTCTCCTCGGTGGGATATGAGACAAAACAGATCGACCTCCAACCTGGAACAAAGAAATACAATATCGCACTGCAACCCATCACTTTCGAGTTGTCCGAAATCGTCATCAATGCGGGCGAAAATCCCGCACACCGCATCATCGACAGCCTGATGGCACACCGCAAAGCCAACAACCCCAACTCGTTAGAGTCGTATCATTACCATATTTACGACCAAATGGTCATCACCATTGACAGCAGCGATTTCGGCAAGGCATTGACCGAGGCCCAACCCACTGGAGAAAGTGCCATGCAAATGTTTGACAGCATCCTGAAAAAGAGCGATTTAATGGTTATGGAGACTGCTTCGGAGGTGTTTTTCCATTCGCCTGACCGTAAGCTTCAGAACGTACTCGGCACCAAAATCGCGGGCATGAAAGAACCTACCTTCATCTATTTGGTCAACAGTATGCAGAGCATCAGCTTCTACGATGAGGTCATCAACGTGGCTGGCACCAACTATATCAACCCCATCAGCCGAGGCAGCAAAAGCCGTTATTTCTTTACTTTGGAAGCCACGCATCCCATCGGGCAAGGCGATTCGCTCTACGTCATTTCCTTCCATCCATATAAAGGCAGCACCTTCAACGGCTTGCGCGGCACAATGACCGTCAACAGTGATGGATGGGGCTTACAAAGCGTGAAAGCAGAGCCCAACGAACAGGGCGAATTGTTCACTGCCAACATACAACAGTTGTATCAAAAAGTGGACGGCCAATGGTTTCCGAAACAGCTGAATACCAACCTCAGGTTCCCGAGCATGGCGGTGAGCATTGACGGCAACGCCTTCCCCATGGTCGCCATTGGAAAGAGTTATCTCTCTGATATTGAAATCAACCCCGACCTTTCAAAGCGACGTTTTTCAGATTTGGAAATCGTCGTCGACCCCAAAGCCTCCTATCGCGATGAGGCCTTTTGGACCGAGCATCGCATCGACTCGCTGACCCAAAGAGTGAGAGCCACCTATCAACTCGTCGACTCCATCACCAACGGCTCGAACATCTTTGACCGCGCCATGGGCATCACCGACAAGCTATTGGAACAATCCGCACTGCCAATCGGTCCCTTCGACATCGACATCGGCAAATTAATCAACCTGTCGACCACGAGAGGCTGGTATTTCGGTTTCGGTGCCGCAACCAACAACCGCCTTGCACGCTGGTTCAGCATCAGCGGCTTCGTCGGCTATTGGACCCGTCTTGACGCCTTGGATTATGGTGGTGGCCTGAAATTCAAGCTCAAGCCACAACGACAGATGGAACTGAATTTCCGTTACGACCACAAATCGGATGCCATTGGTGAATTCGGAGGTTTTCAGGAAAACATCAACCTGCTCTCAGAGAACGACTATAAATACAACTTTTACGAAAACGGTCATGTGCGCAAAACGGCCATCACAGCTGCTTTCAGTACTCGTTTTGCCCGCCATTTCAAGGGGTTTCTTACCCTCGGCTCCTCCGATAAGGATTACATAAAACAGTTCTACCACATCCCCTCCGACTCGCTGACACACGCCCATTTCACCACCGCTGAGGTAAAATTACGCTTTGCCTATAAGGAAAAGTTCCTCAGCAAGCCCAACGGAATCCAATCGCTTGGCACCACCTATCCCATCGTCTGGGTTTCTTATACCCACGCCTTCCCCGACCTTTTGGGCGGCGATTACGAGTACGACCGCATCAAATTCGAGGTCTCGAAGAACTTCTACTTCCGCTATATGGGCGTTTCCAAAGTCATCCTTCAGGCAGGCTATGCCTCAGAGAGTTGCCCCGTGATGGAGACTTTCGACCTCATTGGCTCGCATGAACCTTTCGGACTCTATTCGCCAGGAAGTTTTGGCACCATGCGCTACGACGAGTTCTTCAGCGACCGTTTCGCGGCACTCTATCTGAGTCACAACTTCAGCGGCATGATTTGGAAAACAAACTCCAAATGGTTCAAACCACAGCTGACCCTCGTCACCAATATCGGCTGGGGTGACATGAAACGTGCCGAGGCCTACACGCACAAAAACTTCAACACCATGGAGAAAGGCTACTACGAAAGCGGCTTCATCGTAAAAGGGGTGCTCAGCGTAATGTGGGCCAAGGTCGGCGTGGGTGTATTGTATCGTTATGGCCCCTATGCCTTTGACAATGTCTGGAACAACTTCTCCTGGAAATGGAGCGCAACGTTTGAGCTATAATTGAGGATTATGAGAAGAGTATTAGCGTTTTTATTATGTCTGGTGTTTCTTGTATCATGCGCAAAACAGCCTAAAAAGATAGTATTGCAAGGCTTGGCGCAAGGCTCCTACTACGCCATTACCTATTTTGACGAACAGAACCGAAACTTCCAACATGAAATCGACTCCATCTTTCACGCCGTTGACATGTCGGTCAACCTTTGGGTCGACAGTTCCGTGATTTCCAAAGTCAACCGCAACGAAGGAGCCCTACTCGATACCATCTTCATCGACAATTTCCGCATCGCTCAGGAAGCCGCCGCTTTGTCGGACGGCTATTTCGACCCCACCATTGCCCCCATTGTGGCAGCATGGGGATTCAGTTACAAAACTGGCGATAGTCTTATCTCACAGCTCATCGATAGTCTTAAGCAATTGGTTGACTACCGAAACATCCATATCGAGGATGGGAAAGTCGTCAAAGAAAACCCGAACATGCGACTGGATTTCAACGCCATAGCACAAGGCTACACCTCTGATTTGATTGCCTCGTTTCTGGACAGTCGTGGCATCAAAAACTATTTGGTCGACACGGGCGGCGAAATCATGGCACGGGGCGGCAAACCCAACGGCAAGCCTTGGATTGTGGGTATTGAGAAACCTGCCGAGAACTGGGATTCAGAACAACTTGTGCAGACCCGCGTCGCCTTGCTCGACAAAGGATTGGTCACCTCGGGAAGCACCCGAAAATACATTGAACGCGATGGCAAACGTTATTCCCACTGCATCGACCCGAAGACAGGCTATCCTGTCGAACATCAACTGCTCAGTGCCACGGTCTGGGCTGACAATTCCGTTTGGGCCGATGCCTTAGCCTCCATCTGCATGGTGATGGGGATGGAAAGATCGCTCGAACTCATCAACAGTTTAGATGGCGTAGAGGCTTATTACATCTACGCCAACGGAGACAACGAATTAGAGACTTTTGCCACTCCAGGTTTCGCGGCACTCATCGTTCAATAGATGGTGGATTCGCAGAAAATAAGCATTGCGATAGCTGCAATAATATTGAAAACAAGCAGCACAATGCTTACCGACGAGACGATGGAATAGAAGGTGAAAAAGACGATGATGGACAACAACGCCAATGGGATTGCAATCAGCCATCTGTAAAAACCGTCATACACATACATGAATACCAGCACGATGAATGGGCTAACCAGCAGCACGGGAAAAGCCGCAAGCATGATTAAGCCAATCAAGCCCAAAAATAGTCTGGCAACATTGTTTACCCAGTCTTGGCCTTTCGCCTTCTCTACACCAGCCGGCAGTTTGGAGGTATAAGCGGGGAAAGCCTTCTGACCTGCCTTGGTAAGTATCCCGTGATCCAAAAAAACAGGAATCAACGGGTCAATGTGTTCTCTCTTTGCCTTCTTGTTGGTCAGAGAATCAGTGGAAACCGCCACGGCTTTCCCATTCTCAAACTGCACCATGGCATACGCCGTGGTCATCGCCGAATTGGTATGAACACGCATTGGGAAAACAGCGGAGAAGCCATTCTCATCAGGATTGGCCTTGGTCTTCTTGTTCGGGACCACTTGAAGGGCTGCTGCATAGCGCTTTTCCAAGGTCTCAAAATCCTGACCAACGATTTTCTTCGCAAAGGTCTTGGCATTGAAATGGGCAGGCTCGTCAATCTCGATAGACCTGATTTTATAATAATTGGGAAGGATAGCATTGTCCACCCAGCCACGAAGGCCGTCGGCGGTCTGCACCATCACCATTTCAGGCTTATCGGATGCAGAGGCCAACAGATGCAGTGAGTCACCCTTGGCAATTTTGCCGATGACATCGCCATGTATGCCCATCAAGTCAGCCTTGTTCAGCGCCTGACATGCCCATGCCTCGTCGTCAACCACTTCGATGACATCGGCATTGACGCGGGTGACACCGTATATGACGATGCCCCAACAAAGAACGCATATAATGGAAAAAATCAATAATTTGGTGTCCATGGTATTCAGTTTTTAATTGTTGCTACGATGATGCTTATATTATCAATTCCGCCGTTTTCACAGGCCTTGTTGTAGAGGTCGTGAACCGGATCGCTTGACTCGGTGAGGATTTGTTCGATAACGGTGTCGTCCACCATATCGGAAAGGCCGTCGGAACAAATGAGCAGGACATCTTCGGGGCCGATTTTCTCCCCAATGTCTTCCACGATGAGGCGACCATAGCTGCCACCGCCAATGCAATTAAGCAGCAGTTTGCTGTCATCGGGGTTGCCCGTCATGCCACGCTCAGTCTGGTCTTGGGTCATCTGCCGCAAATAGGGTCTACGGTAACGGTAAGTACGGCTATCACCCGCATTGAGCAGATAGACCTTCCCACAATACCACACCACTCCCGTGAGGGTACAGCCCATGGGACGCGACTGGTTTTCCTGAAAAGCCTGCTCGTTGAGCTGGTCGCTGAGCAGTTTCACTTGTTCTCGCAGTTGGTCTTCGATGGTGTCGGGAGTGAAGATTTTCTGTTTGAAACAGTTACCCAAGTGCTGCAAAAGCAATTCGCTGGCTCTTTCGCCATGTTCATGGCCTCCCATGCCATCGGAAAGCAACAGGTAGAAAAAACCCTCAGGGTCAATTTCCAGCAAAGGAAGGCTGCATTGGTTGTCACGCAACGTGATGCCTCCGACGGAAAGCATGTCCTCGTTGTTGCCACGGGTCGGGCCTTTATCGCTGATGGCTTGTATGCTAAGTGTGGTCATACTACGACGAAATTAGTGGTTGCAATTTGCAGTTGGTCACCAAGGTTCAGGTCATACCAGTTGTTGGGAGCAAGCCGTTGTCCGTTTAGGAAAGTGCCATTGGTGCTGCCAAAATCGAGTACCTGCCATTGTCCGTTCATCATACGGAACTGTCCATGACGGCCTGAAATGTATTGCTGGGTGCCGAATTCGGGATAAATGCCCTGAGTGCGCCCAAACACGCCTTCTTTTAGGGGCAGTTGCCATCCGTTGCCCGTCAAAGCATGGGCTCTTGGAGCAGCTGGAGCAGCCACGCTAGTGCCTTGGGGTGAGGCCTGAACTGAAGTACCTTGCGGGGCGTAGTTACTCTGCGGAGAGAAAGTGCTTTGAGGCACAAAATTGCTTTGCGGGGCTTGTGTTGCAGGACGTTGCTGCGTTGAAAACGGTGAAGCTTGCTGAGGGGGTGTCACTGTAGGTTGGGTGGTTTGCGGTTTCTTCAAGAAGAAGGTGGCACCGTTCACAAGGTCCGCACCACAAGCAGGACACGATGTACCTTGTTTGGGCTTTCCACAGTCGGGGCAGAAATGCAGCTCCTTGCCGCATTGGTCGCAATAGTAGCTGTCGTCATCGATGGTTTCTTTACAATATGGGCATTTCATTATAGGACCTCCTTGATGTTTACGTTGTTGATGTCTTCTTTGGTAATGGTCATAAGCTCTTCTAACGACACATTCTCATCGGCGAGGAGGGTGCGTTTCGAAAGATTCTTCACGACTTTGTCAAAGGCCTTTCTTACGGTTCGGGCGTTGCCGAAGTTATGGTCACGGAAGGCATAAATCTTTTCAAACAATTCCTTGGCCGCTGCTTCAGCCTCAGCGTCGGCGTGGTACTCTTGTTTCTTTGCCATGGAGAGGAAGATATGGTACATGTCATCGGCATTATAGTCGTCGAAGCAGATACGCTCATCGAAACGTGACTTCAGGCCGGAGTTCTTGTCCAGGAACTCTTCCATCTCGCGGGTATAGCCAGCAGCGATGCACACGAACTGTCCTTTCTTGTTTTCCAGCAGAGGCACCAGTGTATTGATGGCCTCAGGACCGTAATCGCTCGCGCCACCGGTGCAAAGCGAATAAGCCTCATCAATGAAGAGGATGCCTCCCATGGCCTTCATCACCGCATCTCTTGTCTTTGGTGCCGTTTCGCCGATGTATTGTCCCACCAAGTCTTCACGGGTCACCTCATACACTTCTGAGGTGGGAATGACGCCTAATGAGCAGAGAATCTTGCCCATCAGCCTCGCCACAGTGGTTTTACCAGTGCCAGGGTTGCCAAGGAACAAATAGTGGCTGACAGGAATCTTCGGTGTGCGGTTCATGCGGCGGGCCAGCTGCTGCTCACGCGAGATGGTGGCGGCCAAGTCGCGCAGGCTGTTCTTCACACTTTCAAGTCCAACGAGTTCGTCAAGCTCTTTCAGCACATCCTGAATACTGACCTTTTTGTTGACACCTTCACCAGCAATGTCGCTGTAAGTGAGGCATTTGTTTTCTTTGGCAATCTCCTCGTCACTCATCGTACGGATGCGGACGCGACGACGTTCGATGGCCTCGTCAAGGAAGTTGCGTACGTTTCGGGCGTTACCGAAGGTATCGCTACGACGGTTATACATGTTCTCGAACTCAATATGCAACTTGTCCTCAGCTTCATCATCGAGATGGAAGCCTTTCTTCTTCATCATGCTGCGGAAGATTTGCTCCAGCTCCTTAGGATTGTAGTCGGGGAACTCAATCTGTTTGTTGAATCGTGACGGAAGTCCAGGGTTCATCTTCAGGAAGTCTTTCATCTGGTCGCGATAGCCAGCAGCGATGCACACAAACTCTCCTTTCCTGTTTTCAAGGATAGGCAACAGCTTATCGATACCTGCCGCACCAAAGTCGCTGGTATTGAGACCATAGGCCTCGTCGATGAACAGCACACCGCCCATGGCTTTGTCAACATAATCCTGCACGTTGCGTTCGGTGCCGCCCACCACATCCGAAATCAAGTCCTTGCCGGCAACCTCCACATACTGCCCCTTAGGCAAGATGCCCAACGCACCGAGGATGTCGGCGAAGATGCGGGCGATGGTAGTCTTTCCCGTACCAGGGTTACCCGTAAAGACATAGTGGTCCTTGATTTTGGCCACACCGCCTTCGCGTTTCGCCTCCTTGATACTGTCGATAATCTTGTGTATCTCTTCCTTGACACTTTGCATTCCTATGAACTCATCCAATTCCTGCCAAATCTCCGCTTCGGTGCGAGGCACGAAAATCATGCCCTGCACATCTTGCTCATCCACCTCACGACCTCTCCGCTTCATGACGTTGATGGCCAGCTCATCGGCCTTCTTGTCAGCGAGATGGCCGTTGGAACTGGTGCCGTCTCCGTTGCGTATCATCCACACAAAGTGCGCCCTTAACTTCTTTTCGGCTTCGGGTGTGAGGTTAAGTCTATATTTTTCGCGCAACGCCTTGGTGCAAATCTCACAGAGAGCATCCTCGTCGAGCGGTTTCAGGTCGAAGCGGAACTCGAACAAAGCGGCATTATCGGGGTTGTTGTAGAGAAACTCCTCCAACTCGCGTCGCAGTCCCGTCATGATAACGACAGGCATGATGTTATCGCGCTTGCGCATCCTCGCGAAGATACGGTCGAGATCGTTGACATCATAGGCCTTGCCATCGGGCAACAGCTTCTGCACATTTGTGAGCAGCAGTACCCCTCCTTCGCATTTAGCCAGGTTCTCATCAAATTCGTCCATCCATATCTGGAAGTCGGCAGCATCAACGCACTCTGCCTTGGCCTTAGTGATGAATCCAGCCTGCAGCATCAAGTCGACCAAACGCTGGGCGAGGAAATTCTTACCTGTGCCAGCATCACCCAAAATGACGCAGTCCATTCCCATGCGAACATTGTTGCCAATCGACTGGAACTGCTTGAAGACATCAAGGCTGTCTTGGAACTTCTGAAGCGTATCTTTCAGATTGTCTTTGGCGATCAAGTCGTCGAATTGCTTTCCGTTCTCCGCCTGAAGCACCTTGCCGCAGTGTTTGCAGTATTTGGCGCTGTCGCGGTTCTGGGTCTTACAGTTATTACATTGTTTCATTGTCTGATGATTCCTCTCTGTTTAGGTTTGACAAAAGGTGCAGTGGTACCATCGCCGTTTTCTATGGGCTCCAACTCTTCCTCCTCTGCGGGGATACTGTCGTTAGAGAACAGGGCGGCAGATTTCACTTGCCTATTGAATTGACTCATGCGGCTCGACTTAGGCAGCAGCAAGCTGCAAGCGATGAGGCCCCACACGATGAGAATAAAGATAATGACGGTCTTCCAACGGTTCTTGACATCATTTCTCCATTGGTCAATCGACTGCGGGTCGAGGCTGTCATTAACAGGCTTGAAGGTGGTCTCGTTGCTGAAAGCAAAGTTGAGCGGGTCGATGGTAAGATCCGCAAAACTTGGATTCATGATGGACTTGGCCCGCATGGCAAACGGACTCTTCTTGAATAAGGCGACAATGCTGAACATGATTATCACCGCAAATACAATGGCGGCGTATATCCACAACAGGTATTGCCCCATGAACTTCAACAGCATGATGATAATGGCTGATGCCACCGCACCGACAATAATGGAGAGCAAACACCCTCCCACCCGGTCGATAAAGAACAGGAAATAGGAAGCCACGACAAAGATGCCTCCCAAAACATAAAACACCCATTGGTTGCTAAGGGCACCCATGTCAAGGACGGGATTGTCGAGGGCATTGAGAACGATACTGATGAGAAGCAGCGCGGCAGGCACGAAGGCCAGTGCAACCGAGAAAATCTTCTGCACCGTACTTCCCGTATAGACCTGCCTAATCTGCGACTTGGCAGTAGCGGTGACATCCTTGACCGAGTCCTGCGCATCCTTGAACCTGCGGTATTCTCTGTTGTTGCTGTCGCAATGGCCTAAGTCTTGGACGAATTGCTCCAGCAGGATATCGTATCTGTGGTCGCCTTTTTCTCTCTTCACTGATTTCTCATGAGGATTCTCCTGGTGCATCACGGCGAGCCAGCCTCGGATGCCCTTGTCATTAGCCAAGGCTTCTTTGAGTTGTTTCTCTGGTGCGGCATGAAAGTCGTCAAGGCTCTTGAGCAGGGTGTTGGTACCGTCAATCCGATAGGTGGGCTGCGCGTTGAAACCGGAAATGGTCTGCATCATCTTCACCTGACTGAGGTAACTCTGATCTTTGTATCCATTCTTCTTATCGCGATCCTTGTCCTGTTTCACTCGTTTAAGGAAGTCTATTTGGTTGGCGAGACGTTTGTCCTTGAACAGACCATTTTTCTCGTTGAGGAACCAGCTCAAATAATCTCCGTCACCTGCGCTTTCAAAGCTTTTGGCAATTTGATAGGCTATTATGGGGCTTTGAATCATTGCAGCGTCTTCATCGTCCCAACCTTGCTTCATGCTCGTGAAGTCACGACGATATTTGGTGAAATAAAGGTAATACACTTTATTGAGCACCTCACCGATGCCTTTGTCATACATGGCGTAGTCGGGGTCGCCAGCAGCCTTGGGCAGGTTAAGGGCTAAGTCATATAGCGGATTGAGGGTATGGATGATCTGAAGGAAACCGAAGTCATGGTCTTTCTGCGTGTTTTTCTCAATTTCCTTGATTTTGGCCTGCAACTCGGGCTGCTGGTTGAGCCATTCGTCCAACTTTTCCGTGTAGATGTAACGCTGGGCGAGGCTTGGGTCGGCAACCATAAACGCTGCCAATTCTTCGAGAGAATGAGCCACTTGTTTCTTCTCGCTGTTGTAGACAATCTTCATCCTCTTGACAATCTTCACGTCCTTGCCAGCCATCTTGTCTTTGATCTCCTTCAGTGCCCAACGGTCGTCGGGTTCGGGGACGAGTAAGCCTTGCACGATGGTCTTTAACGGCTCGGGCATGTTGTCAGGCACTTTGATGTTGCCCTCTTTTTTCTGGAAAGCGAGCTCAGCCTCTTGAGCCCTGAACGCCGATTCACCGAGCCACATACTAAGAATGGTCATACCCAATGAGTAGAAGTCGGCGGCGGGTGTCAGTCGACAATAGGTCGCGCCGTCCTTGACGATGCAGTTGTCCGGATGGTACATCTCGGGCGCGGCATAGATGGGTGTCCTGTTCTGTTGTGTCTTCACCTCACCATCTACCAGCATATCGGCGATGCCAAAATCGCAGAGCAGACAGTGCCATGTGGTTTCATTCTCGATGAGGATATTGGCAGGCTTCACATCCTTATGGATAAAGCCGGCTTTATGGCAGGCATCGAGGGCAACGGCGGTATGCAGCGCAATCTTCAAAATGGCATCCGCATTGCCTTTCAGGTCTTTGCGACTGCTAACAGGCCCCAGCGGACAGAACTGCATCTCCTCAAAATCACAATTCCGCCCTTGGATGACCTTTGTTCCAAAGTCATAAAGGTCAATCAAGAAGCCCTTGCCATTCAGATTCTTCACCAACGGCAATATTTTGCTGTTGTAATGGTAACCCGGGTTATAGACTTTGAGCGCTTTCTCCTCCGACTGGAGATAGATGGTCCCTTCTGTGCCGCTGGAAATGACTTTTCCCAAATCAGTTATAGTCCCCTTGGTATTGGTTCCAACAGGACCGTTCATTCCTTGTGGAGCAGTAGCTGTACCTTGCGGTGCAGTAGCGGTGCCTTGTGGTGCAGTAGCGGTACCTTGTGGGGCGGTGGCAGTACCCTGTGGGGCAGTGGCGGTGCCTTGTGGGGCCGTTGCTGTTCCTTGAGGAGCCGTTGCTGTTCCTTGAGGAGCTGTAGCCGTGCCTTGTGGCTCTTCGTTGCCGTCGGGCTGCTTCTTCGCCCCGGCCAATAAATCAGACATATTAGGCATAACGGTTATTCGTATTTATAGGTTGTATATTTCTCGTTCACTACTGTGTTTACTATAATGTCTTCGTAAAGCCAAGTACCGCCTTGCCATGGCTCGGCACATTCGCTGGGCTTTTTGTGATGGCATCCGCAGAAATTGCACACCCATTCCGAGCGCACTTGCTTTACAGACTGACGAACCACTTTTCTGGTAGCCTCAACCGCCACTTTCTGTGCGGAGTAGAACCCGAACTGCTCCTGAGGCGTACTGCCACTGGGAGGGGTCATCTGTTCCAAGACGGAATTGATGTCCTTGACAACGTTTTGGTATTCTTCCTGCAGCTGTTCAAGGCTCTCGGTCTCTTCCTCTACCACGGCTGGTGCCTCTTCCTCCTCCTGCTTCAAGCCCAGCATCGACATCACCATTTTCTCAGCCTCTGTGATCACTTTTGCAGCAGGCTTACCGGCTTTGGCAGGCTTACCGGCTCGCAAGCGTTCTATCTTCTCTTCAAGCTCAGCGGCTTTATCCATGAGAGCAGCAGCTTTCTGCACCTTGGGGTCCTGCTTGGCTTTCTCCACTGCTCTAATGGCCAACTTGGTCAACGGCTCGTTGCAGTGACGGCAGAACGAACGTACATTAAGGGTGCCGCACCTTGGACATGGGACACCATCAGCCGGCATACCACATTCTTCACATACCGTCTCGTTGCGTCCCATTGGAGCACCGCAGAAAGTGCAGTAGTCAACCAATTTGCGACCGCATTGGGGGCAAAACTCGCTGCTTTTCGGCACCGTGGCATGACAATTGGGACATTCCTTGGTATCGGAGGGTTTTACCTGACGCTGTTGTTTTTCTCTCGTCTGGGTCTGCATCTGCTGCTCAACCCTGGTGTTTGTTTTTGTATTGGTTTGAAGTGGACTCATAATGGTTGTGTTGCTTTTGCAAAAATAAACAATTCTTACACTTCCCGACAAGGTTACGCATAAGCGTCAAAACGCCCATCGTCATCGGGACCATCGTCAAGGATTATGTTTTTCAAGTTGGCACCAAGGGCGGCCACCACATCCTTAAGCTGTTGAAGGCTCTCGAAACTCTTTGGGTTGTATCTCTTGTCTTCCAAAGTCAGTATCATGTCGCCAGCGATGGGACCAGGATAAATTTTGCATCCGATCGGGTTCATGGGCAGGTCTTTCATCAAGCCCATGTTGTCGACCCAACCAGTGATGTGATCCGTCAGACCCAAGTCGTTTCCGATGTCGTAGAGAGGCTGCACACGGATGGCATCCAAACGATGAGCACCGACCAATTCAGGCAACTCGTCCCAGCCTGCCTCCACGTCAAACTCCATAATGTCGGCCGTACCATTTGTTTTGACGACAGCGATGAGCTTGTAATCCGAATCATCGTAATCTTGCTCATCATCCTCTTCGTCTTCATCGTCGTCTTCCTGTGGCATACTGTCATACTTGGGAATATAGTATTTCTCGATTTCGGCGGCGGCATAAGTCAGTTTGCCGGAGCGGTAGGCTTCCACCACATTCTTGAGTTGGTCGTCGTCGCCAAAGCGTAATGCATTCAGTTGACAATACTCCAACATGCCTTCCTGAAGCTCACCAGGCTGCGTACCGTCGATAATCATCTGGGCGATCATGGAATAGGCGTAGGAATCGTCTCGGCGAGTGCCTTCCACGAAGTAGTTCCATGCCTCTGTGTTGTCTTCCTCGAAACCATAGTTGCCGTAATAATAGGCCTGTCCGAGGAAATAGGGAGCCATGTCATGGCCAAGGGTCATGGCAGTCTCAAGGTCTTCCTTGATTGCCTCGGTAATCTCTTCTTGCTTTTCGGCATCGTAACTGTCGTAGTTGTCCATATGGAAAGCCGCCCGAAGGATGTAGCATCCTGGGTCGCCAGCTTCGCATCCCGTGGTCAGCATAGCCTCATACATCCCCACCTGCGATTCGGATTCTATGTCGACGCCCTCAGTATAAAGGCTGCAATATCCGTTAAGCGCTTCGACGTAGCCCATATCAGCGGCTTTCAGGTAGTAGGTCTCAGCATTTTCCTTGTCGCCAATACTTGCATAAGCGTCACCCAGCACTTCATAATAGATGGGGTTGACAACCGAAATGTCGTCACTTTCGTTGCCTTTAAGCCAATCCTTGATGACACTAATGACTTTCTCGGGGATACTATCCCAGCCATGGTTACCGTAAACATTACGGCGGAGCAGGGTTCGTGCAGCCATGACACTGTTGTGGTCGTAGGCCTCGACCAACAAGCTATGGGCCTTTTCCTTGTTGACCATACCGTAACGTCCCCCTTCATAGAGGAATGACAAGGCACATGTGGCATCGCTCACGCCCACTTTGGCTGCATCCTCAAGCATCTTGATGGCAATCTCAATGGAATCTTTGTCAGGCATCAGCAATTGATGGTAACGTCCATACACATACTGCGATACGGCATATCCGTTTTCGGCATACTCCTTCACCCTAGCAATTTGCCCATCACTCAACAAGTACATGCGCGTGTGAGTGTCAGGAATCATCAGGAACAGTTTCAACGCCTCAGTATCGAAATGCGCTGGGACAAACAGGTAGTCGAAAGCCTTGCTGATTTCATGGTTTATCAACGCTTCCTTGCCCAAGGCCGTCAAACGCTTGGTTTCCGCTTCAAATTCCTCTTGGCTCATCCTCCCATCTCCTTCCTTTTTGTTCTCGTTATCTCCAGCATCCTTGAAGTCTTCATAGACGCTCTTGATGAGGATGTCCAACGCCTTGTCGCCGTCGTAACCGAATTTTTCAGCCACGATTTTGATATATTCCTTCTCAATCTCATCAATCTGACCGTCAACCATCATCATCATGGTGAGGTTTTTCAGATAGTAGGTCTTGTCTTCATCCGTTTCGGGGACTTCATAGAAAACCTTGCCTTCCGATTTCGTACTAGTTTCCACACAGAATTGAAACTCTTCTTCGGTTAATCCGAACGTGTTGGCGATTTGGAAAATAAGATTTTTTTCCTCTTCAGTGATGTTGCCGTCAAGATTGGCAATAGAAATCAGGTTGATGACATGAGCCATCTGTGCTTTTTTCGTTGGATTGCTTAATTCCATAGGACTCGTATTTGGATTACTCGGCAAAGAAACAAAAAAAGAGGATAATATGCAATATCTAAAACAAAAAAACCCTCACAGTCCACACTGAAAGGGTTTATTTCGTACTCCCGCAGGGGGTCGAACCCTGGACACCCTGATTAAGAGTCAGGTGCTCTACCAACTGAGCTACGGAAGCATCGATTGCGGGTGCAAAAGTACAACCTTTTTTCGTTCCCGCAAAACTTTTTCTCCAAATTTTTTCCTCTATTTATACAATTTATTGTATATCAAATAGTTAATTTAACACCACCCATCCCTTCAGTCAGCAAACCATTGCTTGAATTCGCTTACACGCGCTTTGCTGATAACAATCTTTTCTGGTGTTTCCATGGTAAGGTTAAGGGCAAGTTTGTTCCCAAACCAAACAGAGACATCCTTGATGGAGTTACGCGCAACGATATATTGCCTGTTAGCCCGGAAAAACACCGTTTCGTCAAGCTGTTCCATGAGTTCGTCCAACGTATGGTTACTATAGTAAGCCTTACCATTTTCGGCGACAAGCTTCACTATCTTATCGTCAATGCAGATATAGGCGATGTCTTTGGCTGCCAACGGGACCAGTTTGTCACGCTCAGGGAACAGGAAATAATTCTTATGTTTCGGCTTTTTCATTTCTCCAATCATGTCGGCAAGGGTCTTGTAGTCACCGGAAACGCCGCCTGTGAGGGTCTTGAACTTGTTCATGGCCCGCTCAAGGTCTTTCTTGTTGATGGGTTTCAGCAGATAGTCGATGCTGTTCACCTCAAAAGCTTGCAAGGCATACTCGTCATAGGCCGTCGTAAAGATAACCGGACAGGTGATGCTTACCTTGTCAAAAATGGCGAACGAGGAGCCGTCAGCAAGATGGATATCCATGAAAACCAAATCCGGCATGGGATGAGTCTTAAACCATTCCTTGCTTTCCGCGATGGTTTGCAGCACATCGATGACTTCCGTTTCGGGACTGACCTTTTCGATCAATTTGCACAAAGCCTGCGAGGCCAACATTTCATCTTCTATTATTAAAGCTTTCATATTATGTTGTGTTTTAATTCTCTACGAGTGGCAAAATTACAATAAATTCGTTTCCGTCGTCACGAATCTCCACAGTTTTGTCCCATTGGAGCCGATAACGCTCCGCAAGATTGGCCAATCCGATGCCACTGCCCTCTTCTTCTGTGATCTTCGGCTGTATCTTATTACTGACAATCAAATGAGCATTTTCATCGGTCGAAATATGCACCGTCAACGGCTGTCGGGCAGAGACCACATTATGCTTGATGGCATTTTCCACCAACCCCTGTATCGACAAGGGCAACACCAAACATTCATCGAACTTCTCATGGTCAATATGGTGGTCGAACAATAGGTTGTCGCCATAACGGATTTTCAACATCCGACAATAATCGGCGGTGCATCTCAATTCCTCAGCAAGAGTAACCACCTCATGCTTCTGCAAGGTGTAGCGCAGCACCGTTGAGAGCTGTTGCACAAACTCTTCTGCCCTTTCAGGATCAACCGTGATAAGCGATTGAAGGGTATTCATCGAGTTGAAGAGGAAATGTGGATCGAGTTGAGTTTTCAAGGCCTCATAACGTGTTCGTATGTTTTCTGCACGAAGCACTTCGTTCTCAACAGCCACCATTTTTTCCTTATTGAGGGAACGGAAAAGGTATCCTGTCACCATGGCTACGGAAGTCAAGGTCAAGTCATTGGTCCATCCCAACCTAAGGAACCTATAGATGGAATGGGGCAAACCAGGGAAATCTGGCCAGACGAATATCTGGATGAAAGTGCCTGCGGTACTTATCGCAATGGTAATGACCGCCGAACCCAAAACATTAACAACCACTTCGTCACGCAACCGTTTGAAGCCGATGCTCATGATTCTCCTATTGTAGAGCAGCACCAGAAAAACCAAAATGAACGTGATCGGGATGTTCAGCATGAGTTGAGCCCACAAACGAGGCCTCTTATACCCTTTTCCACCCTTATTAATATCATCCTTGCTTTCGCCAATACGCTGACGGCTTACCAAAGAACCCTCTGTATGGCCTTGGATGGTATCGAAACGAATGGCTTCCAACATCTGTCGGCGCTCCTGTTCCTTGTGAATCCTTTCCTCTATTGTATTGGAGTTAAAGAACGAGAATCGGCTGAAATAATGAATGATGGTAAACATTGCATAATAGGCAAGCACTATCGCCAGCGAAAGCATCAGTATTCGCTTTAGCGAGAAATAGCCGTCCACATCATGTCGTTTTTGTACCATATTCATTACGTTGGTGCAGAAATGCCATTGCTACATCTACAATTGAAAGGACAAGGCTTTATAGGCTACTGTAGCTTGGTGAGAAGGTGTCTCCCAACGAAACATCACCTGTGGTGAGGCCTTTCTTCAACCAACGCTCTCTTTGGGCCGAAGTGCCATGGTTGAAGGTCTCGGGCATAGTGCGGCCGTAAGCCTGCTTCTGTAGGTAGTCGTCACCGATCTTGGCAGCAGCATTGAGGGCTTCCTCTATGTCGCCGTCTTCCAATGAGCCGAACATCTTGTTGTCGTTGTATGCCCACACGCCAGCGAAGAAGTCAGCCTGAAGCTCAAGACGCACACTGGTTTGGTTGTATTCTGCCGAGTTCTTGCCTGCTCGAGACATCTTTTCGTGTGCTTGCCCAAGGATACCGAGCTGGTTTTGCACATGATGGCCTACCTCATGGGCAATAACGTAAGCATAGGCGAAGTCTCCATCAGCACCGATTTCCTTTTTCATGTTCTTAAAGAACTCAAGATCAAGATATACAGTCTCATCGGCGGAGCAATAGAACGGACCGCTAGCTGAGGTGGCGTTGCCACAACCCGAATTGACGGCATCGCTAAAGATGACCATTTGGGGTGGCTGATAGGTACGGCCCATCTTCTTGAACTCCTTGTCCCACACGTCTTCGGTGCCGGCAAGGATACGCTTGCAGAAAGTCATCAGTTCCACGTCAACTTGGCTATAGTCCGTGCCATCATCGACATACTCAGTTTGGTTTGTCGTGCCCATCTGTTCCATTACTTGGCTTGGGTCTCCCCCCAGCAGGCTGATGAGCAGATAAATAATGATTCCGCCAATACCGATTCCGCCAGCAGCGGCAGCGGTCTTCTTTCCACGACGGTCTTCCACGTTGGTACTTTCACGTCTTCCTTCTAATTTCATAATGTGTTAGTTTTTAATTATTGATGGCTGCAAAAATAGCGAAAAAAGTAAAAAAATGTCCTTTTTTGGAAAAAAACCGTACTTTTGCTCCATGTAAATATACAACCATCCATAAACATCACGAATCATGAAAGCATTTGTCAACGACATCGAAGTGCGCACATATTACGGTGCGAAAGTGAAATCAGTAGTGCTCGCCTATTGCCGAGCCAACAACCTGCCTTTGAAACTCGAAGGCATTGAAGTGAGAGACGCTTACGGCAACGTTGTCGACCTTGACGGCTCTCTGCGTGCCAATTCGAAAATCTACATAAAACTATAAACACCATGAAGAAATTTACAAAACTCACCTTGGTGGCTTTTGCTGCCCTGTTCCTGCTCGCCGCTTGCAGTCCAAAGGAACAGAAAATCTATGTCGTCTCCACCAACGACATGCATGCCAACATTGACAACTTCCCGCAATTGGCTGCCCTCATCGACAGCTTGCGCTCGGTTCACCCCGACCTGCTGCTTTTCAGTGCGGGCGACAACCGCTCGGGCAACCCCATCAACGACCGCTATGCCGAGCCTGCCAAACCCATGTACGAACTGATGAACACCGTCGGCTTCAACCTCTCCTGTTTCGGTAACCATGAGTGGGATGGCGGTGTCACAGGCTTGAGAAAAGTGCTCACTTGGGCCAACTTCCCCTTCGTCTGTGCCAACGTCACCTTCGACGACACATTACAGATGACCAACCATCACCCTTACGTCATCTTCGAACGTGACGGCTTGAAAATCGGCGTGATCGGCGCCATCCAACTCGGTCTGAACGGCCTACCCGACTCACACCCGAATAACTGCGTGGGATCACACTTCGTGCCTATCACAGAGGTGCTGCAACAATACATCGACGAACTCAACGACTGCAACGCCGTCTTCCTCCTCTCCCACTGCGGCTATGAGGACGACCTCGAAACGGCCAAAAACTTCCCCGGACTGGATGCCATTTTCGGTGGTCACACTCACACCCGCGTGGCTGAGAAACAGCTTGTCGGCGATGTGATGGTCACCCAGGCTGAGTCCAAAGTCAAATATGTGACCCTCAGCACCTTCACCTTCCGCAACGGCGAATTGGTCGACAAAGACATGCAATTGCTCTCCGTCAAAGAGTTCCCGAAACGTGACGAGAAAGTACAGGCCATGGTCAAGGAATACAACAGCGACCCTTACTTCTCGACTGTCGTCGCACAAAACCTCACTGCCGTCAACAGCTATGAGTCGCTCGGCTGCCTGATGACAGATGCCATCCGCGTCGTTTCAGGTGCCGACATGAGCTTCCAGAACCCCGGCGGTGTGCGTTTCGACACGCTCTCGGTACGCCCAGTGACCATCAAGGATATTTTCACCCTCGATCCCTTCGACAACGAAATCATCCAATACACCCTCAGCGGTGAAGAAATCATCCGCCTGATGAAATCGTGCTTCGTCACGGACGGCGGTCCCATCTACTGCTCTGGCTGCTCATATAAATACAAGGTAGACGAAGGCGGTGAGATGACCGATATCGAAGTGACCCTGGAAAACGGCAAGCCTTTGGACATGAACGCCAAATACAAGGTGGTGATGAACAGTTACATGTCGTCAGTGTTTGACTATGAGCACGAGGACGAAGGCACCAGCACCTTCCGCAGCTCCAACGATATGATGATGGAGTTCTTGTCCAACCATTCCGAACTTGACTACGGAAACACGACAAGGGTAACAGAAGAATGATCCATAATAAATGATACTAGTCGGCGGGGTACATTTGTGCCTCGCCGATTTTTTGGCACGGTTTTGGTAGTGTTTTGGGCAAACGGTAGAATTAATTGAAGTCAAACCTCTAAAACAAACACCACCATGAAAGCCAAGAACATTCTGATGACCCTCCTGCTGATGACAGGAGCCATCGCAGCAAAAGCAGTCACAGGCTATCCAGCCGAACTCGCATTAGTGTCACAGCCCGTGATGGTATACAACAACAATTCCATTACGGTGTACTACGATGTGGAAAACATCGGCGACTATACTTACAAAGGAAATGTCTACCTCTATCTCAACCCTGACGACGGTTACTGCTACGCACAGAAATACGTGAAAGTGGCCGCAGGCAAGATCAAGAGGGTGTCCATCGACATTCCGGCCAGCCGTATCAAAAACGGATGGGTCTTCACCATCATGCCTTACTACGAGCTGAATGACGAACTCTACAGCTTCACCACCTTCGAGTACTTCGAACCCGTCAGCTTCTGCTGGGACGGACCGCGTAACGAGCGCTGGGTGGTGGTGACGGTGCCTGTCTGCCCGACCTACTACCACCGTCCTTGCGACATCCGCTTCTACTACGACTGCTATCACGGGCCGTCGCACCACCATCACGGACACTTTGACGGAGCCCCTCACCACCCTCACCACCCCGCCAGCCCTGCACACCACACCTACAGCTACCATCACGACCACGCGACACCCCACCACAACAACCACTTTGCTCCCAACGGAGGACACAACGTGGCACCTGCTCCCAACGGAGGACACAATGCAGCACCTGCCCCCAACGGCAACAATGTAGCACCCGCGCCCAACAGCAACGCCACCGTCAGACCCAACGGCCACGCCAGCAACCACACGGGAAGCATGAGTTCAGGAAGCCACAATGTCAACCCGACTCCCAACAACCCGCCCGCTCCAAACGGTGGCAGCAATGTCAGCAGACCCAGCAGCGGCAGCCGCCCGAGCAGTGCCAGCAATGTCAGCAGACCTAGCAGCAGCAATAGCCGTCCGAGCAGCACCAGCAACGTCAGCAGACCTAGCAGCAGCAATAGCCGCCCAAGCAGCGCCGGCAACGTCAGCAGGCCCAACAGCAGCAACAGCCGCCCGAGTAGCGCCAGCAACGTCAGCAGACCTAGCAGCAGCAACAGCCGTCCGAGCAGTGCCAGCAACGTCAGCAGACCTAGCAGTAGCAACAGCCGCCCGAGCAGCGCTAGCAGACCGAGTAGCGGAAGTCGCTCAAGCAGTGCTTCAAGCAGCTCCCACGCCAGCCGTCCAAGCAGCTCCGGCGGCAACCACTACCGCGCAAGCAGTGGACGCAAATAAAAAAACAATAAAAAGATTCAAAAATCGAGGGCAGCCGAAAGGTTGCCCTTGATTTTTTACTACTTTTGCGAAAATCTTTCAAGCCGTGAACATCATCAATTTTGCAGCAAGCAACAGCATCGTCAACCAGTATGTGGCTGAATTAAGAGACATTAAGGTACAGAGCGACCGCAACACATTCCGCCACAATCTGCAACGTATCGGCCAAATGATGGCCTATGAAGTCAGCAAAACCTTACATTATTCCGAAAAAGTCTTACAGACCCCATTAGCTGAAGCCAAAGCCAACACTCCCGACGACGAAGTGGTTTTGGCGACCGTATTTCGGGCCGGGCTACCCTTCCACCAAGGTTTTTTGGATGTGTTTGACCATGCCGGCAATGCTTTCGTATCGGCCTACCGCTATTATTTGGATGAGAAACATGAAAACGTCGGCATCAAGGTGGAATACTTAGCCGCTCCCGACCTGACCGACAAGACCCTCATCATTGCCGACCCAATGCTTGCTACAGGTGGCAGTCTTGAATTGGCCTACCAAGCCCTTTGCACCAAAGGCATCCCAAAACAGTTACATCTTTGCTGCGTCATCGCCGCCCAAGCCGGCATCGACAACCTGATGAAACTCTTCAAGCCCTTGGACAACGTCACCCTGTGGTGCGCCGCCATCGACCCGATACTGAACGAACACAAATATATCGTCCCCGGACTCGGAGATGCTGGGGATTTGGCGTACGGCGACAAGATTTAATTGCGCTTACCGTCAAGGGTGTCGACAATGGCTTCCACCAGATTGTAGGCACCATCGTACACGTCCTTCAGCGTTGCATCAAGCATATAAGCCGGTGTCGTGAAAACGAGATGGGCATTGTCAGCGCACACGTCGCCATGTTCTGTCTGGACATGATGAGCCCCCATTTTTCGCACATTATCGGCATCAGGAGTACCTTCATTGCCAAGTGTAATAGCCACATCGGGAATCAGTTTGGCAAACATCACTGGAGCGATACACATTCCACCAATGGGTTTGTCTGCGGTATGGGTCTCAAGGATGGCGCGAGCCACGTCGGATTGCACTTCCATGTCGGCCCCTTTGTAAGCATAGTCGCAAAGGTTTTTGGCCACACCATAGCCGCCACTGAACAGCAGGCCATCGTAATCTTCAGCCTTATAGTTTTCAATAGGCAACACACGTCCGCGTGCAAGACGAGCCGCCTCAACAAGAATATTGCGCTTCGCATTGGCAACTTTCTTATCCGTGAGATGGTCGATGACCTCGGTTTGAGGACGGTCGGGCGCAAAGCATTGGTATTCACAATGATGTTGCTCCAAAGAAAGCAAAAGGGTGATGGCCTCGTTGATTTCGCTGCCGTCTTTACGACCGCAGCCAGCTAAGATTACTGCAAATTTTTTCATGGTATCAAGGGATTATTTCGTTTGCAAAAATAAAGAAAAACCGACATGATTGTGTTTGGAACTTATTTTTCCTAAATTTGCAGTCTGATTCACCTAAAAACCTCAATGATATGAAAAAGACTACCTTATTCCTAATTCTATCTTTATTGACTTTTGCGACATCTTTTGCAGAAAACATAGAATTGACCCAGGCACAATGTGTTGCCGAAACGCTCTTGCGGTCAAAAATGGAGCAAATGCCAGACATCCACCTTATTGATTACGCCAACCGAAACGCCTTCTCACACTTCTACGTTTTCGGCAACGACAACTGCTTTGTCATCGTCAGTGCCGACGACCGTGTATCGCCCATCATCGGCTACAGCACCGAGAATGGCTTTGGACGAACCGCAATGCCTGATAACGTTTTTGCGTGGCTAAAAGCCTACGATGATGAGGTCAGCACCGCCATTTCCCGCCATATGGAAGCCACTGAGGAGATTCGTTCGGAATGGGGTAGCCTGCTAAATGGGAACGGCTTGGAACCTCAGTCGCGTACCAGCGTCAGTCCGCTTGTGCTGACCATGTGGGATCAGACAGAACCCTATAACAACCTATGTCCTTCCACTTCAGGCGGTCCTGGCAACCATTCCTTCGCAGGTTGTGTGGCTACCGCTATGGCACAAGTCATGAACTATTGGGAACATCCTGTGACAGGCACGGGTAACCATGCTTACAATTGCCCTAACTTTGGAAACCTGTCGGCCAATTTTGCCACGACCACTTACGATTGGGACCACATGAAAAACTCCTACTCAATGGGATACACCGGTACAGAAGCCACCGCTGTCGCCACATTGATCTACCATTGTGGCGTTTCGATCGATATGGCCTACGGAATCGGTGATGCTGGCAGCGCTGCCTATACGTCTGATGTCCCAAACGCACTGAAGACCTATTTCAACTATGCCACAACGACCCAGTATTACAACAAATCAAGTTACGAATCGCAATGGATCAATATGCTGAAAACTGAGTTGGACAACGGACGTCCTGTGATTTACACCGGGCAATCGTCAGACGGCGGCCATGCTTTTGTGTGCGACGGTTACAACGAAAACAACCAATTCCATTTCAACTGGGGCTGGAGCGGATACTGCAATGGCTATTATGCCATCGGTGCCTTGAACCCTGGTCCTGGAGGCTCTGGCAGTGGCAGTCAGGGACAATACAATTCGCAAAATGGTGCCATCTTCGGCTGCGAACCCGCCACGCCGAGCATCAACCCGCCCACCAACGTCAATTCAAGCGTCAACGGGCGCAATGTCACCATTACTTGGACCGCGGCTTCGGGTGCAGTTTCTTACAAAGTCTATCGCGACGGCGACCTCATCGCTGGCAGCGTGACAGGTACAAGCTACACCGACAGCAACGTGACATACGGCAATCACGTTTACTATCTGAAAAGCGTCGCTTCCAACGGCACCATGTCGTTGCAATCGGCCACCACGACCGCCAACGTGCATTTTGCTGGCCCCGTACCCACCAACCTACAAGGCACACCCAACGGCTCAAGTGCAAACCTCACATGGACTGCACCTGCTTCCGAAACGGCAATACTTCAATATGGCACAGGCAACATGGTAAGCGCAGTCGGCTACTCTGGCACCACCGGCACCTACTGGGCACAACGCTATCCGGCCTCCACGCTGGCACAATATGCAGGAATGGCCATCAATAAGGTATCGGTTTACTTTTATTCTGCTGGGTCTTATACCCTATACATTTATAAAGGTAACGAGACTGGCACAACAGAATTAGTACAACAAAAGAGCTATACCAATTCAGGAAGTGGATGGAAAGACATCACACTCACAACTCCAGCCCCAGTCGACTACACCCAAGACCTATGGGTGGTAATGTATGCCCCCAGCAGCATCACCTATCCAGCGGTATTCTGCTCTTATTCAAGCACAGGTGTTGCTGATGCCCGTTACATTTCCTATTCTGGCGACAGTTGGGCCCAACACACCAACAATGACAACCCCAACATTTCCTGGCTCATGAAGACCTACATGACGGACGGCACATACACTTACCGTGTGTATCGCAACAACTCGGCAGTAGCCACCAACGTGAGCAGCACCACCTACACTGACTCTAACCTCACCAATGGCACCTATAGTTATTATGTCACCACTAATTACTATGGTGGCGAGTCGGATGCCTCCAACACCGTGAACGTCGTCGTTGACGGCACACAGACCTACAATATCACCGTCAGTGCCGATCCGACTGCGGGTGGTAGTGTTTCTGGCGGCGGCTCTTACAATTCAGGCCAGAGTTGCACGGTGACGGCTACAGCCAACTCGGGCTATACCTTTGTCAATTGGACGGAAAACGGGAATCCAGTCTCGACCAACGCCAGCTACACCTTCACCGTGACGGGCAACCGCAACCTGGTGGCGCATTTCCAGCAGCAGACCTACAACATCACCGTCAGTGCCGATCCGACTGCGGGCGGCAACGTGACCGGTGGCGGCAGTTACAATTCGGGTCAAAGTTGCACTGTGACGGCCTCGGCCAACACGGGCTACACCTTCGTCAATTGGACGGAGAACGGGACCCAGGTTTCGACGAATGCAAGCTATACCTTTACTGTGACTGGC